>JAJOLC010000048.1 GCA_021129655.1 Minisyncoccota bacterium
CTGCTTCTCCGTCTCCTACTAAGCAAGCAACGACTAAATCTGGATTATCTAGAACAGCACCGTAGGCAGTAGAGAGTGAATAACCAAGCTCACCTCCTTCAAGGATTACTCCCGGGGCCTCGGGGTTACTGTGACTAGGGTTTCCATAGGGCCAACTAAACTGTTTGGCCATGTGAGCTATTCCAGCAGTATCGTGTGTGATGTCCTTAAAGTATTTTTCTAATGTACCTTCTAAAAACAAGTTTGCTTGAACAGCAGGAAAACCATGACCAGGACCAAGCACAAACATCATCTCAACATCGTGCGCAATAATCGCTCGGTTTAAGTGTGCGTAGGTAAAATTAATACCCGGACATGTACCCCAGTGACCAAGTAGTCGAGGCTTTATATGCTCAGGTAAAAGAGGGTCTTCTAATAAGACATTATCTTGTAAATAAATTTGGGCGGCAGACAAATAATTAGCCGCGCGCACGAACTTCTTAAGAACATCACTCATTACTTACATTCTAACAGGTTTTTTTTACAAACCTACTTGTAGCTGTGTACACAGCAAACATAGCTCGACTTTCGTAAGTGACGAGTCGAGGTTATGAACTCTCCTCGGCTGACTCCGTTGACTCTTCAGAACTTTCTTCGTTTATTGTAGTACTGCTATCTGACACAGAGTCAGTAGAAGAAGCCGCTTGATCAGTTGTAGTAGCGGTTGATGAGGCTATTTCTGGTATCTGTACGGGCGGTGGAGGTGAGCCTTTAGCTCTTTCGTCCGCAGTTGCTGGACGCAGACCTCCTGATCTAGGATTGCTATTCTGAACTGGCAATTCTACATTAGTTATTAAAGTATCCTTCTCATCAGCCATATTATTTCGGATGCGCTCATTCCTGTCCTCGATAGTCTGAGCAACGTCAATTTGACCATCATCAATCAAAGCAACTGCGGCTGAAAGCCCGACGCCAACAATCATCACAAATCCCACCATGAGTTTTTGTTTGTTCTTGTGTGCCCTGTCGGCCTTGGACACTGAAATCGGGGTGGGAGCTTTTCTTGTACGGGAACCAGTTCTAGAAGTAGCTGCGGACGGTCTGGTAGCAGCTACTTTATGGGGAGCGGTTTCTTTTAAAACTCGCCTTCTAAGCACAGGCTTCTCTTCTGAGGCAGCCACACGCTTAGCTGACGTTCTCTTACGAGGAGTACGCCGTGATGACAAAACTTCTTCTGACGAGCTTTTCATGTGAATTAGATTGTACCATTCTCAGCCCTTAAATTACACAATATATAGAGCCTTCTATATCTATATTCTACATTAATCCGTCGGTTCTTCCTTGCAAACTAACGTTTTTATGGTACATTTTGAAAATCATTGCATCGCGCTCGTTAGAAGCGACATGCAGTTTATTTCATAATCAAACACTAATTTGCCAGCTCCACGTCGAAGATACTCAGGACCAGATACCAGAACTCGAATCAACAAAGCTATTCGTGCGTCTGAACTAAGAGTAGTAGGTCCTGATGGAGAAAACATTGGCACACTGTCATTATCTGATGCGCTCAAGAAAGCTGATGAGATGAAGTTGGACCTAATTGAAATCTCACCCAAAGCCAAGCCTCCAGTAGCAAAGATTACTGACTACGGGCAATATCGCTACGACACCAAACGAAAAGCTAGTGCTGCTAAAGCTAAGGCACATATAACCGAGACAAAAAGCGCACAGGTAAAGATTGGTACTGGTGAGCACGACCAGCAACTAAAAGCTAAGAGAATCGCTGGTTGGCTGGAGGAGGGACACCGGGTAAAAGTTGATCTATTTCTCTGGGGTAGATACAAATATATGGAGCCTGCTTTCCTAAAAGAAAGACTGGATAGATTTATGAAAATAATCCCAGCTGAATACAAAATAGCTGACCCTATCAAAAAAAGTCCTAAAGGATTCACCGCTACGATAGAACGAGTTGGTAAAGTTAAGAAATCTGACAAGCCTAAAATCCTAGAAGACGAGGAAGAAGTTGAGAAAAAGAAAAAGAAAAAGATTGAAAGTAAGTCTGACAACAAGTCCAAAAAGAAGTCTTTGGACGACCTACTAGAAGGAGGAATGATTTAAAAAGTAAAAATCCGGTCAAGACAAACTCTTGACCGGATTTTTACTGGACTTTTTGTGCTAAATACGTTATATTTTCCCCACTTTGCCACTCCCCTTGTGGCCGAAGCCCGATCAAACAGTCCAATGATTTTCTCATGAGGAGAAAAAATCAGGACATAAATTCGTAATATATCTTTCGGATATTTACTCATTCAATACTTATGAAAACCAACAAATCATTCACTAAGCGCATTAAAGTAACCAAGAATGGCAAGCTAGTTGCTCGTCGACCTGGTCAAAACCACTTCAATGCCCGTCAAACTGGACGACAACGACTAGCGCGAAAGCGTACTCAAGTGTTGACTCTAAGCAAGAGAATCACTCGTCGTTTCCTACCCAAAACTGGCGCTTAATCTCTAATTAATAATAATTTATGGCACGTGTAAAAGGAGGCTTAATGGCCCAGAAGCGAAAGCGAAATATTCTTGCAGAAGTAAAAGGATATCGTTTTGGACGCTCAACAAAAAAGGCGCAAGCTCGTGAAGCAATCTACCACGCACAAACATATGCGTTTGCTCACCGAAAGGACAAAAAAGCTGACTTTCGTCGACTTTGGACAGTCCGAATTAACGCTGCTCTTATGACCCATGGTCTTAAGTACAGCCGGTTCATCAAGCAACTGAAGGACAAGAACATCGAACTAGATCGAAAAATTCTTGCCACTCTAGCTTATGACAACTCAGAAGCATTTGATCGAGTAGTTACAGAAGTAACTAAATAAGGCTTACGGCTTAAATAAAATAACCCCGACTCTTTGAGTCGGGGTTATTTTATATTGCACTCAGAATCTGCTCCTTAGTAGTAGATTCAACCAACTCATGTCTTTTGTTTGTACCCATTGCTTTTATTTCCTTTTCTCTTTTTAAAGCATCTTTCTTAGAAGGAAAACGTTCCAGATGTTGAAGAAAGACAGGCCTTCTTTTACTGGTATATTTACCTCCCTGCCAGAAATACAGACCCACTCCATTATGCTGATTAATACGACGCCGGATGTTGTTAGTATAGCCAGTATAATAACTACCATCACTACAAGCCATTATGTAAACGTAATATTTCATATAATTAGAAATCTATCTCAATCTCAGATTCGGGTTCGGGTGTAATCGCATTTACTCCCAAGTAGTCGCGTAGGCGTTGAGTCAAAAATAAAGAGGCACGCTCCTCCCCCATTGTGACAAACACTTGTTTGGGCTGGTACTCTTCTGAGCCTCCGTACACTAAGTCAATCAATTGGTTTCTGTCGGCATGGCCTGAGTAGCCTCTGATAGTAGCTATTTTAGCTCGCACTTTTACATCGGTATTATCTATCCAAACTTGCTTAGCGCCGTCCTGTAGAATGCGTCCTAGACTACCAACTGTCTGATACCCAACTAGGAGCAAAGTTGTGTTGGTATCGCCCAAGAAATGCTTCTCGTGGTCCCTAATTCGCCCGCCATGGCTCATACCAGCTCCAGCAATGATAATCTTCGGTCCGTGTTCTTTAGCTATCTTATTGGACTCTTTTACTGTTTCAGTGAAAGACAAACCCTCAAATGAAAATATGTCATCCCCTTTTTCTATCTGCTCTCTTACCTCGGGTTTTAGATATTTATTTGAGTGTCTGTAAACATCTGTCACACGAATTGCTAGTGGGGAATCTAGATAAGTTTTAATTGGGGGTATAGTCTCAGTTTCAACTAGATTATTTATTTCAAATAAAATACCTTGGGTTCGCTCTAGTGAAAAAGCCGGAATGATAAGTGTGCCCTCTTTCCGAATAGTTTCCTCGATGTGATGCTGAAGAATAGCAGAACGCTCTGCCACCTCTTCATGGACTCGGTCTCCATAGACACTTTCCATAACCATATAGTCATACTGCTGAGGTACTTGCGGTCGTCCAACTAGTGGCTGAGGATTGTTTCCGACATCACCAGTAAAGACGATTTTCTTACCGTGACGGGTAAACTCAACCATCGCTGAACCCAGTATATGACCGGCGTCTTTAAACTCCGCTGTCACATCATCTTCTAGCTTTATCAGCTTCTCATAGCCGGTAGTTTTCCATAGTGACAGAGCTAAATCAATGTCATTCTGAGCATAGATAGGTTGACGTTTGTCACGCTTAGCCTCCATTTGCATAATATGAAGAGCATCATCGAACATAATTCGTGCCAATTCTAGAGTTGGTTCGGTAGAATATACTACTCCTCTGAATCCGTCTCGAACCAACTTTGGAATACGACCGATATGGTCAGCGTGAGCGTGTGTGACGAACAAAGCATCTACCTTGTCTGGCTCATATACAAAAGGTTTGGCATTAATTTCCTTAGCCTCCTTATCACCTTGAACTAAACCACAGTCAACCAACACTGCTAACTTACCTGTATCGAGCATAAAATTTGCTCCAGTTACTGAACCGACTCCTCCGTAAAAACCTAATGTAGAACTCATGTCTCTATTGTATATTTACTCAAAACGAAATGTGTCAGTAATCCCCCGCTAAAACCTAATAATATATCTTGGATTGTATCAATTAAATAAGCTTCTGATTGATACAAGTCAGCCCACCACTCAAAAATTTCCCAAGTTACTGTGATGGAGACTAATACCAAAAGTATTATTGAGAGGGTCGGCTTAAAATTGAATCTACTGAATGTAGCAAGTGAGTGAACACTAAGACCAATCAGCATCCCTCCCCATAAATGCATAGCCACATCGAACCACCCATAATACCAATACAAGGAAGCCAGTACCGCAAAATAGTGTGCTAAACCAAAAATACTAAAGAGTATTAAAAATATAACAGTTCTTTTATTAATCATTGTTTCTATGATATCAGTAATTGAAAAAACACCCTAGAGGGGGTGCCTTTTCAATAGAACCACGACGCATGCTCCTGACGCTTAGGCCAAGTGGGCAACCTTTCCGATGAAGTTTTGAAATTCCCGTCTTTTGTTTGGATTCTCAGTACCAATCGAGACTACAGTCAGCCCTGATGCAATGTATTGAAGAACATACGTAATGTGGTTCCATCTATTATGGTAGCACAAAGGCCGGCCCCGTAGGGGCCGGCCTTTGGATAACATATTTTGTAATTACTCAGGTTTACCATCAAGATTTACATCATACATAATTCGCTCTTGCGCAGTTGTGTAGTTCATGATTTCAGACTCATCAAACCAGATAGATATTTCTCGCTCGGCCTCTGAGGGAATATCTGAACAATGAATCAAATTTCGGACTGAACGATTTTCATAAGCAGCATGTGAGTATGAATCGATTGTATAATCCCCCCGAATTGTTCCCACGTCTGAGGTAGCCGGTTCTGTTGTTCCTACAATCTTAGTTACCACATCTATCGCTTTGTTCCCTTCAATAACCATCATCAATACTGGAGCAGCTGTCATATATTTTAGAATCGTTCGGATAATATCCTTACCGTACTCAATCGGTTCACGATCAACCTCCTTCCCTTGCTCCTTTAGCTCATTAGCAATCCTAGTTCCTTTTTCTAAGAACCAGGCATCGTCTTTATTATAGTGCTGTTGTAGCTGTTCTTCTGTTGGTACTGCCATTTTCATAGCAGAAATCTTCAAACCAGTTTGCTCAAACCGTTTAATTACCTCTCCCATCAGACTTCGCTGTACTGTATCAGGCTTAAGGATCACAAATGTTCGTTCTTGTTGTGGATGTTTTGACATAAAATATATAGTTTAAAGTTCGTGCAGTATAGCAAAAAGGACAGGAAACCCAAAGGGTTTCATGTCCTTTTTGCATCACACTCTACTACTTAGTCAAAATCAGCGGACCAGCTTCAGTAATGGCAACCGTATGTTCAAAATGAGCACTCATGGAATCATCCTGAGTGTAGACACTGTATCCATCTCCTTCATCATCAAAATACACATCAGGCTTACCAACGTTCACAATCGGCTCAATAGCATACACATGGCCGACTTCAATTTTAGGGCCTGTTCCAGCCTTGCCGTGGTTTGGTATATTTGGTTCTTCATGGATTTCGTACCCCACACCATGTCCACACAACACCTCCACTACGGAAAAGCCTCGCGACTCTACAAACTGCTGAACTGCTGAACTGATGTCTCCAACATGTCCGCCTGGTTGCGCGGCCTTGATGCCGATTACTAATGCTTCTTGGGTACAAGCCAGTAATCGTCGTGCCTCATCACTAATCTCTCCAACTCCAACAGTCAGGCCGGAATCGACCACCATTCCGTTATGAGCAATCGACATGTCTATATTAACCGTATCTCCTTCTTGCAAAACCACATCTTTCGAAGGAATACCATGCTGCACACAATTATTCACTGAAATACAAACTGCCGCTGGATAGGGCCGTGGCGCAAAGCCAGGGTGATAGCCCAGCAATATTGGTTCTACACCATACTCCTCAACTAATTCCATTGCTCTGTCATCTAAATCGAGGGTGGAGGTTCCAGGTACAGCTTCTTTGGCGAGACACTTTAAAATAGCAGCTAGAATCTTTCCAGCTTCTCGCAGCATTTCTATTTCTTCTGGAGTTTTTTTGTGAATCATTTAATGAATGAGCAAACACCCAAAGGTGTATATTGCTAATTTATGAAGCTTACAGCAAAAAGGCCGGAAAAGCTATGCTTTTCCGGCCTTTTTGCTAGGGCTTAGTTAAGCTTGAGGGCTTCTAAAATCTGTTCATGCACTTCTTCAATAGAAGCGGTCCCTTCGATGTCATGCACTACAGTATCTGGTCTAACTCGATAATAATCAAGTACTGGAAGCGTATCATCTCGATACCATTTCAACCGTGTCTCGATAGAGTCATCCGTGTCATCTGCTCGCGCTCGCTCCTGCATACGCAGTCGAACAATTTCTTCTGGAGTATCTAAATTAACCACATGGATATTGTCTCTATCAAAAAACAGAAAGGCGTCTTCCAGCACCTGTGCTTGAGTCACCGTTCTAGGAAAACCGTCAATCAGCAAGTGACTTTTAGCATCAAGCTGATCAAGCATAGCCTGACCCCACAAGATATGAGTAAGAAAGTCTGGTTGCAGCGCACCGGTATCCAGAGTTTCTTCAATTTTTCGTTCAGCAAAAGTCTCGTGTTTAGCGGCCAGCGCTCGAAAACGTCGACCGGTCTGAATATCCACAATTCGTCGCAATGGGTCTTTCTCAGCAATTACCTTATACAACTGCTCAATCTGTGTTCCTTTTCCACTTCCTTGTGGACCGATAAAAATAACTGTCGTTGGTTCCATAATTTATGATTTACACTTAGCGTATGCAGCTTCTATTACTTGATTAAATTCAGCGTGTGCCAGATCTATATCCTCACTGTTATTAATAACTATATCAGCCATTGGTTTAGACTGTTTTTCAATTAAATACCTTTGATACCTAGCTTCTAAGTCTGAATCAGACATAGGCGCTCTGGCTTCTGCTCGACCCTTTAACACTTCCCACCCACCTGATTCTATATAAACTACAGTTATGTGTTCTCGAGGCAGAATATTTAATAACTGCTCTACTCCTTGTAATTCTATCTCAACTACAACCACTTCACATTCTGCTAAGCGTGGCAATATTTCACTCTTAAGAGTTCCGTATTTATTACCAGCAAACTCAGCCCATTCAAGAAAATCTCCCGTTTCGACCTTTTTATCAAACTCCTCTGCTGTTACAAAATGATACTGCTTACCATCTACATCTCCGGGTCGCATCGCTCTGGAAGTGCATGATATAGTCTGATACAAAGTTGGATATTCTTGTAAGACGTGATGAATAAGAGTGCCTTTTCCACTACCCATTGGGGCCATAACCAAAACCACATGACCTTTAATATCGCTAATCTCGTTACTCATAACCCCATGAGAGTAGCAACTTTTCTTCACTGGTGCAACAATATGATATTCTTACAAGTAAATGCAAAGAAAGCATATTATTACTATATCTGGAAAGCCTGGCAGCGGTAAATCTTCAACTGCAGACAAGGTAGCAGAGCTGCTCGGGTACACTCGTCATTCTTCTGGTGACATGGTTAGACAAGTACTCAAGGATAGCAAAATGACACTCGAAGAGTACAACAAAAAAGCTACTAGAGACAATAGTTTGGACGATAAAATTGATGAAGAATTACGTAATTTACGTAATAGCCGAGATATCATTGTTGACTCGAGACTCGGATTTTATTGGATACCTGAATCCTTCAAGGTTTACTTGGATTTAGATATCGACCTAGCGACTGTGCGTATTTTTAAAGATGCTGTAAGTAACACCTCACGAAGCCTAGTTGGAACTAGTAACAATTCTCTAGACGAGGTTTCTCGACAAGTTAGAGAAAGAATGATGGCAGAAAGATCACGTTTTCGGAGACACTACAACGTAGACCTGTACGATACTAATCATTTTGATTTTGTAATTGATACTTCTAGACAAAACCCCCAATCTGTAGCAATTGCAGTATTTGACGCCTACAAGAACTGGTTAGAAACAGAGGTGTGGGAACCTAAGCGTGAGGAAGTCCCACTAGGCTACTCATTCAAGAATCAGTATTAAAAAATAGTATATTACCTATAAAAACACCCCCAACGAATTGGGAGTGTTTCAGAACAAAAGAAAATTTATCCTGATTTCTATTTTTTACTAGACGAACTTTTAGAACGATTATTTATTTCATTCAAAGAATTTAACAGAGAAGCCGGAATACCAGTTTCAGCGCTAGCACCTGTTGAAAGAACAACCGTTGTACCAGGATTTGCAGATGCATCACGGATAGCGTCATTACTATCAACAACCTTAAAGAATTCTAAGATCATTTCCGGTGAAACATCTATTGTAGGTATGTCTACCCCATCAGTTCCATCAGGCTTGACGAATTTTGCTACCTTTATGGTCTCGACATTATCTCCTTCACCGATAGTTTCGTCTTCCCAAGCAACACTAAGCTTACCTTGCATTACCGCAATTGCTGCAGCGTTACCTTCTGCTATAAGAAGACGGAAATTAGCTAGAGCAGAACCTTTAAGACGAGTACTTTCAGCTTCTGCACGAGCTGAACCTACCATGCGTACGTACTTTGCTTCTGCTTCATGTGTGGCAGCATCTTTATCTAATTCAGCTTCACGAATAGCAGATAGTTTTGTAGCTGTACTTTCAGGCAAATCTGGATCTTGTACAACTAACTCTTTAATTGCAATACCAAAACTTTTAAGTTCTTCTGAAACAGTTTCTTGAGTAGCTGATTGTACACTATCTTTATCTCCATACATCTCAAACAAAGTCATATTGTTCGCTGCCTTACGTATAGCGGCCGTTAACAAATTTTCAGCTTGTCCTTCTGGATTATCGCGTTCGATTGCAAACTTCATTGCATCCATTACGTACCACTGAGCATTTACAGGAAGATGATATACCAAATTATCACTAGGTTTGACCTGGACTTTTATAGGCATGTCCTGCACATCTGTTGGAACAACTCTATGCGTATATCCAAAAGGCCAAGGCAGGGTAAAACGTATTCCTGTCTGTAATTTTTGGACAGGAGTAGTCCCAAGTAAAGTTATTACATGAACTCGTTTCGGCCTAACAAAACGCACCACCGACGCAATAAACATTCCTCCTAGGAATGAAATACCTGTCCATAATATTGCTGAATGATTAAGCACTGTACTCGAATAACCCTGTCGGTCAACCATAGTCACCATTAAGGGCTCAAACGGTTGATAGAAAGCAAAGACTGCACCTACGATTACATAGAATATAAAATTTACCATTTATTTTCTCCTTTGTGATTGTAAATTAACAAGATTCACACAACAAAAATTGTTATGTTTCTATTTATCATATAAGCATGAAATTAATGACATGTCAAGTTTTGTAGTATTGCAACGGCTGGCTGGCTCTTTCTTAAACTAAACAACCACCAGCTTCAGCCGGTGCTGGTTAGTTATTTAAAAATTGTTCATTTTTTGGAGCAGGCCTTTTGATGATGCGTACTCTATAAAATCGTTAGTCAAGAACTTGAGTGATTTTGATATATTACTTCCTTCCTTATAAACACATAGTATTGGAACATCTACCATAGCAGCTCTACCTAATTCAATTCCGCTTCCAGTAGCTGGGACAGAATCCTCAGCAATCATTAAATCGATTGATTGTATCATTCCTTTTGTGTTTGTTTTTTCACATCTTCATGTGGAAGAAAAAAATCATGCTGAACATTCAATATTGAATCCCTGATTGGACGATATAGTTCATTCTCATAATCGATTGATTTGGTATGTGACATATATATTTTCATCATGACAGTATAGCAAAAAGACCCTTACGGGTCTTTTTGCTAATTTTCTTAAATTGCTTTAGATGCTAGGCAAGTGAAGAAAAATTTGTGAGATGTACTGGTTGGTACATTGAATAAATTTTTCTGAAGCTTAACGACGCAGATGAAGTGATTTTAGGAAATTAATACTCGCGCATTGAGACTTGTGCCTCCAGTCGTCGAATCAAATCGAGAACCACTGACACCACAATCAATACGGCAGTTCCTCCAATCGCTAGCGCTGTTATACCAGTAGCAATTTGCATACCAACCGGCAGAACGGCCACGAATCCGAGGAATCCCGCACCGACTAATGTGAGTCGAGTAACCAAGTTTCCTAAGTACTCGGCAGTGTGTGCTCCTGGTCGAATACCAGGAATGAAGCCACCACTTCGCTGCAGATTCCTTGATACCGCGTCTGGATCAAAGGTTACTGCAGTGTAGAAGAATGTGAACAAGAACACTAGAAGGAAATACACTGCTCCGTAAGACCATTGGTTGTTCAAGAATCCTGTTACTATCTCGTTTGCATTAGCTACCCATGGCATGTTGAATGCTGACAGAATGTTCAGCACCATCTGAGGGAAAAGCAAAATAGAAAGCGCGAAGATAATTGGAATCACACCAGCCTGGTTCAAACGCATCGGTAAGTATGATGAACTTGTACCGTATGTTGAACCACCTCTACTTTGCTTGGCATAAGTAATTGGTACTGGTCGCTCTGCTTCTGTCATCACCACCACAGCGTAGATAATACCTACTGCTACTAGAGTGAATCCGATATAAAGCGGAAGCTGAGATGGGTCGTAAGTGAAGAATAACTGACTAACCGTAGATGGTAGTGAAGCAACAATACCAGCAAAGATAATGATTGAAACACCGTTTCCAACTCCGTATTCAGTAACCATTTCACCAATCCACATCAGTAGGATAGAGCCACAAACAATCAAGATAACATTAACAACGAAATCAAAAGTGGACAGTCCTGCAATCACACCCTGACTTTGTAGAAGAGTAAGGAAACCAAACCCTTGCAATACTGCCAATGGCAGAGTCAACATACGACTGTACTGAGTAAACTTAGCCCTTCCCGCCTCACCTTCTTCTGTGTACAGACTCTTCAGTTTGGTAGACATCACCGTCATCAACTGCATGATGATTGACGCCGTAATAAATGGACCAACTCCCAACATAACAATTGAGAGATTAGCTAGCCCACCTCCAGAGAAGATGTTAAGCAATCCAAGGAATTGGTTATTAGAGAAGAATTGTTCTAGTACCGTCTGGTCAACTCCTGGAATAGGAATTGCTGCAAGCATACGGAAGATAACGAGCGCAAGGAGCACAAAAAGTACTCGGTTACGAATCGCTGGCTCCGTAAAGATAATTTTTATTTTGTGAAGGAATGTTTGCATAATGAGATTATTATGCCGTTTATTTCACGCTTCCGCCAGCTGCTTCAATCTTTTCTTGTGCTGACTTAGAAACCTGACAACCTTCAACAGTAAGCTTCTTGGTTAGATTTCCGTTTCCAAGAATCTTTACCGCTGGAGCCTTTCGTCGTACTGAAGGAATAAGTTCTGCTGTTACTAGTGACTTTGCAGTTACTACTGTGCCTGCTTCTAGTGTTTCAAGTGCTGAAACATTAACTACTAGTGGACGAACTCGGCCTGAGTTAACTGTTCGAGCTCGGTTTACACCGTGTCCTCGTAGCTTTGGAAGCTTCTTGATAATGTCTCGCATTTCTGGTCGAACACCGTGTCCTCCGTGCTGCATCTGACCCTTGTGACCTCGTCCTGAAGTCTTACCACGCTTTCCACCACGACCAATTCGCTTAGCAGTCTTTCGAGCCTTTGTAGGCTTTAGTTCATGAAGTTGCATAGACTATTTCTTAAGTTGCTTGAGCGCTTCGACTGCAGCGCGTGCGTTGTTAAGTTTGTTCTTACTTCGAGAGAAGAGTTTTGCTGTAATGTCTTTAACTCCTGCTAGTTCAAGTACAGTACGAACTGATGAACCGGCCACAAGTCCTCGACCTGCTGCTGGCATCATCATTACTTCACTTGATGCATACTTTACGTGCACATCATGAGGAATTCGGTTGTCTTTGTCCATCGGGACGACGATCATGTTTTTCTTTGCATTTCGAACTGCCTTCTCGATAGCCAGTTGAGTGTCACCGGCCTTTCCGATTCCAACACCAACCTTTCCTTTCTTGTCACCAATAACCATTGAAACTGAGAATGAGAATCTACGTCCTCCAGCCATCACACGAGTTACTCGTCGAATACTAACAATCTTCTGGTCAAACTCCTGTCGAGGTCGCTCCTGTCGACCACCACGTCGTGGGCGACGTCCGCCACCACCACGTCGGTTTCCTCCGGCTCCGCCTCGTCGATTGTCATTACCTCCGCGACGTTGACGTGGACCTCGGTCCGAAGTTGTCGCAGCTGGTGCATCGGTTGCTTTCGCCTTTTCGGGCGTAGCAGCTGCTGGAGTTGCCTCCACGGCAGCATCTGACTTTACGTCAGTTGTAGCTTCCTGCTGTTCTTTTTCTGACATTTTAAAATGTTTTAGAATTTAATAATTTGTGAATAGAAACTTTATCTATTCTTTAGAGCTCCCGTTAGGCTACATAGTCCCCAGGACTATGTAGCCTAACAAAGTTCGTGCAACAGTATTTTTAAAGCTAACGCTTCAAAAATTACTGGCACTCACTTTTAGAATTTCAACCCTCCTTCTCGAGCTGCATCAGCTAGGGCTGCAACAATACCTTGGTAGCTAAATCCTCCTCGATCGAATACGACTTCGGTGATTTTTGTGTCAGCCGCCTTCTTAGCGATTGCTGCTCCTACTGCTTTAGCTTTTTCTACTCCAGTACCTTTTTTCTCTTTACGAGAATCAACGGCTGCAATAGTCTTTCCTGCCTCATCATCGATGAGTTGTGCATACACGAAAGTATTACTTCGATATACCGCAAGACGAGGTCGAGCAGCTGTACCAGAGATTTGTGAACGCAGTCGCTTGTGACGTTGTGTTCGCATCCGTGTTTTGTATTGTGATTTTTCCATATTGAATTGAATTAATTACAAGACTAAACAGCCTTCTTACCTTGCTTACGAATAACATACTCTCCTCGGTATCGAATACCCTTACCTTTATAAGGTTCTGGCTTCTTAACCTTACGCACGTTAGCAGCAAACTGACCTACTTCGTCCTTGTCTGCGCCAGCGATTGTAATAATGCTCTTCTCTACAGTAGCTGTAATCCCTTCGGGGATTTCTAGTGGTACCTGATGTGAGAATCCAACATTGAGAATAATCTCATTGCCTTTTACCTCAGCTCGGTAACCAACTCCTTCAATTTCAAGAATCTTTGTGAAACCTTCTGTCACACCAGTAACCATGTTACGTAGGTGAGCAGCGTAAGTACCCCAAAGCGCTTTAGCTGCGACAGTTTCACCAGGAATCAAAGTAACTGAGTCACCTTCGATCTTGATATCTACGTCTTTTTTGATAGCTCGAGTCAATGTCGCTTTCGCTCCTTTAACCGTCAGTACGTCATCCGCAAAAGTAACTGTTACGCCACTTGGGATGCTAACTGGAATTTTTCCTAATCGACTCATATTACCAAATGATGAAAAGTTGCTCACCACCTACTTTCTTATCTCGAGCTTCGATATTCGTAAGAATTCCTGCTGGAGTAGATAGGATCATGTGCCCCTTTCCAAATTTAACCGGATGAATATCCGCGACCTTAGTGTAGAGACGTCGACCGGGCTTTGAAATTCGCTTAACACCAGTAATCCGGTGTTCGTTGTTTTCATAACTTAGTGTCACTTCTAGGGTCTTTTCTTGTACTTTCTTTCCTTTTGTTGTAATCGCTGAAACGTATCCAGCGTCTACTAGTTTATCTAGAACTGCGTGTCGGAGTTTTGAGTAAGGAACAGAAATTGTTTCCTTACCAACTGCGCCAGCGTTCTTCAGACGGATAATCAAATCGCCTACTGTATCGCCTACCATGATGATTTTCTTACGCCTGGTATATGTCCTTCGTGTGCTTGTTCGCGGAAACAAATTCTGCACATGTCAAAGTCACGCATATATCCGTGTGGTCGCCCACAAAGTTTACACCGTCGGACAACACGAGACTTGAACTTTGGTTCCCGTTCTGCACGGAGAATTAAAGCTTTTCTAGCCACAATATTTTGTTGTTAGTCTTCTTTGGATCCGTATCACCAAGATGTGGTGACGTGCTCCTGAATAAATCCGGCTCGCAAACTCTCGTCTTTCGACTCAAGCAAGCTCGCCTTCAACGACAGGTTGCCCTAAGTAGGCGCCTGTTGTCTTGCCTGCAAATATACCAGAATACCGTTAAATTGCAAGGATAAATCATTCTTCATCCGCACCATAACAATAGAAAAGGCCGGCTCCTTCGGAGCCGGCCTTTTCTATAAACCACAGGGGTTTATTTCTTTGCTTCTTCAACTTTCTTCAACGGCATGCCTACGTGTCGCAATAGCGCTTCAGATTCTGCTTTGTCACTAGAACTCATCACAATAGTGATAGACATTCCAAATACATTACGCAGCTCTTCATCTGCAGTTTCAGGGAAAATTGTGTGTTCCTTGATACCCAGAGTGTAGTTACCCATCTCGTCGATTGAAGTAGTCTTCAGTCCACGAAAGTCTCGTGTTTGTGGGATAGCGATGTGAATCAATCTATCTAGAAATTGAGTCATTCGTTTTCCTCGTAGTGTGACCTGATAACCAACGATATCACCTTCTCGTAGCTTAAAAGCTGCGATTGACTGTCGAGCCGCTCGAGGAGCTGCTTTTTGTCCAGTAATCTGCGCTAGTCTATCTTGGATAAGAGCAATCTTTGCCTTATCATCTACTCTACCGGTACCAACAGATACGATAACTTTTTCAATTGTTGGTGCTTCATTGACATTTTTGTATCCGAAGTCTCCTTTCAGAGCATCATATACGCTTGTCAGTCGAGCCTGTACTGTTTCCATACTCTATTTAATTAACTTAAAGAAATAATTGCTTTAGTGGAATTCGTGAAGCTTAGCCGGAGTGAGAAGAAATCGTAGCCTATCTACTACAACTAAGCACCCTAGTGCAGCGACAAAGAAATTCATCGAGCGATTACTTTCTGACTAAATCTTCTTACCTGAAGGTCGCGCAACACGAACTTTCGTTCGCTTGTCTCCTTCACCCTCAAAAGCGTACCCAGCACGTACTGCTTTATCTCCTTCCATGAGTGACACATTTGAAACGTGAATCGGCATAGCCTTCTCAATAATTTGTCCTTGCGAACGACTTCGTCGATTTTTCTCATGACGTTTTACAACGTTCACATCTTCAATAACTACCTGGTCAGTTTCTTTTAGAACAGTCAGGATTGAACCTGTCTTTCCTTTATCCTTACCAGCAATTACTTTTACTGTATCTCCTTTTCTGATTTTCATATTATTGTATTTACAACTTAGTTGTTACACGACTTCTGGAGCCAGTGACACAATTTTCTGATAACCAGCTTCGCTAAGTTCTCTGGGGATTGGACCAAACACACGGTTTGCTCGCGGCTCACGCTTTTCCTTATCAACAAGCACTACTGCATTGTCATCAAAGCTTACGTATGAACCATCCTTTCGACGATAGGCTTTTCGCTGTCGCACTACGACACCATACACCACATCTTTTTTCTTAACTTGTTTTCTAGGCTCTGCAGACTGCACAGCTAGCACCACCATTTCTCCAAGTTCAGCGTAACGCTTCTTAGAACCACCCAGTACTTTGAAAACTCGACCCATCTTTCCTCCTGAGTTGTCAGTAATCTTTACGATTGTTTGTGTCTGAATCATATTACTTTGTGGTTACAAGCTCAAATGACTTTCGCTTTGAGATTGGACGTACTTCTTTAATTTCGACCGTTTCACCGATTTTCGCAGTGTTTCCTGCATCATGTACCAAGAATTTCTTAGTTCGACGTAGGTACTTTTTGTACTTTGGGTGCTTCACGTATCGCTCAACAGCGACTGTAATAGTGTCGTTCATTTTTGATGACACCACTTTTCCGCGGAGCACGCGACCCTTGTTGGTTGTTGTTTCTGTACTCATACGCTATTTAGTTTCTTTATTACGTCGAGCTGTAAGCTCTGTAAGAGCGCGAGCAATTTCAGTTTTTGCGTTTCGGATAACACTAGCCTTTCGACTCATCTTATCTTTGAACCGCTCCTGACGTAATTCGTCGCGACTGGATTGGACCAATTCGGTCAATTCAGAGTCTGACTTTTTTTGAATGTCTTGCATTTTTGTCATAGGCAATCAGGAAAAATTACACGTGTGTGTCTTCACGACGCACGAACTTAGTTTTTAATGGAAGCTTCGCAGTGGCCTTTCGAAGGGCTTCACGAGCTATATCTTCTGGTACACCATCGATTTCGAAAAGAATTCTTCCTGGTCGAACTTCAAATACAAAGTGATCAGGATCTCCTTTACCTTTACCCATTGGCTGTTCAGCTCCTTTCTGTGTTACTGGTCGGTCAGGGAAAATTCGAATCCATGACTTACCCGCCTTACCCATAGTACGAGAGATAACCCGTCGAGCTGCTTCAATTTGGTTTGAGCGTACTCGAGAAGCACTAGTAGCTTTTAATCCATATTCTCCGTATGCCACTGTGATACCACGAGTGTCTGGACGATTTAAACGAGCTTCACTCTTTCGGCTAGTTTGCCACTTTCGGTGTTTTACTTTTTTTGGAAATAACATATGTAATTACTTACCGGTTAGTCCGCGCTTCTGTATCTTTTTGCCCAGCCTTTCGGTCAGCGAATACTTCACCGCGATAAATCCAAACTTTGATACCAATAGCACCATATGGAAGTCGGGCTGTGACACGAGCAAAGTCGATGTCAGCACGTAGGGTTTGTAGAGGAACTCGACCTTTTTTAAGCTCTTCCTTACGAGCCATGTCAGCACCCCCTAGACGACCTGAAAGAGAAATTCGCACTCCTTCTACATCTCGGTTAGCCATCACCTTCTCTGCTGTTTGCTTCATCACACGACGGAAAGTCATGCGTTTTTCAAGCCCCTCAGCAATCATTTGCCCAACGATTCGAGCACTTGATTCTGGTGAACGGATTTCTTCAATATCGATTTTTAGTTCTGGCTTGTCGGTAGTCTTCTGCTTTCGCAAAAACAAATCGATTTCTTTCTTTAATTTATTGATTCCTTCTCCGCTTCGGCCAATTACGATACCTGGGCGTGAAGTTTTAATGATGATACGAATATCCTTTTCGCTTCGTTCAATTTCTACTGCGTCAACTGACATTCCTTTTAGACGCGTATCTAGCATCTTTCGGAGTGCTGCATCAACTCGAAGATATTCTCGAAACTTCTTTGGGCTGGTAGTAAACCACCGGCTTCTCCAGTCTCGGTTTATTCCAATCCGTTGGATATATGGATGAGCTACGTGTGTCATATCCTATTTTTTCTCGCCAAGTTCAACTAAGATATGGCTGTTACGTTTGTTAATTCGCGATGCAGAACCACGAGCTCGTGGCATAGATCGTCTTAGAACGGTTCCTTTGTTGACAGCTACAGTCTTGATAAAGAGCTTATCGGCATCCTTTACTCCTTGGTCTTTTGCGTTAGCAACTGCCGACTTAATCACTTTTGCAAATGGGTCAGACGCTCGTTTGTGTACAAACTGGATAGTAGTCAGGGCATCAGAAACGCTCTTACCTCGTACCAAGTCTGCGATTAAACGCACCTTTCGTGGGGACTGACGATAGTTTTTTAGAAATGCTTTCATAATTATGCTGCTTTAGCTGCCTTTGCTGCTGTGATTTCAGCTTCCTTCTTCTTCTGTTCTAGCTCCTTCTGCATCTTACCTCCGTGTCGATGGAACTTCTTAGTTGGAGAAAATTCTCCAAGCTTGTGTCCCACCATTTCTTCTGCGACTAGAACATCAAGATGATCTCGTCCGTTATGGACACCAAAAGTGAAACCTACCATTTCTGGGGAAATCACGGAATTACGTGCCCAAGTCTTGATGACATCACCCTCTCCGGCTTTCTTTCCGGCGATCTTTTTGAGGAGCTTTGCGTCTACGTATGGTCCTTTATAGAGTGATCGTGACATATTAATTTTTTACGTATAAATCCGCACGTAACAGGTGCGGGGGTGAGAATCCCTATTAAAGACAGGTAACGGCCGGCCTTAGAAGAGATTCCCACTCGTTACTTCGGTTTGTACTTGCAAGCGAGCTGAGAGAAATGAACACAAGTATTCATTTCCAAGCGAGCGCAGCAAGCAAGTTTACTTACTTCAATATGTATCACTAGATAGGTAATACAAATTTGAGATTGGAACTGCATGAGAATACCTAAAATAACCAGAAAAGTCAACAAAATATGCTATGCTCGACGAATGCCGAAACAACGTGGAAAAGAACACACCACCCTGACCGAAACTGCCAAATTAGTAGTGAAGGAGATTAAGCGTATTCCGGGGATAAAAATGGTCGCTCCTGGCCAAATTAACGTTACTAAAGGCAGTAACGCTGGAAAACGCTTCGTTACCGTGGTCTACACTCGAGCCGGTTGTGAGCTGATAATTTCAGGCCAAAGCACCCAAAAAGTAGCTGTGCATATGTCTAATACTAAAGATATTATACCGGCTCTGAAAAAAGCTAAATCCTTACGCGAATTCACCTTTAAAGAGAGGGAGCGGAAGCCTGGGATATAAGAAAAGGCCGGAAAGCTTTGCTTTCCGGCCTTTTCTTATACTTTCTACAGTTCGTCCATCGCGTCATCAATTGCATCTTCTGCATCCTCTACGTATTCTTCTACATCATCCCAATCCTCATCATCGAAGGCATCTTCTGCTTTCTCTAAAAACTCTTCTGCTTCTTCCAGAATCTCTTCGGCGTCCCTGGTGCTATCGCCGTCCTCTTCAGCCTCTTCTACCTCGTCCCAAGCATCATCCAGCTCGTCCTTCAGGTCATCAATCATTTCTTCGGCATCATCTTCTTCATCTGAACCACCTACTGAATCTAACGCATCGTCAATTTCATCTTCTGCCTTCTCTGCAAAATCCAAAGCAGCTTGCCAATCCTCATCATCTTGGGCTGATTCTGCTCGTTTTATATTTCGCTCAGCATCGTCAAGCAAATCTTCAGCATCATCCACATCCTCTCCGTCCTCATCTGCTTCGTCAATTTCATCTTCTGCTTCTTCATAAGCATCCTTTGCGTCTTCTACCGCATCATTAGCATCTCGTTCAGTCACAATCTCAATTTCATCACGAGCGTCTTCAAGTGATTCTTCTGCATCAAGAGCATCGCTGACGGCCTGTCGATATACGCCGTCGTCAAATGACTCCTCTGCATCCTCCATTAAACGCTCAGCCTTCTTTAGTAGACCCGGAGCATCATTAACATCAATATCGTTATCTTCTGCTTCTTCAATCAAATCATCAATATCTTCTAACAAGTCCTGGACGTCGTCCAACAAGTCTTCAGCCTCACTCTTTTCAGATTCTCCGCCAGCATCTTCTAGCACATCGGTTGCTTCATCAAGCACCTCATCAGCCAATTTTTCTGCCTCTTCGTAATCACCGTCGAAGTAAAGCATCATAGCGTCAAACAAGTCCTCGACAATACCGCGCAAATCATCTTCCATCTCATCAATATCTTCTTCATCATCACCGTCTTCACGGGCATCATCTATCTGATCTTCAGCACCGGTAATCATTTGCATTGCATCTTCAATAGCATCACCTGCATCTACCCTGTCCTCAGCATCTACATCAATTGATGCTCCTGCCACCTGCGGCTGTGGAACTGGTGAGAGTATTGCAACTGGTGCTTGAGCCACTTGTTCAGCTTTCTTGGCCTCTAAACTAGCCAACAAATCAAGCAGATATGCCGCTTGTGATTTAGGACCAAATATTCCACTGGTTGGAGAAACGCCTTTTGCTTCTTGCCATTTAATTACTCCGGCCTCAGTCAAACTGCCGAATTTATTTGTTTCATTACCAGGTGAACCAGGACCCTCAGTAGCTAACTGAAAACCAGTAGCATTAAGATACTTCTGCAGGCAGCGGACGTTCTCATTAATTACCCCCATTTCTAGAGTGCCAGAGAAAGAACACTCATTTGCAGACTGTGCTTGTGATACTGAAGGAAAAACAAAAACTATTGCCAGAATAGCAGCTGCAACGATAAATAATGACGAACGTGAAAAGACTGAGGCTTTCATAAATAAAAGTAAATTACTGAATAGTTGTGACTATTGTACCATTTTAGCTTAAACATAAGAGTATGCTTATTTACCAACTTAACAGTGGTTATATTCTTATGACTAAGTATCGGTCACAGCTTAAGTCTTTCAGGTATGAGATAAAAATAAAAGCCTCGGGCATTGCCCGAGGCTTTTATTTTTATCTACCGTTTTCCGCCCATGATTCGTCCTGGCTTTCGCCGAGAGATAATGAGTTTATTTGAGTACTTCTTTGGTGAACGAGTCTTCTGACCCTTTCCGGTTGGTCGCCCCTGCTTGGTTCGCTGGCGACGGTGTCCCCGTGGAGATTTACCTTCACCACCTCCATGTGGGTGATCAACTGCGTTCTTTGCTGCACCACGAGTCTTCGGTCGAAGTCCCATGTGTCGTGCTCGTCCCGCCTTTCCAATGCTTACCAAACGGTTTTCATCGTTTGATACAACACCGATAGAAGCCCAAGCTGTGTTCATTACCTTACGTATTTCCGAAGATGGCATTTTCAATGAAGTGTATTTTGCATCCTGCGCAACAACTTCAACTGAGCTTCCGGCAGAACGTGCGATACGTGAACCTGCTCCAGGATTTATTTCTACATTGTAGACAGTTGTCCCGACTGGAATTGCTGCTAATGGTAGTCTGTTTCCAGACTGAATTTTTGCTGTTTCAGAAACGATGATTTGGTCACCCTTCTTCATGTCTTCTGTAGCAATAATGTAGCGTCGCTCACCATCTGCGTAACAGATGAGGGCTACGAAACCAGTTCGGTTCGGGTCGTACTCGATAGTTTCTACTGTAGCTGGCACATCCTTCTTGTCGTACTTGAAGTCGACCAGTCGGTATGTTCGCTTATTTCCACCACCACGATAGTGAGTAGTGATTCGTCCATCACTGTTTCGTCCACCAGTACTTCGCTTACCCTTTGTAAGTGATTTTAGGGGATTACTTTGAGTAGTGGTTAGTTTTTTCCTGTATTCAATGACTGACCCATCACGTCGTCCAGGAGATGTTGGTTTGTACTTTTTCATATCTAGACAATGTTAATGGTGTCACCCTTTTTAAGATACACGTAGGCTTTTTTCATACCCGGAACTTGCTTCATTCGGTTCCGACTACCAACCAAGCGCTTCGCTGGTTTTTTGTTGACGATGTTGATTTTCACCGGCGTCACATTATAGAGCGCCTTGATAGCATCTCGCACATCGTATTTGTTAGCAGTCCGCTTCACCACGAAGGTGTATACATTTTGCTCACTCATGCCCACTGTCTTTTCAGTGATTCGAGGTCGTACGATTACAGACGAGAGGTCCCAATCAGTTGATGCGGCTTTCGACACATCTACTTTTGGAGCTTCGACAGCACTCTCTTTTTTGGTTTCTTTCTTTTTTCCAAAGAGAGCCATAATTATTTAGACTTAGGTGTTGCAGGGACGATCCGCTTCTCCAAAACCTCAACTGAAGCTGGTGCATCTGCCACTACAACGTACTTATAAGTTAGAAGATCAACAGGGTTGATGTCCTTAGCTTGCGCTACTTCTATATTTCCGAAATTTCGGAAACTCTTTTCCACTGCCAGATTTCGTTCTGACAACACTAGTAGTGCTGCATTTTTTCGCTTTGTTGCTAGAGACTCTTGACCAGTACCTTTTGCAAGGGCTGTCAAAATTTCTTTGGCGGTCTTTGTCTTTGCCTCATCCATTGCTAGAGAGTCAACAAACAAAACTTCGTTATCTACTAGCTTCTTAGAAAGAACGCTAGCAAGTGCCTTAGCACGAACCTTCTTGTTTATCTTTACTGAGAAGTCTTTTTCCGAACGTGGTCCGAAAGTTACACCTCCACCAGTCCAGATTGGAGACCGTCGAGAACCGTGTCGCGCACGACCTGTTCCCTTCTGCTTCCAAGGCTTTCGTCCACCTCCGCGAACTTCACTTCGGTCTTTTGTGTGGGCTGTACCAGCTCGCGCATTCGCTTGCATTCCAACTACCACCTCGTGAACCAGGTCGGGATTCCACGAAACAGAAAATACTGCTTCTGGAAGTGTTACATCACCAGTCTCCTTTCCTTCACGAGAATATACTTTTGCATTCATATGATTGAAAATTAATTAGTGCTATACACTTCTACTAATGTGCCCTTTCGACCTGGTACTGCTCCTGATACTACGATGATATTTTCATCGGTGTTTACTTGTAGAACCTTTAGACCTTTCACAGTCACCGTGTCGCTACCCATACGACCACCCATACGTGTCCCTTTCAGAACGTGCCCGATACCGGTCGCACCGATTGATCCTGGTTCTCGTTCAGAGTGCTTCTGACCGTGACTTCGACGACCTCCGGCGAAACCGTGTCGCTTCACCACACCCTGAAACCCCTTACCTTTTGAAATAGCCGAAACTGTGATGTCATCACCTGCTTCAAAGGCAGAAGCGTCTAAGGTAGAACCTTTTTCTACTCCTTCAATCCTTGACTCTTCTCCAGCTCGTGGACGAAATTCTCGTGCATTTGCTACAGCAGAACCAAAGTGTCCTTTTACTGCCTTGCTAACTCGGTGCTCCTTTTGTTCACCTGATGCCAGCTGGACCGCTACGTAACCATCAGTCTCAGAAGTTTTCACTTGCGAAATTTTCGCAGGCTCCACTTTGAGGACGGTTGCTGCACGACACACCCCTTCATTGTCGAAGACTTGTGTCATACCGGTCTTTGTTCCCAGAATAAATTTCATTCTTGTATGAACCTAATTAATAAAGCGCTTTAATAACATAAAATGTCAGAAGGTGTTTGTAAAAATTTGAGATACAAAAGTGCTGAAAATCTAGCAAGAAATAATTTTGTAGATTTAAACTGTATTCTTATACAGAGAGAATCTACAAAATAATTTATTAAAAATTTTGAGTGCTGACTATCCAAATTTTTTCAAATAACTTCTCTAGACCCATACAACAAATCGCGCCGTTTACTGGCGAGCACAAGCTCGCCGATAAACGGCGCGATTTGTGCCCATTGGTCCGGAAACTAGTTCCGTACATAGGTCTTTAAAGCTGGGGTTAGTATACGGATTTATCTATAAAACACAAGTCTATTTTTATCTTTTTGCTTGCAATCAAATAAATACTGAGTATAGTCGTAATTAGAAAAGAAATTTATGAGGAGAATCGTATGAGAAAACTTACAGCTGTAGTAATTGCACTTATGGAGATGCCATCGAAAAGGATACCTTCATTACCTCTGAACATCGTGATTACTGATTTGAATATGGATATTGAAAGAATAATCAAAAATTGGAGAGGCGAAGAAGAGAAGTCAAAAACTAATCAAAGGATGCAGATTAGAACATATGAAGCTAATCAGCGGCACACATTAAGGAAAGTTCATTTAAGAAGACAAAATGTCTCACGCGGACATTAAGTAAAATTTGCAGCCCACTGCAAGCTATTTCTCCCCTAGGGAGGGGTCGAAATATCTTAAGTGTCTGCATATTTTCGCAATAGCTCCTGAGTGGAGCTTTATTCAAACAAAAAAGACCCTGTTTATTTAAACTGGGTCCTTATTTTAATACTATTTTGTATCTCTTACCCTACGATTGCGGGTGCAATTTGCATGTAAGCTAATACGCCAATTGTGGCCAAACTGAGACACTGAACCATCCAGCTATTCTCTGTTTGAAACGTTATATTATTTGGTTCTAAGTTTTCCATAAAACTTTATATTAAAGAACAATTTTTAAAGAACAATTTCTAGGCTTCTCTTCTGATCTCTTCAGATTACTACTAAAGTCTACTTAGTGACACTTTACTTCTCTTCAAAGCTTGGCGTCTTACAACAGAGAAAGGCGAGCCCTATGCGGGCTCGCCTCCTGTTGTTCTTATATAGTATATTCTAGCGGGAATACCGCAACACTGTAATGTGGATAACTACAGATAACAAAAAACACCCGGTGGGTGTTTTTTGTTTTAGCATCAGATTGCCAGCTGTACGGAGCGCGACAACACTCTGTAAAGAATGATACTGAGCTCCGCTAGCTCAGCGCTACTACTGAGCAATACGAGAGAAATAAAAGTGGCGTTAGTCCTTTTTATTTCCGAGTGAGCGCTGGTAGAAAGACAAGCTTCAGCTTGGCTTACATCATCTTCACATCGATGTTCACTCCAGATGGGAGTGAGAGGTTCGTTAGAGCCTCTACCACTTTTGGACTCGGATTGAGAATGTCGATTACTCGTTTGTGAGTACGCATTTCAAACTGTTCTCGCGCGTCCTTGTGCACGAATGTTGACCGGTTAACCGTGTACTTCTTAATTTCTGTTGGAAGAGGAATCGGTCCAACTACTTCTGCGTCGAAACGCATAGCGGTATCGATAATCTGCTTCACAGATGCATCAAGAATTTTGTGCTCGTAGGCACGAACTCGGATACGGAGCTTGTTGATTGCTCCTGCTTTGTCTTTAGTTGATGTAGTTTCTGTGGCCATAATTAGATGTCTTAGTTAGACATTGCTTACGCAACAATCTTTGTTACAACACCAGCTCCTACAGTCTTTCCTCCTTCACGAATAGCGAAGTTTGTTTGCTCTTCCATAGCCACTGGAGCTACCAACTTCACTTTGAAAGTTGCAGTATCTCCTGGCATAACCATTTCAGTTCCATCAGCTAGAGTTACGTCTCCTGTTACGTCAGTAGTTCGTACGTAGAACTGAGGCTTGTAACCTGAGAAGAATGGAGTATGTCGTCCCCCTTCATCCTTTGATAGTACGTAAACCTCAGCTTCGAACTCAGTGTGTGGAGTTACAGAACCCTTCGCAGCAAGTACTTGACCTCGGTGTACGTCTTCTTTCTTTGTACCTCGCAGAAGAATACCAGCATTGTCTCCAGCCTGAGCCTGATCCAATTGCTTGTTGAACATTTCTACTCCAGTAACTGTTGTTAGTGTTGTATCAGAGATACCAACAATTTCAACTTCTTCACCTACTTTTACGATTCCTCGTTCCACTCGACCAGTCACTACTGTTCCTCGCCCTTCAATTGAGAAAATGTCCTCAATAGGCATTAGGAATGGCTTGTCTAGGTCTCGTTCTGGTGTTGGGAAGTATGCATCCATCGCATCAGCAAGCTCAATAATCTTCGCCTGGTAGTCAGCATCTCCCTCAAGCGCCTTAAGAGCAGAACCCTTGATGATTGGTGCGTTTTCACCATCATACCCGGCTGCTGTTAGCATTTCTCGAAGTTCTTCTTCTACTAGTTCAATCATTTCTGCATCGTCAACCATGTCACACTTGTTTAGGAAAACAAGCATTTGCGGTACACCAACTTGCTTGGCAAGAAGAATGTGCTCACGCGTTTGTGGCATAGCTCCGTCTGTTGCAGCAACAACTAGAACAGCACCGTCCATTTGAGCGGCACCTGTAATCATGTTCTTGATGTAGTCGGCGTGACCTGGCGCATCGATGTGTGCGTAGTGTCGAGTTGGAGTTTCGTACTCAGAGTGCGAAAGCGAAATAGTAATTCCACGAGCTTTTTCTTCAGGAGCCTTATCAATTTCTCCTACGTCTTTTACGTTTGCTGTGTATCCTTCCCCTTTAGCTTTAAGAGTAGTAAGAATAGCTGCAGTCAAAGTAGTCTTACCGTGGTCAACGTGACCAATGGTTCCTACATTGATGTGCGGCTTTGTTCGGTCATATGCTTCAGCCATAATAATACTTAAATTAGTATAAATAATAATTACCGCACACAGCTTGCTTTAGAAAAAGCTTTGGTCTAAGCGTACAATCGAAACGGCGCGAGAACGCCGCGCTTCGGTTGTAAACCTAGCGTGTGAAAGAGCAGTATATTTTCGCTCCACCCACAGAGTACCTGTGTGCAGTGGAGCTATACTATCAGAACCGCCTTGTTTTGCAAGCCTAATGTCTCGGGTTTTTACAAAATAAACCCTCAGTCTTATGACTGAGGGTTTAATAAGATGAATCATTTTCGTAAACACATCAATACAATTTAGCCACAAAGAATCTACTGTAATAATCAAGAATTATCTCAACAATTAATCACTTATTATCCTCGAGAAAAATACTTCATAATAATCAGAGCGCTTAATCACTTTCAAATCAAAGCCTTCAGACTTTCTTAAGCCACAATAATCAGACCATTCAGGATGAGAATATAATATCCCATAAGACTCTGGGGTAATTTGCACAAGCATGTTTTTGTCGGCATATAATTGGTGCAATACATCAGCGGCTTTCACTGCATGGTATAGAAAACTCCAAATCTCTTCATTGGTTTTATAGTCAATCAGCTTTTGTTCAAAATTTTCATACACAACCACTATAGCCGCAATATTGCCAATTTTATGTTCCCTGTTGATACGAATGACTCTATTTACCCGACCGTTTTTCATGTCTGCATTATAGAATTGAAAAATATGCTTAACATTCGTTTCTTTTTCTGGATGATGAAATTCTATCGAATGATCTGAAATCACAAAGCTCGAAAGCGGATGATTAGCAACCAAATTCCTAGCCTGTTCTAGCGTTAATGGTGATTCAATATCTGCCACGTTCTTCTCATTATTTTATTTATTACAAAAACTATCCAATGTCTATATAACCATATACAAACTTTTTGTAAACAAAAAAAATAAAAGTTCGGCGTAGAATACCGAACTTTTATTATTATTTTAATTTCTACAATCTAGTCTTCGTCACTAACTCCTCGCGCTTTTTTGATTTCAGCAGCAACATTTGGTGGTACTACTTCGTAGTGGTCAAACTCCATTGTCATTGACGCTCGTCCTTGAGTCATTGAACGTAGAGTATTTGTGTAGCCAAACATTTCTGAAAGAGGAACCTTTGCATTAACAATTGTCTTACCTCCCAACTCTTCAGACCCTTCCACCTGTCCGCGTTTTGAAGAAATGTTTCCATTAACATCTCCCAGGTATTCCTCTGGAGTTCGCACCTCAACCTTCATGATTGGCTCTAAGATAACTGCATTAGCTCTCTTTGCACCCTCCTTGAACGCTTGAATACCAGCTAGCTTGAAAGCAATCTCACTTGAGTCGACGTCGTGGAATGAACCATCGTAAAGCTCAACTGAAACATCTTCCATTTTGTATCCGGCCACCATACCTCGGCTCATAGCTTCTTTACACCCCTTCATTACAGCTGGAATATACTCTTGTGGAATAACACCTCCCTTAATACTGTTAATGAATTCAAAGTGGTCTTCTCTAGTTACATTCTTTGGCAGCTTCTTTGGCTCTCCGTCGGCATCTAGTTCAAGTGCTTCTAGAGGTTTGATTCTAATTTTCACATGACCGTACTGACCTCGTCCACCAGACTGCTTAACGTACTTATGTTCTGCCTCAGCCTCTCGTTGAATTGTTTCTCGGTATGCCACCTGCGGCTTTCCGATATTTGCCTCTACGCCAAACTCTCGCTTCATTCGGTCAACTAAAATGTCTAGATGGAGTTCACCCATTCCTGCAATAATAGTTTCTAACGTCTCTTCATCAGTAGAAACTTTGAAGGTTGGGTCTTCATCAGATAGCCGCTTTAGAGCAACACCCATTTTTTCCTGATCATTCTTAGTTTTTGGCTCTACTCGTACTGCCACCACTGGTTCTGGGAAAGTGATAGTTTCAAGTAGAATTTGGTTATCCAAGTCACAAAGAGTGTGTGATGTTTTCACCTCCTTAATTCCTACTGCTGCAGCAATCTCTCCCGCGTACACTTCCTCTACTTCTTCTCGCTTATCAGCCATTAATCGTACGATACGACCGACTCTTTCTTTATTTCCAGTTGAAGAATTCACGATGTACGTACCTGACTTAACTACTCCAGAATAAACTCTAAAGAAAGCTAACTGTCCTACAAATTTGTCGTCTTGTAGCTTAAACACTAGAGCACTGAAAGGTTCTTCGTCAGAAGGCTTTCGTGTTACGACAACTTCTTCATCCTTAGGGTCGGTTCCTTGTACGTCTTCTAGATCAAGTGGTGAAGGAAGGTAATCTACCACTGCATCTAGCACAAGTTGTACACCGATGTTTTGAAGTGCTGTTCCAGCCATCACTGGGAAGATTTCGTTAGCCAATACAGCCTTTCGGAGAGTCTTCTTAAGATCTTCATTTGAAGGTTCGTTACCTTCTAGAAAAGCCTCCATCAATTCGTCATCATGCTCAACTACTCGTTCGATAAGTTCTGCTCGTCGAGCTTCAGCCTCAGCTTTGAATTCTTCAGGGACATCACCTTCAGTCACATCCATGCCCATTTCTCCAGCAAAAGTGTATGCCTTCATGGTAATCAAATCAACCACTCCGCTCATGTTGTCTTCAGCCCCCATCGGGATTTGGATTCGACAAGCTTTTTTGGAAAGACGTTCTTCAATAGATTTAACTGCTGCATCATAATCAGCCCCCAACTTGTCCATCTTGTTTACAAAACAAATTCTAGGAACATTTGCCTCATCAGCATAACCCCAGTTAGTTTCAGTTTGTGGCTCTACTCCGGCCGCACCATCAAATACAACCACGGCTCCGTCGAGTACACGCATAGACCGCTTTACTTCAGCAGTAAAATCAATGTGACCTGGTGTGTCAATAATGTTAAAAGTGAACTGCTTGTCTTTATTATCTCGGTCTGTTTCTAGAGTTTTTGACCAGTTACATGAAATAGCCGCTGCAGTAATAGTAATACCTCGCTCTCGTTCCTGATCCATCCAGTCGGTAACAGTTTCACCATCGTGAACTTCACCAATCTTGTGACTCATTCCTGTATAAAAAAGAATACGTTCTGAGGTTGTTGTTTTACCTGCATCTACGTGCGCAACGATACCAAAGTTTCGCAGCTTCTCTAAGGGAAATGCTCGTGCCATAAATAATGTGTATTTATACTTTTAATAAATCTGTCGATCGAAGCAATACAACTAGCGCTCCTGTCCGACATAACATAAATGAAACATAGTCGCTGACGCTCTTTGTTTACACCTATTAATTACCTTCCTAATACAACCTAATTTTAGATATGCGTAATAGAAAACTGCCCGAAGGCAAGATGGCGCAACTATACGTCATCCAAGATAAAATTTCAACCGTCAAAATCCTAATTTAGGGTTATTTGAAAGAAAAAATACTCCTGTTCGTATGTAAAGTTAAGTTGACGGAAGTTGGTTTTTCTCGGTAGGATACGATTATTAATATTGGCCTCAATAATATGAAAAATAATACTCACAAAAATATCTTAGTCGGTGTCTTTATACTCGCTGTTATTCTATCGTTAGCCTATTTTACCTTGCTAGACAGACCTTCTGAAGACAATGCTTTAACCAACTCTGATAAGACAAATACTGTGTCTAATATTCCTATTTATCTACAAGGATTATTTTCAGATACTGACTGGAGTAAGTCTAACCCTGACTTAAAAGATGCGTTGTCTGGTGGACCAACCAAGGACGGTATTCCAGCGCTAGATAATCCAAAATTTATTTCTCTTAGTGAGTCTGATTACACTGGCGATATGCAAGCGATTGTTATCAAAGGAACTAGTGAGACTAAAGTATATCCTTACGGAATAATGACTTGGCACGAAATAGTTAATGATACCGTCGACGATACTCCCGTCGCAATAACCTTCTGTCCACTGTGTGGCAGCGCTATTGTCTACAATCGAACTCTCCCTACTGAGGAAGTTTCTACTTTTGGAGTTAGTGGTTCGCTGCTCGAAAGTAATATGATTATGTATGACCGAGCAACTGAAAACCTGTGGCAACAAAGCACCGGAAAGGTGTTAGCCGGTTCACACTTCCCTGCCCAGCTTAAGCTCGTACCTTTTCAGCTAATGACTATTGGAGAAGCCCAAGAGAGTTATCCAGCAGCTGTCGTTCTTAGTAAAGATACTGGACATGGTCGTAACTACGACCGCAATCCGTACTCTGGATACGAAACCAACAACCAATTTGTTTTCGAGCCGAGCGCTATAGACGCAACCTTTCCACCAAAAACCATAATGGCTGTATTTCGAACCGTTAATGAAACACCTGTTACTGTACCGTGGTTAGCGTTACGAGAAGCAGGCATGACCAGCACCACCATTGATGGCATGACTTACTCACTAGTCGTTTCCAACAACGGAGAAATGGTTATTTCTGATTCAGACGGAAACAGTTATCCTTTCTACTTTGAAATGTGGTTCAGCTTTGCTGTACAACATGGCGACAAGGCCATCGTAATCGAAACCTAATCCCTAGCAAAAGGTTACAATGTACTCATTACTTAACTTATAAATAAACTTATTTATGTCTTGCAAACCCAAGAAAGTAGTTCAAGGATTATTAGCTATCGGTGTAATAGCAGTCGGAGTTTACATGATGTGGAATTTCGCTTGGCCAACCCCGCCGGCAGTTAGTGGATTAGGATTCCTATTTACTGGCCTAGCGCTTTGGATTCCTCACTGTCCAATAGCTAGAGTGATTTTCGGAGAATAGTTTCCTTGTAAAACAAAAGTGGCGCGAACCTTCGGTTCGCGCCACTTTTGTTTATACTCCCAACTGTATAGAAAACTATACCTTCTCCCCAACCTCAACGTCTTCCGCTCTACGCACCTTAACCTTAATCGGGAGCAGGTATGAACCAGATGATTTACTAGGAAAAATTGAAGTCTTCCAAACAGTTTCACCGATCTTAACTTCTACTGGTAGTGAACCAAACCCTCGACTATTTTTTCCATACACTTTTTTAATTTCCTGCCCGTATTTTTTTGTAATCGGTAAAAAGTGCCAATTAGCATTTTCACTTGGGTAGATAAACATAGTTTCTGTCATTGAGTAGAAACCTTTCTTTTTTGGCATGTTAATTAGAAATTAAACACTCCCCCTTAGTATACGAATTTACATTCCCTTGAGCACAAGCAGAGCAGCTATTACTGAATGTTTGTTGGACTGGATAACAAGGGGCTGTAATACATTGCACTGCAACTTCACCACAAACTGGTGCGTACATTTGATTACACGCTTCAGCCTTTTTCGATTCTGGAGAACATTCAATCGGTAGACCTGGTTCTGATGGAGAACTCGAGCAAGCCGCAAACTCACAATCAGGACCAAGTCTTCCTACAGCAGAACCGTCGGGGCAAATCCTGGCGTCCATAGTGCAAGCCACTGAATAATCACGAATTGGTGGCACTGTAATAGGTGCGGCATCTTCTGATGGTTTAGAGTTTCCCTCTACCAGACTTAAGGATTCAATAACATATCCTATTGACGAATTATTTAGACCCACCTGCAAGCGGCTAGTGACGTTGACCAGCAATGTTTCTATACCCTCCTCAGTCACAGATTGTGCTGCACTGTGTATTATTTCAACCTTACCTAGCTCGTGAACTAGTTCACTGTTTCTATATTCATAGTGACCAATCGTCGCTTCTACACCATCAAAGTCTTGAGGGAGAAGACTTGGAAATACCTGCATGAACATGAACGGTTCAAACCCTTCAATTGGCTGCCCAAGCTCAGTCCTAACTTTATTTTCAATCTCAAATCTAAACTCTGTCACATCAATAGTAACGTTTTCTGGTGGCAGAACAATCACTACAGGAGACTGGAGTTCTTGATTAACAACAGTAGTCATATGCCAAAAAACTAATCCCATCAAAAACAAAACTGCAAACCCAAAAATAATCTCTGGTGTCTTTTCCATATGTATAATGATGCCCTTTTCGGGTCAGCTAAGCAAGTCCGATGTACACCAAGCATACCTCCCTAAATCAAACCTTCGAGTGCTGAAGTGTATGAACTAATCAGTGAAGGCAAAGCAAATACTAAAAGTAAGGCTGGCAAAATAATGACAACTATCGTAGTCCAGAATGTCCACTTCATATACTTCTCAGTTTTTCGTACTGATTGTAAAATATCGCTAATTTTAATCTCTTGTTCATCGAGCTGTTCTTGTACTTTAGGATTCATAAAATTTAATTTAACTTTTATACAGTTTAGCAATAAATAAACAAAAGCCGGCGCTTCGCGCCGGCTTTATTTCTACTTCTTAATCTTGTCTTTCTTTGGTTTCTTCACCTCTTTTTTTCTGTCTTGTCCTTTTGCCATAAAATATTTTGATTATGTCTACAGTATAAATCTATTATCCAATAATTAACAGGTGAGTTACTGACTCTTATCATTTACTAAGGCAAATTTCTTTTCTCTTCTCAATTGTTTAATCGCATATTCTCTTTGAGTCGCTTTACTACGAGTATCATACTTCTCGCTATAAATAATCTTGACCGGTCTACGGCCCCTAGTATATTTAGCCCCAGAGGAACGGGCACTAGCTGTACTTCCGTCTCCGTTATGCTCTGCAAGTCTTTTTTCAAGGTCAGTTGTGTAACCGGTATATAAACTATCATCTGAACATTTTGCCACATAAACGTAGTGTGCCATGCTCAATTAATCTTCGAGAGTGTTTTTCCCTCCCCACTGCCACTTAAGCGACTCCCCTGTTCGCCAAACAACTATCAAGAATAAAATAGTTGCACCCGCAAGCGGCCCAGCAATCATTATCGGCATGCCGGTTTCTGATACTGGCCCAAAAAATATTACTCCAAACACAAACGCTATGTAAACAACCAGCACCAGCCAACCTTTTTTCGTGGCAGGAATCCAGCCAATACCGTACATCTTACGCTTAAACCAATACCCCTCTGGATTATCTTTAAGATAATCAACACATTCTCTTAAAAGATTCATTGAATTTAGTATGTACCCATATTTTAAAGGTGTAAAGGGTAAATGAACACACTTTCTAAACTACGACACACCAGAAAAGAAAGGGGGCGGAACCTGAGTTCCGCCCTTTTGCTTTCACTACTTTTTCCTATTCTTATTCAAATCCAAAACATCGTCGATTCTAATCTTCTCTACAAAGTCAGGAACGTGGGAAACGAGAATCATAGCCCCTTTATACTCATTTAATGCCTCAGCAATAACTGGAATATGTCGGAAGTTAATATGGTTAGTTGGCTCATCGAGAATCAGCAGTCCAGGCTCTTCCATCTTCAGCTTCGCAAAAGCTACTAACCCCTTCTGTCCTTCAGACAAATCGCCAACTTTGGTTTTCATCACATCCCCAAACAACAGAAAGCCAGCAGCGATGGAGCGCATCTCTTCTTCCAGCTTTTTCTTCATAGAGTCCATCAATGTTTCAGAGACAGACTTGTCAAAATCTAGGTTAGAAAAATCTTGTCGATAGTAGCCAATCTTAATTCCTTCTGTCACCTCTTCACCTTTAGCATGGCCTCCTGCCAGACTTTCTAGCAAGGTGGTTTTACCAATTCCGTTAGGTCCGATTATCTGCAGGTGTTGTCCACGCTTCAAAACAATGTCACAAGCAACTTCTTTTGGCTCATGATTCTTGATTACTTGATACGAAGTAAGCTTCACAACTTCCAAAGGAATATCCTTGTGTGGACTAATGGTGAAAGAGCGAATAGTTTTATCCTCTCTTCGTACATCAATTTTATTTTCTTCTCCTTCAGCGATTTCGGCTCTCATTTTCTTGGCAATCAAACGCATCTTTCCACCCTTTGCAGCAAAGTAGTTAATTTTATCTTTGTTAGCCTGAGTCTCTTTGGCAATTTTTGCATTTTGTCTTTTTTCCTTTTCAACTCGAGCCGATATCTCTCTCAATACTGTGTGGTAATTACCATTGTATTGTTCAACCTGCCGATTTTGAGTATTCAAATACAAAACTCCGTGCGTAAAAGAGTTAAGGAAGTCAGCATCGTGGGAAATAACAATTACGGTTTTTTTGTATTCTTTAAGAAAGTCCGTCAGGTGCTCAATTCCCGCCACATCTAGATTGTTAGTTGGCTCATCGAGTAACAAAACATCTGGATTTTGAATCAAAGCTGAAGCTAGTAGAAGTCTCGCTTGTTGTCCGCCAGAAAAACTACCAATCACTCGATCTTGAAAAGTGTCTTTTATCTTTTCTGAAGGTACTAAATTTACTACTTCAAGAATAGTGTTAATTCTTGGCTCAATATCATAAACTTTTTCATCAAACACTTGTTCAAAAAATTCTCGTACAGTTAAAGTCAGTTCGTCGCGGGGAATAATTTGTCGTGAGACAGCGATTGAGGTTCTAGGCTGAAGATTGATGTCACCTTCCTCAGGTCGCAACTCGCCGGTAATCATTGAGAACAAAGTTGATTTCCCTGCGCCGTTCTGACCCATCAGGGTAAGCTTGGCGCCACGTCGCACCACAAAACTAGCCTCTTTAAGAATAGGCTTAGTAGCATCGTGTTCAAACGACACATTCTTAAATACAATCAGTCCATCATTCCGTGACATAGGCGTACACCATACACTAGCTCGGCCTCTAGACCAAGCTATTTTGATGTGTTGTTACCTATCTTAAAAGCCCGAGACGAAGTCTCGGGCTTTTAAGATACTTTTATTCACCTTACCCCATCTCCTTCACCTTCTGCAAAGCTACAACATACATACTCTCTGCCCAACCAAGCGGGGTATTCTCGTTTGGAGTATCAGTGTGAGAATAATACAGCTCCGGCATCTTTCCTTCTGCTGTTACAGCTGCCTTTGTCCGTCGTAGATAATAGTACGCGCGTTCTTTGTCACCACGTTCAGCATAAATAATTGCCAACCAGGCTAGTCCGAAGCACCACTCCGCCTCTTCACTAAAGCCGTCGATATTGTTGTTGTAGTACTTATCTAGCTTGTATCTAATCACACCCTTCTCCTTAACCAAATGATATTCAACGTTCTTTAGGATTTCTGAAGTTTCCTCCTCAGTGGTAACCGCAAATGGGTATATAAGAGTAAGTAGAGCTAGGTCAGAAAACTTGGTTATGGACTCTCGAGGCAGCAAAGCGCGTAAAGCGTGCTCGCCTCTTTCGACAGCAACCTCCGGGACTTCTAACCAATCAACTTTACGAGCCTTCCTCAGGGCTGCCACACAAGAACCAATTGAAGAAGCGTGAACTTCCAAATTTTCTTCCCAAATACCATTATCATCATCATCCCAGTATTCAATTGATATCAGATAGTCGATTATTTTTTGCACCATATCTCGCTCATTTTTTGTCTCAACCACACTGGCGTCCATTAACTCTAAGGTAACAATTAGATTCAAAACTTCACCGACTGCATCGTTTTGACTATTGCCCCACTCTTCCCAGTATTCTTCGAAGGTTTCTGGATGGAAGCGAGCGTGGATGTATTGCCAAGCTTCATGCGGCTTATTTTCAATTGCCCAATTAATTTTATCTTTATGCTTAACAAAAACAGTCAGCAAGGCTTTAGCTGCATTCTTCGTTGTTTCTATATCTCCGGTCTCAAAAAAACCTAAGGTGATGAAATAAATATCACGAAGCCAGGCTTTATTATAAAAAGTATCGTCTAGAGAGGCTGTAAAAACACCTGGCTGTCTTTCCAGAGTACGCACAACATCTAGGTGTTGTTTAATTTCTGCATCAAAATCAAAGGTCATAAAGAACGAAAGAACTAGTAATAAACTACGCTGCGGCCTCAAGCTTTTCCATTTGTTCCGAATGTCGAGCATTCTCCTTAGTTATAGAAAGCTGTAAAGCAATTACTTCTGCTGTAAAACGGTTTTTATTATCGTCTGCCAGCTCGGACAAAATGCTTTCTAGAGAGAGAGCTTGTTGTTCATCATCAAGGGATGAAAAATCTTTAATTGCATCAATCATTTCCTGAGCGTGAACAATCGCCTGCTTCTTAAGCTCTCTCCAGTCAGCCTGATTTTCAACACTTTCTATATTGTCTGGTTCAGATTTTGGTGCTCCCTCCATAGAAAAATACTTAGTAAATAATTCTCATTATATCACGCAGAAAACTATTGTCTTTACTACTCATATATGAGAGAGTGGCTATGGACAAACAGAGGAGAGTTCTAATGACAAATGAAGAAGTAGAAACAAAACCAGCAATTGAACGGCGTTTCCTTACCAGAAGTAGTGACTGGAAAAAAATGCGTAATGAACAGGCTAAACTATTTATTGCTCAGGCTTATCCAGAGAATCTACAAGATAGTGGAAAAGTTGTTAGAGTCCGCCATACTGACGGTATGGGCAACACGATTTATGAACAGTGTGAAAAAGGCACAACTGTTGGTATTTGTACCCCAGAAAAGGAGTGGCTTATTTCTAAAGCAAATGCTGAAGTATTATTCTCGAAATGCTTAATACAGTGTGTACGCAAATGGAGATGGCTGATACCTTTAGGTAGTAATTTGATAGCCTTCGTTGATGAATTTACTCATATCAGAAATGAGAGAAGCACGATGATTATTTCTGAGGTTGAATTTGCTTCAGAGAAACAAGGTCTTGCTTTTATTCCACCAGAGTGGCTGGGTGAAGAAATAACTGGAAATAATTTATATTCCAACTTTGGCCTCGCTAAAAATGGTGAGCCGCTGAGGTAGCTCTACATTCACAACGCCCGCACATGTGCGGGCGTTTTTATGTCTTACATTTCTAGGATGAAAATATTATTTTCATCCTAGAAAATACGTAATGAGATAAACTAGAATTATTGCTTTTTCTGTCAGTTTGATACATAGTGAAATCAGATTAAAAGGAGGATAGTTCTATGATAGTTGAATTTGAAAGAAAGTTTATTCCTAAAGATTATTCATGGCAAATACTAATCGGCCATACTGAACACATAAAACAAGGTTACATATCACAAGAAAATGGCAACTCTGTTTATGTATACTCGAATGAATTAGAGGGCGATGTGCAAACCTGTCTTTATATTGAAGGTAACGATTCTGACTTTGGAAGAATTGAGTATGAGATTCAGGCGCTAGAAAAAGATCAAGGAAATAAGCTATTTAATCTCTGTCCCACAAAGACTCTTGAGATTAAGCGTCACCACATATTAAACAATCAATTAGAAATCGAGGTTGATGAATTCCTAGGTAAATTAGAAAAACTTTTTGTAATTACCATCATCTTGAAGCATCAGCATGAGGAGATAGAATTACCTGGGTGGATAGGAAAAGAAGTTACCGATGACCCTCGTTATTACAACAGAAAGCTGGTAAATATACAGAAAAATATTTAGCTGATTTCAAAAACACCCATCTCATAAATGAGTATGGGTGTTTTTCTTTTTCTTAATGGGTAGCGAGGTAAAACTTTCTTACCAAGCAAAGTGGGCAAACGCTCGGTTGGCCTCAGCCATCTTGTGCGTATCCTCCTTCTTTTTCACTGCGTCTCCTTCTTCCTTTGCTGCAAGCATCAGCTCTTTAGCTAGTGACTTATGCATTGGAGTTCCTTTCTGCTTACGAGAAACTGCTGTCAGTGACCGTAGCGCTAGTGCTGTTCGTCGTTCCGGTCGTACTTCTCGAGGAACCTGGTAGTTTGCACCACCAACTCGTCGTGAACGCACTTCCATTAGAGGACCAGCATTTCGCAATGCAGTTGCGTAAACCTCTAAAGGTTCACCGCCGTCTTCTTTATCATTTTTGATGGTTTCAAACGCGCTATATACAATCTTGCGTGCGGTCTCCTTCTGACCGTTGAGCATGATGTAGTTGATTAGACGTTCGACATCAACAGAACCGTACATAATGTCCGGAGACACTATAGGTCGTTTTTTGATTGGTCGTCGCATTGTAATTTTTTAATTAAGATGCGAATGAGAAATATGACAAGTCATTTTTTTCATTCTTCGCATAATTTGATTCCGGAACTCGTGAGAGTTTGAATCGCGTACTATAATCTGTAGCGAATATAAACTATTTGTAATTCAGAGGTCGCTACCTCTGTGTTCCGCTAAAGGGATGTGCGCGATGCGCTATTCACCTTTAGGCTTTTTTGCTCCGTATCGAGACCGACCTTTTCGGCGTTCTTCTACTCCAGTCGCGTCGTATTTACCACGAACGATTGTGTAGTTGACACCAATATCTTTCACACGTCCTCCTCGTACCAGAACCACTGAGTGCTCTTGAAGAGTGTGCTTCATACCTGGGATGTAAGCGGTAATTTCTTGACCATTTGAAAGTCGTACACGAGCAATCTTTCGAATCGCTGAGTTCGGCTTACGGGGAGTCTTAGTAGTTACACGGGTACATACACCACGCTTGAAAGGCGAGAAGTATACGTTAGGCTGATTCTTGATTTTGTTAAATCCAGACTCAAGTGCCGCTCGCTTACTTTTTCGCGGTTTGTCGACTCGCTTCTTACGGGTTAATTGTTGAATTGTTGCCATAATGTAGCGGGGTCACAATACTATATGTAGGTAAATTTGCAAGCAAAACATACCATGTCGCTCGCTACAGTCAGATAACAAAAAACACCGCCGAAGCAGTGTACGAGAAGGGTGTGTGCGGAGTGGGAAGCAGCATGCTCTTGAGAAGAACACTCCGCACACAAAAACACAACCTTCTCAAGAACGATTCATGTATCTATATTTAAACTATCAGACATTTAAAAGCCAATCAAGTTAAAAGTGAGCCAAAGAGTTAAATTGTAGAGAGGTTGTGCTAAAACAAATACAAACAAAAGTATTACCAGCATAAATGCCACACCAATGTTTTGCTCTAAAGTACGACTCAAACCTTCGTATTTGTAAGCCAGTTCTCGTGGCAACAATTTAGGCAGTATCTTTGAGCCATCAAGTGGTGGAATGGGCACCAAGTTGAAGAAGGCCAAAAATATATTTAGAACAATGACCATAATAGCTAGTTCAACAAATGAAGCAGATAAATTAAGAACTTCAGCACTACGGATTAATCCGGCAAAAACAAGAGCAATTGCTATGTTGGCGGCTGGTCCGGCTGCCGCGACCATTGCCTCACCCCACTTTTGGTTAGTGAAGTTATAGGGGTTGTAGGGTACAGGCTTAGCTGCGCCAAACAATATCGGTGAACCTGTCACCAATAGTATCCCCGGTAAAATTACTGACATCATTGGATCAAGATGAGGAATCGGGTTAGCTGTCAGGCGCCCAGCCAAGCGTGCGGTCGGGTCTCCCAACCAGTTAGCGGCGTAGCCGTGAGCCATCTCATGAATCACAACTGACATAATCAGTATGAAAATCATGGCGATTTGTATTGGTTCCATAGTGACGTAATAGTAACTCATATATATACATTAGTAAAAGTTAGTTACAAACGGTGTTTTAGGACCTCTATAAGGTTGCGCATTAGGGAGCATATGGTAGTATGGCGCAACAAAACAACATCTTTTATGGCAAAGCAATGCGAAATCACAGGCAAAAAAACCCAAATCGGGGGCAAGTACAGTAACCGTACTCGAGCTACACAGTTTAATCCGTGTGGAAAAACTCGGCGACAACCCAACTTACACAAAAAGAGTATTTTCGTTCCTGAACTAGGAAAGTCAATCAAAATCAAAGTTTCTGCAGCCGCTCTACGAACCATCGCAAAGAACGGAGCATATGCAACTCTGAAGAAGGCAGGACTTATATAAGTTCGCTACTGAAACAAAAAGGCCGGAAGCTTCGCTTCCGGCCTTTTTGTTTACCCTATTCTACCAACCAGACTTCTCTGCCGTCGGACTCAAAAGCAATAGTCCCCTCAACGGCTGTACTGACTATCTCTATCTCTCTTTCCTCCACCCTTTCTATAACCTCGGGGTGAGGGTGGCCATACCGATTATCCAAAGCAGCTGACACTACAGCAAACTCTGGACTCACAGCGTCAAGGAACGTTTCAGCTGAGGATGTTTTTGAGCCATGGTGCCCTAGCTTCATAACTTCACTTTCCAGCAGCTCGCCAAACTCGCCCACCAGATATTCTTCTATCCCTTTCGGGGCGTCACCAGTTAACATAAACTCTATGTCTCCGTATACAATCTGAACTATGACTGAAGCAGAATTGCTGTTCCAGTTTGCAGAGTCTCCATAGGGAGACAGAATCCTAACTGTTGTTGAGGCGCCCAATTTTATAATCTGCCCGGCTTGAGCAATCACAATATCAAGACCTTCATTGTTAGCAGCGTCATCAAAGGCATCAGAAACTGTTGTTTCATGAACCACTGCTGATTCTATAATCAGGCCAACTTCGTACCTTTCCAACACATCTACCAAGCCGCCTACATGGTCAGCGTCCGGATGAGTCGCCACGACCACATCAATCTTTTTATCAAAGAAGTTTCTTCCGTCTGACAGTTCTCTAAGAACAGCGGCGGATGAACCACCGTCTATTAGTAATTCATACC
>JAJOLC010000043.1 GCA_021129655.1 Minisyncoccota bacterium
TTAAATCCGAGTGCGCGCACAAGAAAAGGAAATTTTATTTTATATACGAGGCGCTTGGGGGAAATTTTATGAGACGTATTCTACATACGTTGAGTAAAATTTCCCTAGGCAACAAAGTAGATAAGATGAAATTACGCTTTCTTTTCTGCGATAGCGTTTAGTCCTAGAACTAGACCCTGGATTGGTGAGTTAATAACATTCAAGAACATGCCTCGCAATACTGGTAGAGCTGGGATTGATGCAATCTCAGTCATTTCTGCCGCATCTTTGTAGACACCTTGGAAAACTCCTCCGGCGATAGCGATGTTCTCTTTGTATTGCCCAACAAATTCTTTAATTTGTTGTGCGGGAGCAATTGCATCAGCACTGTATGCTAAAGCTATTTCTCCTTCTAGGACAGGCATTTCACCTTCGTAAGCTCCGTCAAACGCTCGCTTCATGAGTGTCTTCTTAGCTACAAAGTAACCTACCCCTTCTTCTCGTAACTTAGCTCGCATCGCAGTGTCGTCGCCAACTTTCATACCGTTGAACTTCACGAACACGATTGATTCAGAGTCATCCTTAACCCCATCAAGCTTAGTTAGAATTGTTGTCTTCTTTTCTTTTGTAATTGCCATTTAAAAATATGGATTACTTAATTAAAAACAGGCCCGACATAAAATTATGAGGGGCTCGACCACGTATCCAAAAAATAGGAGTACGACCTCGGCCGGCGAAACTTGCGTTTCATTACCGCACTAGGTGCGACCAACTGTCATGAGCCTGTTACGAAACACTATAGCAGAAGGCCTGCAAAAGTAAACACTTTTGCAGGCCTTCTGCGCAAAAAATTTAGTCCTTCACATTCTTTTTGATTGAGGAAAACAACAAATCCATATCGCCATTCACTTTCTTATGTGGATTAAATATACCCTGTGGATCTAATATATTTTTGGCTTGTTGAAATATCATCAACATCTCATCAGAAAACATTCGATTAAGGTAAGGAGTTCTAATCAGTCCGTCGTTATGCTCTCCGGTAATAGAACCGTCGTACTCTCCGACTAATGTATAAACTCTTTCTGATAAGTCCTTGATAATGTCAGTGAAATCAGGTCGAGAAAAATCCATCAGTGGAATAATATGAAAATTCCCGTCTCCAATATGACCAGCAATAGTAAATAGCAGCTTATAGTCAGCCATTATTTCATATAGCTTAGGCAAGAATTCTGGCAGCAATTCTGGTCGCACTGATATGTCGTCAATAAACGGAGCTGTGTGTTTGCCGTGCACATTTTCTCGCAATAACTTAAAGCTCTCACGCCGGATAGTCCAGAATTTCTGCGCCTCATTTTTAGTCCTAGTTACATGAGTAGACACTGCGTAATTCTCCAAAACCTCAGCCTCAGCCTTCTTGGCAGCAGCAATCACCCCTTCCTCTGTGTCGCCAGCAAACTCGGCCATCAGGACCATTTTTGGGATTCCACCGGTCAGTATCATTTTAGTTTCGGGCAGGAAGCCCCATAATACCTTAAAAGGATTGCCGCCCAATTTACCTATTAGTTTAGGGAAGATACGCAACATCACACTGAAAGTTTTGTCATCATATGACTCAAAGCTTTCAGGCTTTTCTTTCAATACAATATTCACCAGGTCCCCCAATACTTTCATGTGTCGCTTACGCAAGAACATTACCAACATTCGGGAATGTGGCTTTGGCTTTATTAGGTCAAAGGTGATTTCAGTTATCAAGCCCAGTGTTCCTTGAGAACCAACAAAAAGCTGTATCAAATCAAAAGAGTCTTCTTCCCTATCCCACACATTCCATACAGCGTAGCCGGCGGAGTTTTTTGACACGGTTGGAGCCTCACTTTCAATCAAGTCTATATTATCTTTGATCAAAGATTCCATTTCTCGGTAAAACTGACCTTCAAAATTATCCTGTGCTTTCTTAGCCTGTAGCTCGTTGAAAGAAAGTTTCTTAAACTCGTATTCATTACCGTCACTCAAAACCACCTTAAGCGCTCGGACCCAACGTTCAGTCTTACCGTAGATGAGCGACTTCTCCCCCGCTGAGTTGTTGGCCACCATTCCTCCCACTGTGTTTAGTTCTCTTGAGGCTGTATAGCTAGGCAAAATTACTCCGAATTTCAAAGTTTCTTTATCGAAGTCACGATAAAACACTCCAGGTTCAGCAGTGGCTTGGGTAGCGGACACATCTTTAATTTTAGTAAAATGCTTCAAGAAATTAACCGCTACAGAATTAGTCAGTGGACCACCGGACATATCAGTTCCGGCCGAACGAGCGGTCAGAGAAACCATTCCGCCAGAATCAGCAGCGTAGTTAACTAGCTTTTTAACGTCTTCGGTATGCTTCGGGTACACCACACAAGTGGGTTCAATATGGAAAATACTAGTGTCTTCACTATGTTCTTGAATAACGTCAGTTTTGACACTAACCTCTCCCTCCAATATATCTGTTAGTGATTTTTCTAAACTCATAGACAAATCATTACTCAGATTTGTTACCAATAAAATTAGTCAGTAACTGCAAGAAAGTGGCCACTCCGGACAGAGCTAGCAGCACGACCGGAAAAACAGCATATGGAGTAATAAGATAAACAAATATTACAAATGAGGCCGCCAGTACTCCTGTACACCAAGGACAAGACAAGAAGTCAGCAATGGTTCGACGCGGACCATGTTTTGGTTTTTCTAACCGGTGTCCCTTCCCTGCTTTCTTAGCATCCCAAAACTGTTCCCGGAAGAATTTAGTGACTGAGTCATACACAAATAGTTGTGTCATGCGCCAGGCCGCCAGAGTGATTAAGACATAGTCAACTAGAGCTAAATCTTGCAGCGGTATTCGAGACTCAGTCTCAAGAATAATCGCCCCCATGATTATGAGCACTAAGAAAAATACTGAAAAAACAAAATTCCAAAAATACTGATCTGTGATGCGTATCATAATTAATTATTATTGTAACACTCGACAGTAACTAATTATCTTCGTTTAGTATTTCTTCCTTAATCTCCTTTAATATTCTGTATCCTTGCTTTGCCATATTCTTTGTATTAGTTAGGTAATAATACTTAGAATTGTTGTCTTAAGAAAAGGGCACATTTAGGCTCCTCCACTTATTTTTTTAATGTAATTTATCATTTTAACTTCTGTTCATTCCTGGCACCCAGAGGGTCACGCTAAGTCACTCCACTCTATGATAAAATCTTTGCACCAAAGAAAATATTAACGTCCCCAGTACCATAATACTACCGGTTGTGATTGCTAGGGACGTCCGTGTTGGCCAGCTATAACTAATCTCAGTAGCCCCGGATATGATTATGAGGATGGACAATGGCAGAAACCAGAACATGAACTTTCTTTTCCATAGTGAGAAGATTTTCTCACTGAAAAATAGGAGAATTAGGGTTGATACGACTACTGAAATAATAAGAAAAAAAAGTGGTTCCAATACTGAGGCTTCAAGACCATAAAATGTCCCTTTGTGTATTTTATAAGTAGCAGGTTCAGTTAAAAAAAGTAGGAGTGCTAAAAATAATGAGCCGCCGATTATTATGTATCTTCTATTTTTCATATTGTTTTATATTTTTTATTATTTTTTTAATTAAAAAAATATTATCATCAGTGATTTTACCCTTTTTGTGGTACCTATTCAGCTTTCTTTCTACATATTTTAAGATTCTACTCTCAACTCGATAAAAAACTTTGTCGTGTTCCGCTATTTCAGAAAATTTCTGGGCCAGACGGACTCTTTTTAACAGCCTCCTCTCTACTGATTTCTTAAGGTTTAATTCTCTAATTAAAGTTTTTAAGTCCTTATAATTATATATTTCTTTCTCTTCTAAAATAACTACTCCTTCGAGAGTTTGTTCTAGCTCGAAGTTTTGGTCTCCATCAAGGTCCGTTTTTAAGGAGGTATATACACCACCCTTAATTGAAAACACAGCCCTCATAGTTGAGGTGGTAGTTGCTCCAGACAAGACGGACACTTCTTTCTGCTCACCAAGACCATCAAGCTCATCCACAGTGAGTGTGTATACTCCATTACCTGTACCACTTAACACAATCTCTACATCTTCTTCACTAGGAATGATCACATACTTACTTCCACCCAGTTCAAAGTATTGCGAGTTAGTAATATCCTTCCTAACTTCTCCATCAACCACTCCAACTTGCTTACCGCTCTCTGCTGTTGCTAACAATGATACAGGTGAGTGTACTGCGATAATCCTGTATCTACTGCTGACTTCAGTAAATTCTGGAATTACTAAAGAATCTGAGAGATACGGATATCTTATTACTGAATCCAAAAATGCTTGCACCGCTTCACTCTCGGTAAGGTTCTTATGGGCTCGATTTTTAGATGTTATACCTAGGTTTTCCAAAAATAAATTCACTTTCATTGTGGTCTTATCACCCTCATATCCCTCTGAGGAAACAGTCACGACAGTCTGATCTCCTTTATTTGTCATAATCGGAAAGGGCTTCAAGTATGAATCTATGATGCAGAATTCATTATCCACAGAACAGTCATACTCTCTATACTCATAACCTTTAATTGTTGGTAGTCCTGTCCCTACTATTTCATAAACCTCTACTCCAGCTGGAGCCGCCCAATTATCTTGAGCCTCTTGAATCTTGGATGCATCAGAAAAAATCTGTGTATTTAAAACAATCGCTTCATTTAAGCCCACAGCTTCTTCTCGATTATTAAGACTGTTCAAAAGAAAATTTGATAGGTTTAATTGAGAATTAATTTCTCCGTAAGTTGAGACTACTTTCGCTAGTTCCGAACCATCAGTGCTTATTACTGCCTCGGATACCGATTCGAAATATCTAGAAGACGGTAATAACGTATAAGCTCCTGGCATATTTTTTGTAACATCTCTTGCTGTGTTAGCACTAGACACTAAACTTAAGCCTAAATTTTGATCTAAGCCGTGCAACATAGAACCAATTGCTTTGGGTGTACCAAGTTGAGGGGTCCCTATCATTATCAGTTTATCAATCTTATTTTTCAGTATAGTATCCCCATATTCCGCAAGAAGGGACTTGGCTACTAGACCACCGTTTGAATGAGCTATCAACGTAACTTTTCCCGTATAAGATTTATCTGCTAAGGCTAGGATTTCATCTAAGAGTCTTTTGGACTCATCTTTGTACTTAACCTCCTTAGTGGCAACATCAGTCACACTATATCGCCAATCGTAGGCAAAGGCTTTAAATTCTTCCATGACCTCTGGTGATAAGCTGTCCATCTGATTCAGAAAAGACTTATGTATATTAGTTCCGTTTACAATTTCACTGATTACATCACTTGTATAAACTTCATTAACACTTGCACCTTCGTTAGTCATTTCTAATTTTTGAACATCTGAATTTATGTTTGGCTCCCAGATTTGATTTTCTGTGCCAAATGCTCCTTCAGTGTACAACCGACTCGCTTGGATCCCCGGCAGAAACAAAACACTAGAAGCACCGGCGGGGGCCGGAGTCGGCGGAGTTTTATAATCTATAGTGAACTGAATCGCCACGACTTCTGTAAAGTCTGGGTAATAAGAATAAACGGTGGTGGGTAGGAATAGATTTTTTAGCCACTGTTTCCAACCACTTTCTTCTTGGACTAGTACTGGAGCATCCTCATGAACCAAAACTAACGTATATTCTCCGTCTGCTAACGAAGCAAAAGAAGCTTCAGTCGCTAAGCTATTTGTAGGCGAAGGACCAAATCCGGTTGGCAAGACCCTTACAAAATCCCCATTCTCTTTTTTGAAGAGTTGCATTGGCTCCATGATGAAGCCTCCCGGCCTATCAATAAAGTAGGTCAATTTAGTGGTACTTGCTTCATATACAGAAACCGTGGTACTAGCCATGACAGCTTGCCCGCCTATCGAGGCTTGATAAGAAAACGGCACTGGCACATCTGCGTTAAAGGGGTTACTACAATCAGTTATATGCGTAACCACCTCCACTGATCCTTCATAATTATTGACCGTATCAATAATATTCCCACAAGCCGCTTGGGTAGAATTAGTATAAATAAAGAAAAATCCTACAACCAACAAAATGTGCAGGGGTAATTTTTTAATGAAGAACATATTTTTATAAACTTTTTAATTTTGAATCTTTCCCCCGTCTCCAACTCCCAACACCAGTAACATCACCCCAGCAATTACTTCAAAAAGCGAAAGAAGCTTTTGCTTACAATTTTCTGCTTAATGGAGTTATTTTTCCGGTTTTCCACTGGATCATTACCCATAATTATAACAGTTCCTCCCCTCTCACCCGATAACTATCAACTTTAAACCACCCCAAAGGAGAGTCGCCCCTGGGTAAGACCTGGGGAGGTTACTAATTAAATTTTTATTGCACACCACTACCCACCCCCAAAACTAAAATAAACAACAACACTCCAGCCACTACCGCTATAAAGCTAAACAGGAACTGGTAAAAAGTTTTATTGACTATCTTTTTCGGAGCTCCCAAAAGTAGTTTTTCTGTTTTTTGCTTAGGATTCATGATTAATATAAGTATAACAAATAAATTAATGCAGAAACAAGAAAGGCCGCCAGCTTTGCTGGCGGCCTTTCTATAAACAAAGTGTTCCACAGGTCTTTCCTGTGGGAAGTTTTTGTTGCGTTTAATTTTCTTCCTCGTATTCTAGCCACTCAATAATGTCGGTTATCCCTCCTTTCAATTCTTCACTGTAATCAGGAAACGGGCTTGTATTAATAATAGCCGACTCACTCCTCTCCCCACAGGAAAGACCTGTGGGGATTTGGTCAATATAGCTTGAATATTTATACTTCTCTAGATAACTTATCGCGGTTTGTAAGTCATTAATCCCCTTTTCACGCCAATCAAGCTGCAGGAGTTTGACAGGATTTAAGTGAATATAAGAAAATAAATACTTAAGGTAGGTATCACTGCTCACATGCTTAGATTTAAACTTACCTTCAAAAAGTGAACCTGTTCGCTTATACTTTTTATTAAAATACATAGAGTATCCTGTACTCAACTTCTTCATAAAGATACTTATTCCTCCTTCAACCAAGGGCTTAAGCAAAATATGAAAATGATTTGGCATTAAGCAATATGCCCCAATAGCAACTACAGACTCTCCCATATCAACTTCATAGGGATTTTGCTTCCCTAGTTCACGTACCTTAAATGACTTTGTACCATTCGATAAATACAAAAGTTGCATGAAGCGCTCATAATCGCAGTCGTTCTTATAGATAATTTGCTTACTGTTTCCTCTATTATAAATATGATAATACTCATCTAGAACAAACGGTACAATACGTTGGGCCATAGTTTATATTCTACATCAAGCAAACCCCTGCAGATCAAATTGAACAAGAAAACCCCACAGGAAAGACCTGTGGGGTTTTTGAGCAAAGTAAAAGCCCCGCTTACGCGGGGCTTTTACTTTGCTTCTTAGCTTAGACTTTCGTCTGCGCTATAACTTCCAATTAAACTAGTTAACTAGAGTTACAACGTCAGTTCGGTAGTCAGTAGCTGGTAGAAGTGTTTCTGTAACATCATCAGTGTTAGTAGCAGTTCCAGTTTCATCAAAGATGATTGAACCTAGAAGTAGACGAGCTGCAGCACCTGTTGATGTAGAGTCGAATGTTACTTGCAATGTGAGTGTTTCAGTTTCACCTTCGTTGATTTCGAAGAATCCACCATTTTCATCTGCAGTTGATGTAAGAACTGGAGTTGCTGTACCTGCTACAACACTTCCTGAACCGTCAACAATAGAGAATGAAGTTGATGAAGCGTAATCTGTTGAGATTCGCACATCTTGTTCGAACGCAGTTACTTCTACGTCGATTTCGAATGTAGCGTAATCATCACCAGCATTGTCACCAGTAGTTACAACAGCTGAAGTATCAGTTGTTTCTGTAACGATACCAGTAGTTCGCAATGTGTGAGCATCACCAGTAGCAGCACCTGAAAGTTGACTGTTACCTAGGTCATCAGCTCCTTCAGCATCAGCGATAGCTGTTGTTAGAGAGTCGATAGAACCTGCTACAGTAGCACCTTCATCACCTGGAGCTAGAGACTTGAATCGAAGCATCAATTGAGCTTCTACTCGGTCACCAGCATCGATAGTAACGTCTCCGTCAACATCGAATGTAAGTACAGCTTCGTTTCCTGTAGCAACAACAGTTACGTCGTCGATAGTTACACCATCGATAACTAGTTCTGCGTCATCTACAAGAACAGTGTAAGTTGCTCCAGTTGTAGCAACGTTTACAACAAGAGTGTTTAGCTCAATGTCGTTCACTGAATCATCAGTATCTAGGTCAAATGAGAATACATTGTACCAGTCTGACTTTTTGTCATCTTCAACTTGGAAAGTTGTAGAATCTGGGTCGTTTGATGAAGACTTAGCGATAAGCTCATCTTCGTTTCCTTCTTCGTCAATAGTGAATGCTTCACCAACTGAGTCTCCAAGGTCGTCTGTTGATTCCTCTGTTGATGCAACACCGTCAGCATCGAAGAATCGAAGAGCGTCGAACTCGATAGTCCAAGCTTCTCCATCATTAACACCGTCAAGGTTGTTTTGTAGAGTAGCTGCAACAACGATTTCTACTTCTTCATCTTCCATTGCGATGATGTCAAGACCAGAGAATCGGAGTGAACCGTTATCTTCGTCTAGGTAATCATCTTCGTCATCTGCATTCTCTTCAGCAACTTTGTCGCCGTCGATCCATAGAGAGATAGTTTCGAACACGTCCCAAGGGTCTTGCTCGTCACCTGTTCCTTCTAGAGCTAGGTCGATACGTGAGATTTCAGCGTCACCATTTGAAAATTCAATAGTAACTTCTGCAATTTCAGCGTCTTCTGCACCTTCTTCTAGTTCATCATCTGAAGCAGAGTCAGTTTCGAATGTGTCAAGGTCAGCTTCTCCTGATAGAGAAACAGAACCGTTGCCTTCTTCTTCACCTTCTTCTTCACCTTCTTCACCTTCTTCACCTTCTTCACCTTCTTCTTCAGCTGGAGCTGATACACATAGTGCATTAGCCTTAGCTAGTGAAGATGGTCCGAAGAATCCTGTTGGATTCACTAGATTTGCTGGTGAAAGAATATCTGAACGATACTTCACTTGGAACTTAGATACAGCGGCTGCTGTAGCTGGTCCGTAGTAAGGAGTTTCTAGTCCAGCTGAACCTGCTCCTGATACTCCCACTCGAGTGTCAGCGTCAGCGTTTAGGAATTCCTGAAGCTTCATAACATCAGCTCCTTCTGTTCCTGTTGATAGACTTCGTGTCCATGTGTATGGACATACACTTGCTGTCATCATTGATTCACCACCACCAATTTGTGATTGTAGACCAGCGATTTGAGCTAGTAGGTCATTGATCATTTGCTGTAGGTCTTCAGAGCTTTGTGCCTGCGCTGCAGGAGCAAATGCTGAAACAACCATAGCAGCTGCTACGAAAGCTACTGCGAGCTTCGAAGCGAATTCTTTTGTAAGAGTCATAACTATAATTATCTGTAATGTGCGTAATTAACTACGCGTGTCTCTTGCGAGACTTATTTTGATAAGGTCTAATAATATGAATTAATTCATATTCGCAAACGGACTATCAATCCATTTGTAATATCACTAAACTCCTTCTCTCAAACTTTTATTGAATGAGATAAGGAGACTAGCTGTAATGTCAGTCTGTGTGTCTGAGTGTCAGTTAGCTAAGGGATAAAGTAATGCGGTACCGGTCATCATATTCATATATATGAATATGATGACCGGGGTTTATTTTATATATGTGAAGACAGGTCTTTATACCTACTTGTTATCAAAGAACACTCACAACGTTGAAGCCAAATTCTTGAGTAAAGGTGTCGTTATGCCTAACATATGACACTTGGCTCTACTTAGAAAAAAAGCGCTCCAGCGCAATACATAAATAGTAACATCTTTTAAACGATATAGGAGTTCACAGACTGTGGATACAATGGTGCTGTATAGCACTAAATGTATTCAAAATTAACGTGAATTCGTAATAATCAAAGATGATTCTACGTAGTATCTCTGCTCTATATGACGACGCAACTAGGTCATTCTTACGAGCAAAACAAACTATGTAATATAAACAGTCAAAATGCAAGCTTATTGCAGGAAACAACCAAAAATCGTAAGTTCGCTAGGGGTGTGTAGGACCTGACTCAGAAGTCCATTAAAGGTCATGGCTAGGACGGTTTGTGCCCTTTAAGACAACAAATGAAATTTTTATTGTCAGCACTCTCATCACTGTCTATTACTTTACAAGGACACTACTTAGACACAGAGTATCTAGACCAGCGCCTTTCCCCTTCTCTCACTACTTGTCCTTTTTCTATAAGACTATTAAGTTCACGCTGGATAGTCTTTTCACTTACATCTGTTACTACTTCGGAAATGTCTTTAACCGTTGCTTGAGGCTTAGCTTCAAGGACTGTCTTTATTCGATCAGCTCTGTCGGTTAACTGGCTGTAAACCAGGTAAGCGTCCGTACTGATATCTCCAGCTGGGATACTGACTCGCTTTTGTCTCGAGGCGTTTCTACCACCAGACTTAGTTTGAGCTTTGGCTGACATCTTTGTTACGACCGTTTCTGTTAATTCCTCGACAGAGATACCTTGGTTATTTAAGTAATGATTATTGATTAAGCGCAACACTGAATCTATCTGATCTGACAACAGCATCATTATGTCTTGCGGGATCATCCCGGCCATCTGAGCCACCTTGAGGGTACTTTCTAGAGCCACTAGTCCGTACTGAAAATCTAACAGTCCTTCTGACTGTTGATGGGGCTGAAGTGGCAGTGTCGCTAAAGACAGTTCGTGTGTCTTTAATGCCCTGTCTCTAATAGACTGTATGTGTGTGTCTATACTGGGAGTTACATGTATCTCGGACAAGATATAAAAAGTAACGGACACAACCTTCTCTGTCTTTTTAAAGACATTATTATAATAGTTACTATCAGACGATAGTCTTTTTAGTTGTATGGAATTGTCTTTTTCTGTTTGCATAGTTCTGCCTGTTCTTTACAGTTTATTAAAGACTAAGTTTGAGTTGTACTTAACTACTACTATAGAGACATTTAAGGACTTTGCAAGCCTCGCTGGCATCTAGGACAGCTTTCTATACCGCCACCAAATTACTGCCGCACATGATATTATGTGTGTATCTATTACTGAATATTTTGATTGATTGAATTAGCTATATGGCCCGAAAGAAAAGAAAACTAAAAAAGAACAAGACTCCGATGTTTGATGATTTGTCTCCACACGCACGCCAAGCTATCTGGGCTGTGGTGATGGGTATCTTGGCGGTCTTCTTCTTGTTCTCGTTGCTCGACTACGCTGGACCGGCTGGTGAGTACACTGAGATTACCCTGCGCATATTATTTGGAACTGGTGCTTGGCTGGCTCCGCTTGTGTGTAGTGTATATATATTTGTATTACTAAATCCTCAAGAAGAAACTGAAGAAGTGAGCCGTTCCAAGGTAATTGGAACTGTGTTGTTGTTCATATCTCTTTTGGGAGGGCTGGAGTTGTATCAGGCTGAGCTTGGAGGTGTGGTGGGTCTAGCTTTGTCTTGGCCGCTAGCTGCCATGCTTGGTTCGGCTGTAACTGGAATTCTTATTTTTGGCCTAGTACTTATTTCTGTATTTCTACTTTTCAATACTGGTCTCAAGATACCATTCCGAAACAAGTCTGAAAAAGCGCTCGAAGACGACAGCGACATTGAGGCCCTAGACCTGCCAGAAAGCGAGTCTGGTGCAGAAACACATGGAGAAGGTGAGGAAGACGCAGAAGACGGCGGGATTACCGCTGCTGTTACAAAACGAGTAGCGAAGCTAGGCAAACTGAGCCAGAACGAAATTGTTATCAAAAACTTCAGCGGTACATATATCACCCCTTCTCTATCATTACTCAATAAGGAAAAAAGTAAGGCACAAATCGGTGACGTTAAAGCCAACGCCAACACTATCAAAAGGACACTTAAAGAATTTGGTATCAGTGTAGAAATGGACGCGGTTGAAAGTGGACCTACTATTACCCGTTACGCTCTGAAGCCAGCTCAAGGAGTAAAGATTTCTCGTATTGTTGGTTTGCAACAAGAGCTGCAACTGGCTCTGAAGGCTAGCACGATTCGTATCGAAGCTCCGATTCCCGGCAAGTCATTAGTAGGTATTGAAGTACCTAATGAAGTGCGCGCTACTGTCGGCCTAGCCTCAATGTTGGCCAACCCTGAATACACCGACTCACCTAACCCACTGATGGTGGCCCTTGGAAAGGACGTAACTGGAAATGTTCACTTCACCAACGTTGCTAGAATGCCTCACGGCCTGATTGCTGGTACTACCGGAGCTGGTAAGTCAGTAGCGATTCACAACATCATCATCTCTCTACTTTACAGAAACTCTCCAGAACAACTTCGATTTATTTTGGTTGACCCTAAACGAGTAGAACTTACCCTTTACAACAAAATTCCTCATCTTCTAACCCCTGTTATCACTCAAGCTAAGAAAGCTATCCAGTCGTTATCTTGGGCAATCAAAGAAATGGAACGACGGTATGACATTCTTCAGTCTGAAAGTAAGCAGAATATCGCTTCTTATCACGAAGGTGTGTACAAGCCAGCCAAGGAGGCGTGGGAGAAAGATGGAGCTAAAGAGGAGGACCGAGCGAATCTACCAGAAGCTCTGCCTTACATCGTAATCATTCTTGATGAGCTCAATGACATCATGCAGGCTTACCCGCGAGAACTTGAAGCCAGTATCGTACGACTAGCTCAAATGAGTCGAGCGGTAGGTATTCACCTTATTCTGGCTACCCAACGGCCATCAGTTAATGTTATTACCGGAACAATTAAAGCCAACGTACCAACCCGTATTGCTCTTATGGTAGCTTCTCAGATTGACTCTAGAACTATTATCGATGGTACCGGTGCCGAAAAACTACTTGGACAAGGCGACATGCTCTACCTATCGTCGGACAACCCTAAACCTGTCCGACTCCAATCTGCTTACGTGTCAGAAGACGAGATAAAAGAGGTTGTTTCCTACCTAAGGGACCAAGATGCTGGTACTCCAGACACTATCGACTTCGACGACAAGGACGAGAATGGTAGCGACGCAGTCTTCAGTTCATTCGTGGGGGGAAATGACACAGACGACGATATGTATGACGAAGCCAAACAAACCGTTATTGAGGCTGGTAAGGCTTCAACCTCATATATCCAACGAAAACTTCGGGTTGGTTACTCCCGAGCAGCTCGCCTGATAGATCTGTTAGAAGAAAATGGTGTTATCGGTCCCGCTAATGGCTCTAAGCCACGTGAGATTCTCACAGTCGAAGCGGAAGAAGCGACCGAGGAAACTGAATATGAGAATGATGAAGAAAAGGCTGATGAGAACGAGCCGATTGAAAGGTTGTAATAATTAGACAATGACTGAATCAGTCCCATTTAGAACGGTAGTAAAATTCGCTATTTTGGCCATCGGTCTACTGGGTGTCATAATTTACCTAACCTTTCAGGCAAGGTATCTGATAATAGGACCCGGTATATCTTTAACCGAACAACAGACACTACTTCAAAACCAGCGTCAGGTGGAACTGACAGGCTCTGCTTACAACATATCTCACCTCTGGTTGAATGATCGGCCAATTTATACCGATGCTCAGGGAAATTTCAAGGAGGCATTAGTCTTGGAAAACGGATATACTATAGCTACTCTTAGAGCTGAAGATAGATACGGAAGAGAAACCACAGTGACTCAAGAGTTTGTCTATACCCCAGCAAGTTTCCTTGAGGAGAAACATTATTGAGCGAAGAATTTTATTCTAATAAGCACTAAACACCATGGCAGCAAAAGCAAAAAAGGCACCGAAGGAAGTCAAAGCAAAAAAATCTACTAAAGAAGAAAAGTCAGACGCTAAAGGAACTGACCAGATTTCTGAAACTCTACGCAGCATCAAAACTAAGTTTGGAGACGACGCAATCATGACTCTAGACCAAAGTAAGAAAGTAGATATTGCGGCGATTCAGACTGGTTCAATTGGTTTAGACGAGGCACTTGGTATTGGCGGATATCCTCGAGGACGAATCCTGGAAATCTACGGACCTGAGTCTTCTGGTAAAACCACCCTGGCTCTTCATGCAGTTGCAGAGGCTCAAAAAGGTGGAGGTATCTGTGCTTTCATTGATGCTGAGCATGCTATGGACCCTGTTTATGCTGGTAACTTGGGAGTTAAGCTGGACGAACTCCTAATCTCTCAGCCAGACAACGGCGAGCAAGCTCTAGAAATTGTTGAGTCACTGGTACGCTCTGGAAAACTCGATGTTATCGTAATCGATTCAGTGGCTGCTCTAACTCCTCGTGATGAAATTGAAGGAGAAATGGGGGCACACCACGTAGGAAAACAGGCCCGACTAATGAGTCAAGCCTTACGAAAACTAACTGGCATCGTAGCCAAAAGTAAGACAGTGGTCATCTTCATCAACCAGATTCGTATGCAGATTGGGGTTATGTTTGGTAACCCTGAAACTACCCCCGGTGGAAAAGCCCTTAAATTCTATACTTCTGTCCGACTTGATATTCGACGTATCGCTCAAATCAAGAAGGGTGACGAAGTGGTTGGAGGACGACACCGAGTTAAAGTAGTAAAGAATAAGGTCGCTTCCCCTTTCCGAACTACAGAGTTCGACCTAATCTACGGAGAAGGAATCAGTCGTGAAGGTGAAATTCTCGCTCTTGGTGAAAAGTATGGAATGGTAGCCAAGGCTGGAGCTTCATACTCTTACACTCCTCCCGGAGGTGATGAGTCCACTATTGTTAAACTTGGTCGGGGTTATGACGCAGCCCGAAAGTCCCTTAAATCTGACAAGAAACTAAAAAACGAAATTCTGAAGAATATCCGAAAGGAACTAAAAGCTGAGGCTGATAAATAGCCTCTATAAAGTAAAAGGCCTGGCTCACATAGTGAGCCAGGCCTTTTACTAAAGTTAGTTATTTACACTTGATACATAACGATGGCTTTTGGAGCTAGTGCTTGAGTAAGTTTATACCCACACGACATGGTCACTACTCCAGCCAACATAAACATAACAACTGTCACCACTTCACCTTGAGTGGCCGCAGCAAAAAAAGAATTAGCAACGTATTGTGGCACATGTCCAACTGGCACAGCAAGTACATTTTTGACAATACTGGCCACATGCAACCACTTCGCTAGGAGCAAGGCTGATACACTCAAGAAAACACCCTGCCAAAAGACAACATGAGTGAATATATCTACAGCATAACTGTAGTACACGCGACGCATAATATTTGAATGTATTTTTATTGACTCCATACTCTTATATACTATTCATTCATGAAAAAAGTTACATGTACTTGAGAGTGACTCTTGGAACTACATTAACGCTTCTGCTTCTCCATTCTTAGACTCTTTTTTGAATGCCGCCTTAGCTCGATGAATACGTGCTTTGATTGTACCCACATTCTCCTCAGTCTTGTTAGCGATATCTTTATGTGACCAACGATCTAAGTAATGCAGCCTGAGAACTAAGGAAAAGTGTCCTGGTAGTCTGTCTAGAATTCTATCAACTCCGTCTCTCCTTTCTTCAAATCCACTGTGCTCCTTCTCTTCCCCAAACAACTGTTCATACTCTGGATCAATATGACTAAACCGCTGGCCGTCTTTAACTACTTTTTGGTATCTAGTGAAGGCAGTGTTCATTAAAATTCTGTACGCCCAAGAAGAAAACTTGGCTCCTGCCTGAGGCTCATATCGATGAGCGTTAACATAAATCTTTGTAAAAGCGTCCTGTACCACCTCTTCAGCATCAAGAGGGTTATGGATGATTGACCGTGCCTTGCGTAGAAATGGCTCTTGGTAACGGTTCACTAAAACAGAATACAACCAAGGCGACGATTGTGACTTCATTAAAATATCCTCGTCGCTCCAGTCCGAAGCATCTTCATTAGTAGTGATTCCAAGCATATTACTTTCATATTATCACTTTTATAATTCTGGGTAAGTTGCGCATTTTTTCTTTCAAGGTAGTATTTGAGTTACTAATTACTAATCTTAGTTAGGTGACTTACTTCGTCGTCCAGCAATTCGCCCTAGGTCAGGGGCGAATTGGGACATAAATTCATAATAAGCCCTTTGGGCATTTATTCATTCAATGGCAAAAATAGAATACAACCAAATACTTCCTAAGAAAACTGTAGAAATGAACGGTGATCCTTATTTAGTAATCTCCTCGCACATTGCTAAAAAGGACCGACAGAAGGCCAGTAATAACGTACGAATGAAAAATCTACGGACTGGTCATGTTATCGACAAGACTTTTCACCAGTCTGACATACTGAAAGATGCTGACATTCTTAAACGAGAAGTTAAATATCTGTACTCTAGTAAAGGAGAATTCTGGTTCTGTGAACCAAACAACCCGCGTGAGCGATTTAGTTTAGAAGCTGAGGTGGTTGGCGAACTTGATCTCTTCGTGACTGAAAATAATCTAGTTGAAGCAATTGTATTCAATGATGAAATCATGAGTATCGTGACTCCTATAAAAGTATCCCTTAAAGTAAAAGAAGCTCCTGACGCAGTCAAAGGCAATACTTCAAGCGGAGCAACCAAAGAAGTGATGATGGAGACAGGACTCACTATTCAAGCTCCACAGTTTATTAATCGCGGAGACACGCTACGAATCAATACCGAAAATAAAGAGTACTCTGAACGAGCAGAGAAAGCATAGGCAAACAAAAAGAGCGGCTCCCGAAGGGAGCCGCTCTTTTTGTTTCTTAATGCTGGATGTACGGCATTAGAGACATGAAACGTGCTCGCTTGATTGCTCGTGCGAAGTTTCGCTGCCCCTTAGCTGATAGTCCTGTCCGACGACGGCTCATCATTCGAGCGTGTGGATTTACATGATTATTAAGACGTGTGATGTCCTTAAAATCGATGTGGTGCATTGGTGGGTTTACGGTCTGTGTTTGTTCTTCAGTCATGATTTTTATAATTAGATAATAGGAGTGTTTCGGGTAGACGATTTTTCTAGAACTATTTCTAAGCAACAGGGTGCTTAAGCTGCGAGGAAGGAGGGTGAATTTTTGACGAGACGTACTGATTGTACGGTGAGTCTAAAATTTATTCTTTCTGACAAAGCAGATTGAGTATTCAGTTGCTTAGAAAGGAATGTCTTCGGGATTGATGTCTTCTTCAGGATAAGCTGGTACTGACGGTGCCTTTTCTTTAGTATCGCCTGCTGGCGCAGCGGCTGCTGGAGCTGAACCAGAAGGTGCTGCTCCTGCACTACCATTCTTTGGACCAAACTGAACTCGATCAGCTACAATCTCTGTACGGTATTGCTTTTGACCTTCTTTTTCCCAACTTCGAGTCTGGATTCGACCTTCAACATATACTCCGTTACCTTTTGACAGGTACTTTGCGCTGTTTTCAGCTTGATTTCCAAATACTACAATGTTGTGATAATCGACATTCTCCTGCCTGTTACCATCCCGGTCTTTGTAGACACGATTAGTTGCAATAGACATTGAGCACACGTTCATTCCACTTGGTAGAGCTTTCAATTCAGGGTCTCGAGTGAGATTTCCGTAAATCATTGCCTTATTAAGATACATAATTTAGATCGTTAGACGTATAGGTTTATATTATACCTTTTCTGCGTCCGCTTCTCCATCTTCCTTCTTTACCTCTTCTTTTGTTTCTTCAGCAACCTCTTCTTTTGCCTCCTCTTTAACTTCTGGTTTCTTTTTTACAACTGCCTTTTTATCATCAACCTCGATATTCTCAATTCTTTTTTCTTCAAGAGCTTCGTGGAAGTAAAAAGGATTAGCATCTTCTAGCTTTGTAAGCTTGGTTAGGAGGTGTCGCAAAAGTTCGTCTACTCCTTCAATTTCTTCCGTAAGAGCCTCTACCTCTGCTGGCTTGGCGGTAAATCGTACCCAGCCAAAATATGCACTAGTAAACTTTCGATTCCGTCCTTCAAGATGCTTGATTATCTCGTAAGCTAGATCAAAATGAGCCGGAGCTTCTTCAATTGTTACTTCTCCCTTCTTAGCAATTATGTCCTTCAGTTTCTGAAAGACCGTCTCTACTTCCCCTTCAGCAATCGTTGGAAGTACGTGGAAAGCAAGTTCGTAGGTAGCGATTTCTTTTTCGTTTACCTCAACGTCTGCTTCGACTGCTGGCATTTTTGTTTCTGACATTTTAATTGAATGAAATAAGGAGTGTAACGACTATATTGAATTCATGTCTGAATTTTGACCTTTCCTAGGCAAAATTGCTAGACAGCTCAATAAAAGCAGTCACAACCCTAAATTACTTATAACGGTCGAACGGTACCATAAAAACGCCTTATCTTCAAGATATACTCCTATGTTAGAATACTGCCATGAAACTCTCACACGATACTATTTTATATATCTGCGGAAGCGTAGCTGTTATTGGTATTCTTTCTACCAGCTACCTCCTACTAAAGACTCAAGACCAGAAAGATACCATTGAGGGGCTGCTCCAGGAGCGCAATGTCTTTCTTCAAGAGAATAGCCGTAAAGAATCTGCTTTGGCTAACGCCAGCACCACCATTTCGGAAATACAAAGAGAACTAGCTGATGTACAAGAAGATTTGGAAGATTTGGATGATGATTATCGTGATGAGAGAAGCAAAAATGGAGAATTTGAAGACCAATTACGTGACTTGGCCGGCACTTTAGGTGACCTCGATAAACTAGCCAAGATTGATGAGGAGCTGCTTCAAAAATATTCTAAGGTTTATTTTCTCAACGAAAACTACACTCCAGAGAAGATTAAGCAGATAGACGAAAAATACATCTTAAACGGTAAAGATGTGGCTTTCTTCCACGGTCGAGCTATAAAGCACTTGGAAGATATGCTAAAAGCCGCTGCTAGAGATGATATAGACTTAAAGGTAGTTTCTGCTTATCGTTCTTTTGATGAACAAACGTCCCTTAAAGGGCAATTTACTCAAGTTTACGGTTCTGGCGCCAACACCTTCTCGGCTGACCAAGGTTACTCTGAGCACCAGCTAGGAACCACTTTGGACATCACAACTCCGGAAGTTGGTGGCACCTATAACAGCTTTGCTAATTCTGAAGCTTATGGATGGCTACTTGATAACGCTTATAAATACGGCTTCATTATTTCCTACCCGGAGGGAAATACTTTTTATGTATTCGAGCCATGGCACTGGCGTTTTGTTGGCACTGACCTAGCTAGAGATTTAAACCGCAGCGATGAGTCTTTCTACGATATGGAGCAGCGAGAAATAGATGAGTACTTGTTAGAGATATTTGATTAGTTAAAACCAATTAGGAATATTCTTAAGCTGTTTTATATATTTCTGTGTGACCTCAGCCTTGTCAGGCAATGAACCAAAGTGAGCTACCGATATCAGATAACTAAAAGCTCTAGTAAAGGCTAGCTCCTGTTCTGATAGTGAGTCGATTTTGTGATACTTAAGATACCCTGTTTTTACTATGTCCGCCGCTGCGTTTGAATGGAGAGCTTCTATATTAACCATTATATTACTCAAATTCGTGTGTGGTAATCCGTACCACCAACAACTCATCGGTGGCAACAAATCAATAAAGCTAGGCTTCCCATCCTTAATAAATATGTCCTCGTCATGATTATCTAAATTTACGGTCAGTTGATCTCCTTTAATTTTTTCATATCTCTCCCTGTTCTCTTCCAAGTACTCATCAAGAACGTCCAAACACTTAGATTCTTCTACAGGACTGCTGTACTCGTCAGGCAGCCATTCAACAAACTGACGTAAAAAGCCATTCTTTCTTTGGCAATGTTATACCAATTAATATCGCTTGGGACTTCGGCCAAGTACTCATCAACTGTTTTCGCTGTTTCGTAACCAAGTTGATACAAATCCTTCTCATTAACCTCTCCGGTCAGAAGTTGTTCATGAAAATTCTGCGAGAAATCGAGCCTGTCCATTTCAAATAATACATGGATCGAATTGCCGTCATAATCATCAACCTCAACCTTGCCATCATTAAAATAAACGGAGTGTACTTTTTTGTAGATTCCTCTACTGAAATGCTGATTCAGCTTGAAATCATGCTCGACAAACTTTTTTCGCCTAATTGTGGGGGCTAGCACGCCTTTAATAAAATGATCTTTATCAGCATGAGTTTTATACAACTTATAAACTGTGTCTCTATAAAAAAAACACATGAGCTAGGCCTGACTCAACATAGTGGTCAGGTATTCCAGACAGCACACCTTTAACTTCCCCAGCCTGAATAGCATCGTGTATTAGTTGATCTAATTTATCTGTCCAATCTAGTGTTTGCATATTGATTCAAAATATTCTTGATAGTGTAACAAAAGACAGCGAAGAATAGCGCCCTCGAGGCGTGACAACCTAAAATTTATGTCGTATAGTCCCTATAGATTTAGAATATTTACAACCCAAAGGAGATACAAATGTTCCCAGAAGAACTTACGATCGAAGCTCTAATTGAAGCTGTTATTTTATTCAGTATTCCGATTTCTAAAAACTTTGGCAATGTCATTGCGTATGATACGAAGTCGGACAATACACCAGTCAGTGTCATAGACACTGAGATAAATGCGTCTTTTCAGGAGTGGTCCACTCGATTTAAAAACCTTGGTTTTATAGGAGAAGAAGGTAATGGTGATACTGGCAGTAAATATTTATTGTTGGTAGACCCTCTCGATGGAACTGAGGTGTTTTTACGAGGCATCGCAACCTGCACAACTATCGCAACTATACTGGTGGTTAATGACAATGGTATTGGCACGCCGCTTTTATCTGTAATATACAGCCCTCTGACCAAAGAAGTTTGGTACGCAGAAAATAATAAGGGGGCTTACAAGATAAGTAATGGTAATGCGGTACGTTTAAGCACAGCAAACCCGTCGGATAAAATTCGTACTGCCATCTGTGCCTGGCCAACAGCTAGTCACAACCTAGAAAACATTAGCAAGCGAGTTGGTAGTAACCCACTGTTTAGCGACCAGCAAATAGGTGCGCTAGGTATCGGAGGCGCTTTAATTGCTCAAGGTACATTAGATGCCACCGTTTGTGGGTCAACTAGTGCCACTGAGATGGCAGCGATGACATTACTTGTTAGAGAAGCTGGCGGTGTCAATATCGATCTAGATAACAAGCCTATTACAAGCTTTCAATTAGGAGTATGGAAAGACAAACAAGAGTTCTTGCTTCCTAATGGTGCAATTGTGGCTGCTAATCAAAAAGTGGCTGATTCTATGCTTTCGTTCATTAGAGAAAACCGACAGTCTGATTAGGACTGTTTCAACAAAGCCCAGTACTTACGTACTGGGCTTTTTTAATTAGAGCCATCCTAAATTAGAATCTTCTACATACTGTATCGCTTGACCCTCTGACACATGGCCGTGAGAAAGACACCAATCTACAGAGCTGTTGTTGTCACAGTCTGAACATTCTCCTGCACAAGGATCATCTTGCCATATTACATATTCCCCATCTGAACGAACAACTAAGTGCGGACCTTTGTGTCCATCACTTCTAATACACAGAAGAAAATCGTCGGCACCGACAACCTCTTTCTGTACCTGAGCGAGCAAACATCTTTCGGACATAATACACCTCCTTATCTATTCAGGAAGATACCAGTTTTATCAAATTTTGTATAGGTTAGCTGCGTTTTTAAGTAGCTGTTCTCGCACTTCCTCCTCGTCAATATTCTTCATACTAGCGATTGTTTTGTACACTTGTTTGACCATCCAAGGCTCAGCTCTCTTGCCACGATATGGTGCTGGAGCTACAAAGGGGCAGTCAGTCTCGCCATGAATCATATCGAGTGGAGCATACTCAACCAACTCTTGATAGGCAGCTTGAGCAAAAGTAATTACTCCCGTAAAGGAAATTGTGTACCCGATATCAAAGAAAGATTTTGCTTGTTCCTGCGTGCCCGCATAGAAGTGAGCATTACCAAGAACCTTAGCTTCTGTCTTTAGAATTTCTGAAGCGTCATCGTAAGCATTTCTTCCCTGCCCATCTTTAGAATTACGCAGATGCAGCATGAGCGGCTTGCCTACCTCATTAGCCAAAGCTACTTGCGCCACAAATACTTCACGCTGCTGTTCGTAAGTATCGTCGTTATTATGAAAATAATCAAATCCACACTCCCCAATTCCTACTGCGCGACTATCCTCGGCCAGTTCTTTATAAAAATCGTAATCAAAACCAGCTTCTAATTCTTGCCCTTCTCTAGCCTTGTTATCACTCACTTCTACATTTATAGGGTGCAGGCCAACAATCGCCCAAGCATGCTCATATTTATGAGCTAGCTCAACCGCTAGTTTACTGTCTTTTCTGCCAGTACCTACAGTTATCATTCCCACATCTTCATCTGCACACTTTTTAAACACCTCATCTCTGTCGTCTGCGAACTTATACAGGTTGAGGTGTGAATGAGTGTCTATGTAGCGAATATCCATGAGCTATTTTTCTAATCGAGCAAATAAATTTTCGGGTTTTTTGTTCTCCTTAATCGCTTGCAGTATTGTTTCTGCCGTTTGAGGCATGAACACCACTAATGATTCGGCTATTTCTTGCAAATCCTTAACCAACTTTACAATCATTTCCTTGGCTTGTTCTGGCTCGGTCTTTATAACCTTGAAGGGTTCATTCTCAGCAATATATTCATCCATAGCTCCAATCGCGGCCCAAATACCATCCATTACTGCCTGAAACTGATAATGCTTCAAAGCTTCTGCATCCATCGTAGTTTTGTCGGTCACAGTAACTGGTGACTCGAGGTGTGTTTCTGCCATCTTCATAATCCGAGCGGTCAAATTTCCAAGTCCATTTACCAAGTTAGCAGTGTATACCTCGTCCATCTTTTCCCAAGTTAAATCAGAATCATCGACTGGGTGTACGTGACGCAGCATGATGTATCGAGTCGCGTCAGTGCCATATTTTTTCACCAATTCATACGGGTCAATAACATTGCCCAAGCTCTTACTCATTTTATGCCCCTCGCTATTGATAAAGCCGTGAATAAAAATAGTATCAGTAGCTTTTAGGTTCACACTCTTTAGCATAGCCTGCCAGATAACGACTTGAAATCGTACCTGGTCTTTGCCGGCTAACTGCAAGGTTTCTCCCTGTTCCCAGAACTTAGAGAATTTTCCTTCGAAGTCCTTTGGCCAGCCTAAAGTAGAGATGTAGTTGGTAAGTGCATCAAACCACACGTACATTACATGGTTATCGTCGCCAGGCACTTCCACTCCCCAGTCCATTCGTGATTTCTCACGTGAAATACTCAAATCCTCTAGACCACCTTGGACAAATTTAAGAGCCTCCTGTCTTCTCCAGTTTGGCAAAACAGAACCTTCCTTAGATAAAAATTCTTCTAAGAAAGTTTGATATTTGGATAGCCTAAAAAAATAGTTTTCCTCCTCAACTCCTTCCGGTTCTGTTTTGTGGTCCGGGCATTTTCCTTCCACCAAGTCTGTATCTATTTTAAAAGCTTCACACCCCACACAATACAAGCCGGTGTATTTCTTTTTATAAATATCTCCCGCAGCATCACATCGTCGCCACATTTCTTGAGCAGCCTCTTTGTGGGCGGTATCTGTAGTACGAATGAAGTTGTCGTAAGAAAGATTAAGGGCTGACTTTAGCTCTTTAACTTCGGATGCGTATTTATCTACATAATTCTGTCGAGATACACCTTCCTCATCAGCCTTACGCGATACCTTCTGTCCATGCTCATCCACACCCATATTGAAGAAAACATCTTCGTCCTGCAATCGCCAAAATCGAGCCAAGGTATCAGCCTGCACAAACTCAAGCGCATGACCCATGTGCGGGCTAGCATTTACGTACGGCAGTGTAGTTGTTATATATTTAGGTATCTTTTCACTCATGTTTGTTTATTTAAGGTATTCAATCAAATCTGCAATAGCAACTCTTTCCTGTTCTCCGGTGTCTCTATCCCTAACAGTTACAGTGTCCTTTAAGTCTGAATTTTCTTCTCCTAATGTTTCAAAATCTATAGTTACACAATGTGGTGTACCAATTTCATCTTGACGACGATATCGCTTTCCAACATTTCCATTGTCATCGAATTCAGCTCTCATTTCTTCAGCTACTAAAGAAAATACCTCCTCTGCTTTTGCAACTAAGTCTGGTTTGTTTTTCAACAATGGGAATACCGCCACCTTAATAGGAGCCAGTTTTTTAGGGAACCTCATAACAATCCTAGTGTCTCCGCCAAGTTCATCTTCATCATAAAACTCAGTCATAACAGCCAAAAATGTCCGGTCTAGTCCAACCGATGTTTCAACCACGTGAGGAATGTACTTTTCATTATTTTTCTGGTCCAAATATTCCATTGATGTATCAGAGAATTTTTGGTGCTGAGTCAAGTCGTAGTCACCGCGAGCATGAACACCCTCTAATTCCTTATAACCAAACGGGAAATTGTATTCTATGTCGAAGGCAGCTTTAGCGTAGAAAACTAAATTTTCGTGCTCATGCCAACGCAAATTTTCTGCCTTAAAACCTAAGTCTAAGTAGTATTGCATTCGTTTTTCTTTCCACTCTTCGAACTTTTCCATACCTGAATCAGGTGACACAAACATCTGCATTTCCATTTGTTCAAATTCGCGCTTCCTAAAGATATATTGACGAGGAGCAATTTCATTTCTAAACGCCTTACCAATTTGAGCAATACCAAACGGAATTTTCACCCTAGCGCTATCTAGCACATTTTTATAGTTAATATAAATACCCTGACAGGTCTCGCCTCTTAAGTAAGAAGGGTCTTCATTCCAGTTATCACTAAAATTACCCAAGTTACTTTTAACGAGTAGATTGAGAGCTTTTATTTCACCGAAATCCTTTTGACCGCATTTAGGACAAGTCAACTTGTCTCGATGACTATCAAATAGTTTGTTTATTTCTTCTTCTGACATTTTCTCATCGGCAAAAATATCCTTGTCTTCCAAAAGATGGTCAGCTCGGGATCGGGTGTGACACTCATTACACTCTACTAAGGGATCAGAAAAACCTCCAACATGTCCGCTAGCTTCCCAAACCTTAGGATGAGTAACGACTGCAGAGTCTAATCCAACAATATTCTTCTCTTTTTGAACCATTGATTTCCACCAAACAGCTTTGATATTGTTTGCCAACTCTACTCCGTAAGGACCGTAATCATACGAACCCACAAAACCTCCATAAATTTCACTGCCTTGAAACACAAAACCGCGCCGCTTAGACAAAGCAACAATCTTTTCCATCGTATCTGCAGATTTTTCCATATTAATATTTATCTAATCACTACTCCATTATCTATCTCATGCCCCATCTCTTCTGATAGTTCTGTTGTAACAGCCTCGTCTCCATCTTGCAAGAGCGCGTTAGTAAATCTATCATTAGCACGCACTTGTTGTCGATTAAGAAGGGTCACAACCTGACCAACCTGAGAGGTACTCGGTAAAATACTAACCTGAAATGACAAGTCTTTCCGCTGACCAGAAGAGATATCACCGATTGCCCACTGAATCTTTTTTGATACTGAATTATAAGTAACCACTCCTTCAGTTTCATATGAATCTAGCCATGTTACATGTAGAGGCAAAGATGTTTCTACTATTGTATTAGCTAAATCATTGGCCCCAGCCGACACTCCCAAGGAAAGATTATAAACTGTTTCTTCACCCACCTGAGGGGGAACCGGACCGGAAACTAAACTAGCCTGACTTCCAACACCTACAGTTGAGGAGTATTTTGCTTCAGCTCTAATTGTTCCGATTAAGGTTTCTTGTGCACTACTCTCTGCTACTCTTCGTGCATATACATTTACTACCATATCGAATGAAGCAGTGGTGAGCTCTGGCCCTTGATGTACCGCAAATTCTAACGAACGTGAACCTCCAGGCAGGATACGGTCAAATGTGGAATTATTAGAAACTTCCCAGCGTACAGTTTCATTATTTGAGTCATAGAATCCGGAAGAGCTTTTAATTGAGTTTTCTGCTAAAGCATTTCCGTTCGGAATGATTTCTACCACCATGTCGTAAACTGTCTCATCCAGAGTGTTAGTAATATCTACCCTAACGCTTGATACTTCGTCCTGCCCGATAATAACCTTACGATCTGTATCTCCATTAATATCAATTGCCACATCAATGAAGGGTCTCTCAATTATAAAGTCAGCTTTTGCTTCGGCCAATGTCGCCCCAACACTGTTTTGATTGTCTGGACTAGATGGGCCGGCATTGAAGTTGATTCGGAAAGTTTCTTCAGTCAAGCCTGACACAATTCCTTGCAGCTTAATCACAGCAGTCTGCTCAGGTAGAAGCTCTTCAATTCGCCAAACATTTTGACCATAAACTGGTGTGGGTTCTGAGGTTTCATAAGTAAAGCCATTAGGATATGAAGCCTCAATCAAAACATCGTGCAGCGGTGAAGACGCATTTGATACCGCCGTCATTACAATTTCTACCAACTGGCCAGAGGCTACTTTTTCAATACTTTCAATTCTAAGGACTAACGGTGACGAGCTAATCCGAAGGGCGAACGCTTCAGCATTTTTATAGAACATGCCATTCGAGCCATTAATCCTATATTCAACCGTAGCCTCGATAGATTTTTCTGCATGCTCTTCTCCAAAAATAGCTACTTTAACCGGTATATTCTGCACTTCTCCCGGGGCAATGTCATCAATAGGAACCCTCTCTTCAAAGAGGTTTCTTGGAGAATCGCCCACAGACCTTGTTCCTGTTGGATATTTCAGAATCAGAGTAACCGACTCCATCACTACTGAGTTTTCATTTGAAACAGCTACCTGCAAAGGCACAACCTCCCCTCCTCCAATCGCAGACGGGCCCAGCACAGAAATATATATATTGTCATTTGAAATCTTGTTTCCTCCAAAATATAAGAAAAGGCTCGATAGCCCTACCACAAAAATAAATATCAGCAGACTGCCCAGAAGAATAAAACTTCGGTAGTGACGTTTGGGTTTTTCTTCTGAGGACTGTTCATTACCTCCCGCAGCATCTATACCCGATCGTAAATCGTTAGTGTTTCCTTCATTTGAGGAATCTGGAACCCAAGTTTTTGATACTTCTACTGGGGTGTCTGAAAGCTTATGGCGAACAGGCTTGCTGTTCGTGGCTCCACGTTGATATAAACGCTTACGCATAGCGTCAATCTGGTCTTGAGAATGAAGATTATTCATAATGTTTAGTATAACACTGGCTTATAAATGACTTATGGACACTGCGTGGGCATACAGGCTGTTTACCTGTTTTTCGATACCGCTAGTATACTGAGCTGCAATATCTGCTGGCCTAGAACCTCTAATAGTTTCAGGCACTGACTTAGTGTCTACATAGCCCAAGTGCGCAAGAATTTGCACCTGAACAGTCGTTTGAATAAAGGGGCGTTCTTTACTAGCACTAGACAACTCATCAAATGCTGCCATTACGTAGTCAAACAATTCTGGAGCCGGCTCTTCCCCTTTCACGAACCGTCGCAACAAACGAGACAGGCTTACTACGCTGCCGCGAGCTTCTTTGTCTATTGATTCGTGATAGTAGTTTTTTAATGCTTCGATACTACCAACTTTCCAACTCACTTTACCCTTTATCAAGGACACACGAACCAAGGAAAACTCTTGCAAAGCGTACCGCTGGCGAGACCTCTCTTCACGAGCACTCCTTGCATCGGCATATAGCATACCTGCTTCACGAGTGAACATGAGATAAGAACGGTCTGCAGTATTTCGATTATACGTACCGCACACCAAAGCTTTTGTTGTGTACGTTGTATAAGCCATTAAACTTTACGAATTTCAAAACAGAAAGAAAACTCGCCGATTTTGACCAAATCTCCTTCAGCTTCACCAAAGCTGACTTTGCTTGCCCCGACTGTTTTAACCAGTAATTCCTGGTGAGTCTCTACCGCAGCTTGTCCAGCTTCATCAGTATCAATCGTTAATTCAATTTCATCATGTGGTTCAAGCTTTCCTGCTTTCCTCTTGCTTTGAATTGCTCGCATCAACTCGCGCACAGCCCCCTCTTCCAGCAGAGCTGGTGTCAGCTCAGTGTCTAACTCAACCAGACTGTCGGCCTTCTCTTGAATCACGACTTGCTTAACATTGACCTCAGACATAATTATCTCAGCATAGTCATCAGCCAAGACGATTCCTGCCCCGACTGTTAGTTTGGCCAGAGGTTGTCGCACTTTGCTGCTAGCCTTGGTTCGTAACTCCAAAGCTGCCGTTACCACTTCGCGTGTCTGCTGCATAGCAGTTAACCAACCCACTTCAACCTCTCCTTTGTCAGGCCAGGCTGCCAAATGAACACTTTCTGCTTCAGAGTCTGTTCGCACTGCTCGCCATAGATATTCTGCATAAAACGGCATAGCTGGAGCCATCACCAAGGCTAGTGTTTTTAGAGTGTGACGCAAGGTGGCTAAAGCCAGTGTCTTGTCCTCCTGGTCCTCTCCTTTAATTCTGTCACGTGAACGCCGTAGATACCAGACAGACAAATCATCGATAAATTCAGTTATTGGTCTGTTGGCCTTATCCAATTCATAATTCTCATAGCCATCTGTCGCATCATTTACCAACTCATTCAAACGAGTCAGTATCCACTTATCAAGAACTTGGTCGGAATTAGATGAAGCTTCCGTTCCATCGGCAAACATTTCATACATAGCCAACACATTGTGTAGACGACCTATGTTCTTTCGTTGTATTTCCAGTACTTCTTTTTCAGAGAAATTCAGATCTTCTCCTTTAACTGCTGATGAAGAGAGCAGGTAGAAACGCATCGCGTCTGCCCCGACAGTATCGGCCACCTCCATTGGGTCTGGGTAGTTCTGTAATGACTTACTCATCTTGACCCCTTCTTCAGTTAGGATTGTTCCATTAACAATCACATTTTCGTATGGAGACTTTCCGAACAAGGCTGTCCCAAGCACTATTAGTGAGTAGAACCACCCTCTAGTCTGGTCTAAACCTTCAGCAATAAACTTAGCCGGGAATCGTTTAGCATCCACTTCTTCTTTGTTTTCAAACGGATAGTGGTGTTGGGCATATGGCATCGAACCACTTTCAAACCAACAGTCAAAGACGTCTGGTACTCTTTCTAATTTAGTCTCCCCTTCAAACAACTCTATATCGTCGATATATGGTCGGTGAAAATCTAGTTCGTAATTATCGTTATGAGGCATCACAGCGAACGATAATTCCCGTACTTCTGCATTTTTATAGTAAGAATTAAACACCTTTAAACTATCCTTCATAGTCAACCCCTTAGCTGCTGACTCAAGCATACAAAGAGGGTCACCATGGGACACGATTAGAATTTTTTTGTCTCGGTATTTTTTCTCTATCTCATAAATAAATTCACCCATTCTAATTCGGGTTTGAAGCAAGCTTTCCATTCCTGATTTACTGTTCAGATACTCATCTTCCGTAGATTCAAATACACTCTCCTTTCTGCCCGAAGAAGCACCTTCTAATTCTCCCATTCCTGACTCACGTAATCTATCGTCTACAATGACCTGCTCGGGTAACAACCCAAGTTCTGCCGCCAACAAATCAGCGGATTCTTTCGTTCTTTGCAGTGGGGAAGTAAAAATGTAATCAGGCTTTACTGAAAAGTTTTCCGCGGCCTTCTTTACCTGCTCTTCTCCTTTTTCTGTTATCGGATTATCTATTCCTGTTTCTCCATTCAAAAACCCTTCCACGTTTGATACAGATTCTCCATGTCGCATCACAAAATATTCATTACCACTCTTTGGTACAAATTCCTGCAGATCAGACAGTGAGCCGCACACTTTATACTCTTCTGTCTCGGGATTTCGCCAGATTGGAATTGGTGCACCCCAATACCGCTGCCGACTTACCGACCAATCACGCGCTCCTTCTAACCACTTACCAAACCGATTGGTTCCAACGTGGTCGGGCACCCAATTAACTTTTCTATTAGCTTCAACTAAATCATCTTTTATTTTGGTAACCTCAACAAACCACGATGTTGTTGCGTAGTTCAAAAGTGGGGTTTCGCAGCGCCAGCAATGGGGATAGCTGTGAACGATGTTTTGCTTTTTCAAAACCTTTCCTGATGCTTGCAGGGCTTTTAAGATTTCTATATCAGTGTCTTTGTGGTCTACCCCGGCCTCGTCATCGTCTTTTGGTTTAACCAGCTGACCAGCAAAAAGTTCAATGAAGTCCATAAAGTGACCCGTCGGGTCAACATGGTGAACAATTGGAACCTTATGTTCTTGCGCCAGTTTCATATCGTCATCTCCATAGGCTGGGGCAATATGTACGGCACCAGTCCCCTCTTCTCCAACCTCTACATAGTCAGCATGATAAATAGTCCAAGCTTTATCTTTATTCTCGAAGTCCTGTTCGGCTAAGTACGGAAATGGTGGAGTGTACTTTCTGCCTATTAAATCTGCTCCTTTAAACTCATCGACCACCTGATGTTCAAATCCTTCTAGCTGCACCAGTCTATCTTTGGCCAAAATTACAAAACTTTCCCCAGACTCTTCTGACAGCTTAGCTTTTACATAATCTAGTTCCTGATGCACAGCAGCGGCCATATTGCCGGGCATAGTCCAGGGGGTAGTTGTCCAAATAAGTAGTGACGTGTCTGTCTCATTTCCAGACTCATCTAATAATGGCAACTTAACTGTAATAGATATATCCTTGATATCCTTGTAATTAAGATTAACTTCAAAGTTAGATAACGTAGTTCCGCAGCGCGGACACATGTGCATACTTTTGAACCCTTCATAGACCAACCCTTTCTGGTGCAGAGACTTAAATACCCACCACACACTCTCAGTGTAAGTACTATCCATGGTTCTATAATCATCTTCCATATCAACAAACCGTCCCATACGGGGAATAATTTTCTGCCAATCATCAGCGTATTCCATTACTGAGTCTCTGGCAGATTCATTGAATTTCTTGACACCATAATCTTCAATATCAAGTTTTGTCGCCAAACCAAGCTTCTTCTCAATCAAGTTCTCAACTGGTAGACCGTGACAGTCCCAACCCCACTTTCGTCGAACTCTATAACCGTTCATCGTCCAAAACCTTGGAACAGCATCCTTAATTGTGCCGGCTAAAATATGACCATAGTGTGGGAGCCCAGTAGCAAATGGGGGCCCGTCATAAAATTCAAAATCACCCTTAGGTTCCCTACCGGCTGGGTTTTGTACGCTTTTATTAAAAATATCATGCTCTTCCCAAAAAGCCTGAATCGTTTCTTCCCGTTCTGCAACTTCCGACTTTTTGACCTCTTTTACGACTTCTACAGAGCCGTTTTCTCTACCGTTTTGTTTAGACATAAAAATATTGTATGCATATCAGACATAATAATGCCCCTTTGGCATCGCCATTGGAAATACCCTTGGGGTGAAGCAACGTATCAGGCTGCTTTTGAATGGTAGCATGATTATTTAGTTTGAACAGAAAAACCGGACGTCTTTTTTGACATCCGGTTTTTTATAGGGAGCGAAATCTCCAATGAACATAATCAACGATTCAGCACTGTCCTCTATATCTACCAAACCGGTGAGGGCCAGACAATTCTGTTTCGGAAACAAGTTCCTATAAATATGATTCTTGTAAGTCTTTTGTTGTGATAACACTAGCTTTTGCTTGTACAATCACCCATCCTTTACAGAAAATTTTTAATACCGGGACACATCTTGTATCATCAGTACCACTCCAATACAGAGCCTTTGTCTACTAAAAAATATAGCAGCCAGCATTTTTATGACCAGATGTAATACCCTGACGCGCGCAATTTTGTACGCATATTTATCTGTAAAATAACTAGCCTAGTGCGTCCATTATTACAAATATACATTTGTACCTCCATTCAACCACTGAATCTTTTTGTAAATTACCCTCAACAAGACCTCATGTCAAGGTTAGTTCTTATTCGATACTCTTATTACGCAGGATCCTTCTTTTGGTACATAGACTCTTCCCTACTTCCACTCAGCGGCTCATCCCAACCATCCCTTGTTTTTTCTCCAGGAAAGTTTCCCGGGTTCTCCTCATCATTGGCAGACAAATTCTCTTCTAGAGCTTTTGCTTTCTCAGCAGAGCCTTTCTCGATTTCTTCAGCATGCTCTTTAGCATAAGCCTCCATCTCTTCGATTGTTTTGCCTGTCCTTGCTTCTGATTCTTTCTTCTCTCGCTTCTCTACTTTACCGAACCCTTCAAAAAATCCTCCTAACATAATATCTATTTCCTAAAAATAATCTTTATATAACTATACCTTACTGTATTTTAACCACCACCTTTTTAGGGGGGCTGTCAGTATCAATTCTCACCACCTCTCTTCCCAGCACCTGCCCTCTTTCGGTCTCTACTGAACAGCGCCATACACCATCAAAGAAATTGCTCATAGCTGTATAACCACGGTAACCTCCTTTATTGGCACCAGAGATTCCGTATCCTAAACGAAAGTGCTGCTGCCAGTCCCCTGCTTCATCCTGATATTCCCAGCGATGAAATACTTCAGTGGATAATCTTGTTGGTGCGTAAACGCGCGCGAAGCAGGCTATGGAATTATTGGTTGGATGTAATACTGGACGCACCAACGGTAACCTTCGATACCAAGGCTGAATCTCAATCTCAACTCGGTAACTACCATTACTTAACCTATCTACTGACTGCACCACTTCTAGCTCAGTCAGTGATAGTGGTATAGGAGGTATAACATTTGTGAAATACAGAGCATTAAATCCAATATAAATAGCTCCGATTGTAACAATCACTCTGGAGGTATTCGCCTCCATGAAATTTGGAATAATACGATATAGGGCTTGTACCAAAAAGGTCACAATCATCAGGGCAATCAGTCCGCTCAAAATAAATATCCCGTCTCCCATTTTTCCGATTATTACCGGGACCACCAAAACTATGTATGAGTATAGTCCTACGAAATAAAGAGCTATGTGATAAATGAGTCGGTCAGATCGTTTACTAACAAACTCGTTACCGATGATAATAGCCAAAATCATCAACAGGAACGGCGCACTTGCCAGCCAGTCACCGCTCCGGCCATAGAAAATTAACATTCCAGATAACAAGCCACCAAAAGCATACTGCATCAAAACTGGTATGTATTTTTTTATCCAAGTCGAAAAGAACCTCGGTCCCTTTTCCGCCACTCCAACGTATAGCAGCAGGATGGTGCTGGTAGAGAGCACTACGTAGAAGAACAAAATCACGTTGTCTACCACGTCGTCGATTCGATTAAGAAGAATTAAGTCAGTAAGAAAACCGAGCAAGAAGGCTACTGACAACCAGTGCTTTCTTAACCGACTTACAACCGCTTTAACGTTCTCGGGCATATCAGCATCATACCAAACAACCTAAGTTGGTAGGTGTGTATAAATTATTTATTCGAACTTATCCGGCACTGGAAAGGCCTCACAAAGCTCTGTCACCTCTGCTTTAATAGTCGCTTTTTCTGCTTCGTCGTCTTTAGCTTTCATAGTTCGAATCATGAGCTCTGCCAATTTCTCAGCCTCGTTCTCTTTCATTCCTCTGGTAGTCATGGCTGGTGTCCCAAAGCGTATTCCTGACGGATCTAGTGCAGTTCTCGGCTCGTCAGCAATCATGTTTTTATTGAGAGTAATACCAACTTCATCTAGCAGTGCTTCTGCTTCTTGTCCGGTCAAATCGAGTGACGCATGAACATCAGCCAACAGTAAGTGATTGTCTGTACCTCCACAAAGGAGTCGTATGTCATGTGCCTTAAATATTTTTTCCATCGCCTTGGCATTCTTGAGAATCTGTTCAGCGTAAGTTTTGAAGCTTGGCCTCATCGCTTCCCCAAAAGCAACTGCTTTGGCAGCCACTGCGTGCATATGAGGACCGCCCTGCATGCCAGGAAAGACGGCTTTATTGATACGTTTTGCTATTTCCGCATCTTCTCTCACCATAATCATTCCTCCTCTAGGTCCTCGTAATGTTTTGTGGGTAGTAGTAGTCATCACATCAAATCCAAAATCAAACGGGTTCTTGGCTACTCCAGCAGCAATCAAGCCGGCAATATGAGCTACATCAGCCACAGCATAGGCACCCACCTCTTTTGCAATATCAACAAATTTTTGATAATCCAACTCGCGGCTGTACGAAGAAAATCCAGCAAGAATGATTTTTGGTTTTTCTTTCAAAGCCACTTCGCGCAGTTCGTCGTAATCAATTTCCCCAGTATTAACGTCCTTCATTTTGTAACGCACAAAGTTGAACACTTTGTTTATAGCAGTAGTTGGATGACCGTGAGTTAAGTGTCCGCCGTGAGACAAATCCATTCCTAGTACAGTGTCGCCCGGATCCATCAGAGCAAAATACATAGACACATTAGCGGCTGCTCCTCCTAAAGGCTGCACGTTTACATACCCGGCACTAAAAAGTTTCTTAGCCCGGTCAATTGCCAAAGTCTCAATCGCATCAGTGAATTCCTGGCCGCCATAATAACGACGCCCAGGATAGCCTTCAGCGTACTTGTTAGTAAGGACAGATCCATTAGCTTCACGAACAGCTCGACTCACGTAGTTCTCACTAGGAATCAGCTCTACACCAGTTCGCTCTCTCTCTTCTTCTCCTTCCAGAATTTCATATACTTCTTTGTCTTGTTGCTTGATTGATTGATATTCATTCATGGCTGGTGTTTATTAAACAAATTTATAAATAGCCCTTACACTCCTGTGCTTCCAAAACCTCCTTCTCCCCGCTCAGTATCTGACAATTCATCTACCAACACCATCTCTGGCTGTTCAACCTTCTGAATTAGAATCTGAGAAACCTTTTCTCCAATTTCAAATGACTGAGCCTTGTCTGTTGTGTTCAGTAGAGCTACTTTTATTTCTCCTCGGTAACCAGCATCAATAACACCAGCCATTGTTTTAATACCCCGCTTCACCGCTAGGCCGCTTTTGTCCCAAACTAGTCCCACGTACCCTTCTGGGATAGCCATCGCTATGCCTGTAGACACCAACACCCTTTCTCCTGGCTTCAATTCGACCGCCTCATCGGCGAATAAATCCATTCCGGCATCTGTGGTGTGTGCGAAAACTGGCACGACAGCAGTTTCTGTAAGTTTTTTTATTTGAAGTTGCATGAGCAATGATTATACCAAATAGTAACAAGGGTCGGAAAGCTTTCGCTTTCCGACCCTTGTTACCTAATTTTTAATTACGTCTACCACAGCCAAGTAAACATCCTGATGGATATCTTCTCGGGTACGCAGACTGCCGTCGGCAACACACAAGATTGGGCGCCAAACATTTAGTGACGCCACCAATGTTCGCGCGGACTGCTCGGTCATAGCCTGGTGGTCAGCGTCAGTTTCAGAAACATCTAAACCTTCTCTGTCTCTGTCACTACCCATCATGTCTTTTCTAGTCTCATAAGGAATCTCCAAATACAAAATTGAATCTGGGCGAGGCAACTCAAATACTCCATGCTCTATTTTATCCAACCAGACTAAAAATTCCTCTCGCTCATCTTCATCAGTAAGCTTAGCTCCCTGATGTAGCATATTCGCACTAACATATCGATCGGCTACCACTATCTTCCCTTCATTCAACCATTGCTTAATTTGCTTTGAAGACTCAAATCTATCAGCTGCGTACAGAGTCGAAGTGATACGTGGATCAAGTTTCATAAAGTCACCACGTTTGCCATCTAGACATTCTCTAATCAACTTTCCAAAGTGATTACTTTCGTACCGAGGAAAATCTATACTCTCCACCACATACCCTTCTGAACGCAGTCGCTCCACCAGCAATTTTGTCTGGGTCGCTTTCCCCGCTCCATCTGCTCCTTCAATAACTAAAAGTTTACTCATTAGTATATTTTTATCACAAAGAATGTGTTCTTTAAGTCTATGTCGAGCAATCCCGGACATTTAGCCCCTCTGCGACACAGCATAATGGGGTGGTCAATATATACAGCCATTAAAAACTGTTATCTTGGGTTTAGATTCGACTTGAATCAGTTCCTCACAAACACAAAGGTTGATACAATGAACGCAATGACAAATATTGAACAACTGAAACATCACACCACTCACTTAGACGGAGGAGGTAAAATTGTAATTCTGGACTCGGGGGCAGTTCTGACAGCCGAAATGACTTCGATGCTTCAAGCTCTACACTCACGCTCTACTGGCGGTATCGACGCTCATCTACAAGTATTGGCTGAACGCGGTGCTGACAAATTCATGAAAACCTACTACGTTGGCTATGGTCACAAATCTATCGGTGACTGTGGAGCCGCAGTGGTATTTATTGAAGGAGTTTCTATGTTGGCAGCTAAAGCCATTCAAGACTCCCCTCTTTATAATGGACAAGAAGCATCAACTCGCTACATCCCTTTTGACCGGCAAGAAATCATCGACCCGGTTGGCACAGCTGCTAGTAACGCGATATTAGAAAACTGGCGACAGTTCTACTTGAACGCGGTAGAGGAAATGAAAGAAGAACTTCCAAATCGCTATCTAATAGCCGATGGCGAAAAAGAGAGTGTTTACACCAATGCTATCCATGCTCGTGCCTTCGACATATGTCGAGGATTCTTGCCAGCTGGTACCAGCACTAATCTAGCTTGGACAACTACCCTTCGTCAATTTGCTGACCGCATCACTGTCTTGCGGCACCATCCACTAGCAGAAGTACGGGAGATCTCTGCCAAACTAGAGGACGCTATGATGGAAGTTTACGAAAACTCCTTTAGCAAAGAACGGTTTGATAAAACTGAAGCTTATCTTAGTGAAGCTGCTAAAAGCTACTACTATCACGACCCGGAGTCTCCTGAAATGGAACTAGTTCACGATGGGATAAACAAGGAGGGACTAAAGCCACACAACGGGCTTTTAAGTAACCGTCCGCCGATGACCGAACTACCAAAATGGCTTGGTTCATACGGGGTAGCTAGCTTTGCTTGGACTTTAGATTTTGGCTCCTTTCGAGACGTTCAACGCCACCGGGCAGTTAGCCAGCGAATGCCTCTCTTGACTGATGAAATTGGTTTTCATGAATGGTATCTAGACGAACTGACGGACTCGCTTAAAGCTAAGTCTTTAGAATTCATTGAGTCCCAACGGGTGGCGAGTGAAGGCTTGACTGATGAAGCTACAGCTAAGCAGTACTACTTGCCGATGGGTTACAAAATCAGCAACTTTCTTTCTGGAGACTTGCCAGCTTTAACCTACTTAGTAGAGTTGAGGTCTTCGAGCAAGGTTCATCCAACTCTAGCCCTTCAGGCGGAGAAGATGGCTAAGTTATTAGCAGAAAAGTATGGTGACTTAGGTCTCAAACTTCACATCGGTGAAGTAACTGGTCGTTTTGATATCAACCGTGGCAAAGACACTATTACTCGAGTTGATGAGTAGTAGTTAAACCAAAAGACGCATTCCTTTTAGGAATGCGTCTTTTTTGAATGAGAAAAGGAGCTGAAGACTACTATTTCGAATTTATGCAAACTCAACAATAATTTAGACCTCCTTTACAGCCCACTACAGCCTATTTCTTCCTTGGGTCGGGGTTGAGATACACTAAGCATCGTCGCATTTAAACTTTGTGGCAACACCGAGTTTTAAGCAGCCCGCTGCCACTATATTCTCCCTTGGCGGGTCGAATCTAGTGAAGCGTCTGCATATTTTCGCAATAGTCGCAGCTTCACTACTCCTTTGCTCAAACAAAGTGCTTACTTAGTTTTGGTCCTGACTGCACCAAGTAGTTTGACTGCTTCGTATCATAGTGAAAATCTGGAGTTTCAATCATTTTTTCAAACCGAATCTTAGCGATTGGTTGTCCCGAACGAACCACCAAGTCTTCAAAGGGGCGGACCTCCAACGTAAATGGTCTACCTTCTCCTTCCCCTTCTGCACCACATCCCCAGCCCGGGTCCAAGAATCCTGCATAGTGCGAACGGAAGTCTCCGCTTCGCTCGTCCATCGGCACCATCTCTGAAGCTAAGTCAGCTGGTATTCGTACTCGCTCTGCAGCAGATAGAATATAGAACTTGTCTCGCTCTAGCCTTAAAGCTCCGTCTTCAATACAAATTTTCTTAAAGAATTC
>JAJOLC010000019.1 GCA_021129655.1 Minisyncoccota bacterium
GCACTTAGAACCGAATTTCGAATATCAATCATTCCATTATAAAGCTCCTGCATCACATCAAACTGAGCATCTTCAATTTCACTCTCACTAGGAATCAAATCGTACCGACAGTGATCAATTTCTCCCTTCAGCTGGTTTAGCTGTTGCCTGAATAATTCAAATACCTGCACTCCGTCAACAGCTCCAAACTGCAACTCTTTGTAACTATCTTCTATAGCGATTGCTTCATAGTTAAGAATTTCAGTATACAAAGCCTCAGCATTTTCCTGGAAAGCTTCAAGATCTTCAATACTAGATAAATCTAACTCTCTCTGCTCTACCTCACTGGACTCCTCGTTCGACAAAACAGGCTCCTGCTCAGAAGTTGCTGATGGTTTTGTATTTTGCTGAAGTACTTCTAAAGCCATAAATAATATATATTCTACATCATCTTGGGAGCCGGTGGCACACGTGGCGCAGGCTTTTGGTAACGCAGTCTAATCTCTTCCTCTACTTCTGTTCGTAAACGACCATGCTTAGCTAGACTTTTAGCGATAAGTTCCTCTACCCTGTTTCTATCCACCGGCGCTGGTGCATTGGTAGCGATACTAAATGGCGGCGTCGGGGTACCGTCGGCCAACACTCGCAAAAAGGCGTTTCGGTTAGGAACATTCATTAAATCACTCTGATTAAAGACCGGGGAAAACTGCGACTCAAGGTACTGTGCATCTTCAGGACCCACTCTAAAGGCTGCCATTGAACCAACGTTTCCGAACACAGCATCTTTGATATCTGGCTGTAACTGAGCAATAAATTGATGAGCAATAGTTAGGCCCAGCTTGTACTTCCGAGCCTCGGACAAGATAGCAGAAATGGAGTCAGTGGAGATATTCTGAAACTCATCCATATGCAAATAGAATGGCGCGAAACTTTTACTCGGGTCATCAACTCGAGACAAGGCTGCCATAAGAATTTTACCCACCACAATCATTCCGATTAAATTGGAATTAATCTCTCCTAGCCTACCTTTAGCTAGGTTAACCAAAAGAATTTGCTTGTTGTCCATCACTTTTCGGAAATCGAATGATGAGTGTTGCTGGCCGATAATTGGTCTCATGTAGTCGTTGGCGGTGAAGACGTCGAACTTAGATACAATATAAGGAACAATATTTTCTAATGAAGCCTCTCCCCCGGCCTTTAGAGCAATCTCCCTCCAGAACTGAACTACTACCGGATTCTTCGCTCGTTCTAATTTGTATCTACGATACTTATCGTCAGTCATCACTCGACCAATATCCATTAGAGTATTTCCACTGTCGGGGTCTTCCATCACCAGCATGGTGGCATTTCTGAAGTACTGCTCGAACATTGGACCCATAGATTCTGGGTTAGCGCCGTACAACTTCTGGAAAATTGAGAATAACTCATTCACCACGAAAGTCTTTTGTTCTGGCTTAGAGTAGTCATACTCCAGCATATTAAGACCGACTACTCGCTCCATGTTTGATGGATCAAAATAAATCACATCGTCTTCCCTTTCTGATGGAATCGAAGCTAACACGTCTTCAATATCGGTACCGTGTGGGTCAATCATACAGACACCGTCTCCTCGCAAGATATCCTGCACAATCATGTTCTTCATCAACGTAGTCTTACCAGTACCGGTCTGGCCGATAATATAAAAGTGCCGCAGTCGGTCTTCGTCAGTAATGAATATGTCTCTCTCTACATTACGATGCTTATTGAGACCCAACAGTGTCCCTTCAGTCGGAAGATTCGTTGGGGCCGGGGCAGAATTAGCGTAGGACTGCTTGAATTGCGGAGCCGAGCTAACACCGTCGCCCGGAAAATGAACCAATGTGGCCAACTCGGTAGCTGAGAGAGGTAAAAGGGTTTTGGTAGATAATTTACGGAATGAAAAGGCCTCTTGTGCGTGACGGAGGTGCAATCCTTGCTGTAGTTTGAAGCCGACTTTATTTCCATCATTATTATCAAATTGATGAAAGGACGCCTCAATTTCAGACAAGACACTTTCTGCCTGACTCTGATCCTTTGCCGATACAACCAACCTAATATTTACCTCCAAGATATTAGACTCCAACTTTTTCTTAAATAACTCAATCGCTTCATTATCAATTTCTTTTGATTCCTCCTCTTTATCAACGCTTTTTTTGGAACCCAACAAATCATTTTTAACAAAATCACCAACCGAAAAAAATAGGTCTCCCATTGTAGTACTGCGTTTGATTGCCTCTCTAGCAGACTGCCCGTCTTCGACAGCTTCAATAATATCTTGATAGTTCTTTCTGTAGTTCTTGTTGGGGTGACGAACTACAAATTGTAGTGCTGCCCCACTGTCAGCTCCGCCAATTTTAGAAAAAGCATTCAGCACTACCTCTAAGGGATCCGTAGCGAATTCCTCGTGTGTTCTTAGAGGGTAAATTGGATGCTTTTGTAGGACTAAATCTGCCACGAGTGTATGCCCACCATCTATATAGATATTATAGTCATGTGGTTGTTCTGTTAGAACGGCATGTGGAAATAATGATAAAGTCTGCTTCTCAAACAATGATTTAAAGTCGTCTGGGACAGCTACGTAAATAACAATATCGTGACTATTGTTCGCAACTGCAATTTCTATGACAAAGTGATTACCTTCGCGTGCCGAACCAATAGTTCGAAGGCCAGACAACAGTTGCTCCATAGTTCCAACCAATTCACTCAACTGATATTCTTTCCTATCAGCGTCTTTGTTTGCAGGCAAAGTTACTTCATAGAGAGTCATATGTAATAGATGCCAGGGAGGAACTCCTTTCTTAAAGTCAGCCAACTCGGCTCCCTTATGGACATGCTCAACAATGCGCTTATGCACCTCGTCTATCACATAAGCATTGTTCACCTTATCAAGAACCGTTAGTGCGTTCTTAATACCCTTATCAAACACAATCTGCATCACTTCTTCGACCGGGTCATGGGAGAACTCTACTGACTTAGCTGAGTGCTTCAACTCGTTTCCATCTAGCTCATAGGCAGGTTCAAGAATAGTCTTTGGAGTGAAACTGACATATTCATTTATTTGTTGTCTAACAATTGTCTCAGCATCAGACTCATCAACTCCAGCTGAACGCCCGAGCACTTCTTGCTCCTTTTTAGCAATCTGTTGACGTAGAAAAGTAATTTCCTCCTCAGGCGAAGAGAATTTTTGTGGAACACCTTCATTCATAGGATAATAATACCGCACGGAGTGGGATTTTATGGAGCTAATCCCCTGTTACAGAAATGAAGTCCTGATTATTTTTTCGCTAGAACTGCTCGTTTGTAGGCACTAAGGTGTTCTAGTGCAATACCAGTTCCTTTTGCTACACAGAATAGAGCTTGATCGGCTACCGCTGCTTTTACTCCAGTTCGACGTCGGATTAGTTCCGGGAAGTTTCGTAGCTGTGAAGTTCCTCCAGTCATGATGATTCCTCCGTCAATTATGTCTGCTGCTAGTTCGGGTGGAGTTTCTTGAAACACATCTTTAATAGCCTTTACCATTTCCCTTAACTCTCTACCAACCGCCTTTACCATTTCATTACTTCTAATCTCTGTTGTTCTAGGTAAACCTGAAAGCATGTCGCGGCCCTTAATATCCATCACAAGCTCCTCCTCAAGTGGTAAAGCTGATCCGACTTTAATCTTAATCTCTTCAGCGGTCTTTTCTCCAATCGACAGGTTGCGGGTTTTCTTTACGTAGTCAATTATTGCCGCGTCGATTCTGTTGCCGGCACACTTCACTGAGTTAGAAGCCACAATACCTCCGAGCGAAATAACCGCCACATCGATAGTTCCACCACCAATATCTACAATAATGTGTCCTTGCGGTTCATAAATCTTCACACCGGCGCCAATTGCAGCCAGGATGGGTTCTTTTACCACAAAGGCATTCTTAGCCCCAGCCTTCATAGTGGCTTCTACCACAGCCCGCCGCTCAGTCGAGGTCACACCAGCCGGCACAGACACCATCACATCTGGTCGGAATAAGTGGTACTTACTCATTGATTTACGAAGAAAGTAACGAAGCATAGCTTCAGTCACTCGGTAGTCAGCAATCACACCATCTTTCATCGGACGATAAGCCCTAATGTTGTCAGGGGTTCGTCCAATCATAAGCTTAGCTTCCGAGCCAACAGCCAGAACTTTGTTGTCTTCAGACACCGCTACTACCGACGGCTCATTCAGAACTATCCCTTGTCCGGGTATAAAAACAAGAATATTAGTAGTACCTAAATCGATACCAACTTTTGGAGTCAAATTACCAAGCATATATTAAGCCAATAGTACCCGTTTTACACAATAGTACAACGTGCACTCTATATAGCATATATGCTATGCTTTAGGTCTATGCAACACATTGGAACTCGTATCACGGACGTTCGAGAAACGGCCGGAATGACTCAGGAAGCCTTAGCCAAGAAAATTGGCACTACTCAGAGCGCGATTGCTCGCATTGAATCTGGCAGGCAAAATGTCAGCGCTGACATGTTAAAGAAAATTGGTAAAGCTTTGGGCAAAAATCTTATCACCCTATCCCCCGGCACAGTCAATGTGTCTATCGAAGGCGGGAAGAAACTGTCTGGCGTAATCGAAACCAACACTTCTAAGAATGGTGCGGTTGGTCTACTGTGTGCTTCTTTGCTGAACAAGGGTAAAACCACTCTTCACAAAATGCCTCGTATCGAGGAGGTACACCGACTGGTTGAAGTATTGGAAAGTATTGATGTAAAAGTAGACTGGAAAGGTTCCACACTTACAATCACCCCTCCAAAGTCTTTTAGTCTACAGAAAATAGATGTTGAAGCCGCTATGAAAACTCGCAGCATCGTGATGTTCATCGGACCTTTAATTCACCAGCTGAGATCATTCTCACTTCCTCAGTCTGGAGGATGTAAACTAGGCAGCCGCACTGTAAAGCCGCACTTTTATGCCCTTGAACATTTCGGAGTTGATATTCAAGCGACTGATGACGCCTTCGTTGTTAAAACTAGCATCAAACAACCCGAGGAAATCATTCTTTACGAATCAGGTGACACCGTGACTGAAAATGCTTTATTCGCAGCCGCTGGCAGCGCCGGAACAACTATCATTAAATACGCTTCTTCAAACTACATGGTGCAGGAAGTTTGTACTTTCCTACAACTGTTTGGAGTAAAGATTGAAGGCTTTGGCACCACAACCTTAACTGTAACCGGCGTTGGTTCAATTAACCAAGATATTGAATATACCTTGGCTGAGGACCCAACAGACACAATGTTCTTTCTAGCCGCTGCGGTTGTAACGAATTCAAGTATCACTATTACTCGTTGTCCGATTGAATTCCTAGAACTAGAGCTACTAAAGCTTGAAAAAATGGGATTTAAGTACAAAAAATCAAAAGTTTATTACGGTCATAACGGCGTAATTAAATTAGTAGACATCACCACCAGGCCGTCTAAGCTGGTTTCTCTGCATGAAAAAGTCTACGCTCGACCTTATCCAGGGCTAAATATAGATAACCTTCCTTTCTTCGCTGTTATAGCCACGCAAGCAGAAGGTCAGACTTTGATTCATGACTGGGTGTATGAAAAGCGAGCAATTTACTTTACAGAATTAGACAAATTAGGGGCCGAAACAGTACTAGCTGACCCGCACCGAATCTATATCAATGGTCCCACTAAACTTAAAGGCACTGAACTTATCTGCCCCCCAGCTCTCCGACCGGCCACTATTCTGCTCATTGCCATGCTTGGCGCATCTGGACACTCAGTTCTACGTAATATATACAGCATCAACCGTGGCTATGAAAAATTAGTAGAGCGACTGGAATCTTTGGGAGCTTCAATCTCATATATTGATGAATTCTAACGATTAGCCACAAGGCCGCTCGATTGGCAATACAGCCAATCGAGCGGCCTTTGCTATAATGCTCTCACATGTTCGTAACTCAAGTAACTCCTTTAATCCGTGGAACCAAACTTGAGTCTCTATCATACTTCTCAAGTATAGAATATACCGTTGGTAGCTTTGTAGAAGTACCAATAAGAGGCAAAACCCAAACAGCAATCGTGACGGAGACCCGGTCTGTCAGCACCACCAAAACTGCCCTTAAAGCAGCTACCTTTTCTCTTCGCAAGCTACCAAACCAACCAGACCCGGTAGTTCTTCCTGAAACAATTCGTGACACAGCTTCTGAATTAGCAAAAATCTACCCAGCTGCTATTGGCGGGATACTATTCGGCCTGCTTCCTCCTGATATACGAAATGGCTCAAGAGCCTACCCACGTCCAGACCTTGGTAACCACAATGAAGAAACCATCCCTCAACTCCTGACTGCAAAAATTGACGAGCGGTACAGTGCTTACCAAAGCTTCATTAGAAGCACTTTTGCTCACCGCGGTTCAATCATGTTTGTGGTGCCGACAGCAGTTGATATTCCCTATGCAGTAAAGCAGCTGGGTACCGGTATTGAAGACCGCTTAGTAGTATTTTCTCCAAGTCAGACTAAGCGTCAGCGAGATACTTCATACCGAAAATTGGTGGACACTACTACCGCTAAATTAATCATCACCACTCCTTCTTACGCCTATCTGGAGCGAGTGGACCTGATAGCCATAATCATTGAGCAATCATCAAGCGGACACTACGTAACAAAACAGCGACCTTACCTAGACCATCGAGACGCTCTTATTACTTACGCCCGAGTTTCTGGACGCTCTATATTGCTCGGTGACACTGTTCCGAGAACCGAAGACGAGGTAAGGAGGCGTGACGAACGCTACCTAACCTATGATGAGGAAGCTAAGCGAATTGCTTTCACTTCACCAGTTTCCATAGTCACTCAAAAAGACAAACCTAAGCCAGATTTAGCTTTTCAGTTATTTTCTAAGGAGTTAGTAACTAGTGTTGAGCGGGCCCTAGAAGCTAAGGGACACGTATTTTTCTACGCTGCCAGACGTGGACTAGCCCCAGTAGTAGCCTGCATAGACTGTGGGAATATTTTCCGCTGTCCAGACTCCAATACACCATACTCACTAATCCGAACCTTCAAAAACGGTGAAGAAAAGCGCTGGTTCGTATCCAGCACGTCAGGAAGGCGAGTACCTGCTTCTGATGTGTGTCCGCACTGTGGCTCTTGGCGGTTACGAGAAAGAGGGATTGGAATACAACAGGTATATGATGAGTGGAAAAATAAATTCCCTGACACCGATGTAACTATCATGGATAGTACTACAGCCAGCACTCCCAAAAAAGCTGAGAAGCTGGCGGAAGAATTCTTTGCTAAAAAATCTGGAGTATTGATTGGAACTCAGATAGCTTTACCGTTCCTAAATCACGGGGTTGATGTGAGCGCCATCATCTCTCTTGATGCAGCTCGCTCAATTCCCACCTGGAGAGCGGACGAGTCATTATTTAGGCTAATATTAAGATTACGCGAATGCACTGTTAAAGAAGTGGTAATTCAGACACGAACCGAAACAGATAACCTGATGATTCACTCAACTCGAGGAGCCATCGAAAGATTTTATGATGATGAAATCGCTCTTCGGAAGATGCTTCAATACCCTCCTTTCAGCACCTTCATTCTTCTAACCTGGATTGGAACCGTAAGTTCTGTATTAGAATTAGCAAAACCTATCATGACGATACTAGGAGACCATGAAGTCCAATACTACAACGACCCAAACTCAACTAAGGACAAAACTCAGCGACATGGGTTAATACGAATCCCCCAAGGAGAAGGAGCTGCTATTTATCCTGACCTACTGGCCAAGCTACGCAGCCTACCGCCTTATGTGAAGGTGGAAATAAATCCCGAAAGAATTGTCTAAACCCTTCGCAAATGCACTCTTATTTGCTATAGTACGAAAACTATGGCCAAGCTAGTACCCGAAAACCACCCAGCATTACACACTATCGCTGAAGAAATTACAGCTGAGGAATTTTCTGATGGAACAGTAGCAAAAATCGTTAAGGACCTTAGATCAGCTATCAAGACTTACGATGTAGACGGTTATGCTGCCGTCGCTATTGCAGCTCCTCAAATTGGAGTATCAAAACGAATTTTTATTATCGAGGACCAAAGCGATCGAGACGACTCCTTACCCACCATTGTGGCAGTAAACCCGTCTTTCATAAAGTTATCCAAGAAGATGCAGGAAATGGGCGAAGGTTGTCTGTCTATACCCGACACCTACGGCATAGTTCGTCGACACAAGAATGTAACTATCAAGGCTCTCGATGAAAATAACGAACAATTCTCTCGTGGAGCTGGAGGACTATTGTCTCAAATAATGCAACATGAGACTGATCACCTGGACGGTATCTTATTCCCTGAGCGAGCTGAAAGAACATGGCAAAAGAGTGACGAGCCAGAAGACGAAGAGCCTGAATAATATGGAACCTTCATTTAAATTTGTATTCTTTGGTGGCGAGCCATTAGCAGTACCAGTATTAGAAAAACTTAAAGAGGAAGGGTTAATGCCAGATTTGATTATCTGCAACCCGGATCGACCGAGCGGTCGCGGGCAAGAACTCAGTGAACCGCCAGCTAAAGTTTGGGCTGAGGAGCAAGGAATCGAAGTATTTCAACCGAGCTCATACAAAGATGGTGTAGCTAAGGAGAAGCTGTCTCAAGGTAAATGGGATGTGTTCGTTGTGGTTGCTTACAACTTTATTCTGCCTAAATGGCTGTTAGATATTCCTGAACGTGGTGTTGTTAACGTGCACCCCTCTCTCCTGCCTAAACTCAGAGGCTCAAGTCCTATCCGCACTGCCATCAAAGACAATCTACCTGAAGATGTTGGAGTTACTATTATGCTACTTGATGAAAAAATGGACGAAGGCCCAACGCTGGAGCAAGAGGAGCTACCACTAACTAAAGCCAACTGGCCAATGAGTGGGCCCGAGCTAGACAAGACCCTAGCCGAACTCGGTGGTGAGTTGCTAGCCGAAATTTTACCAGCCTGGGTAGCAGATGAACTGTCCCCCCAAGAACAAGAGCACAAAGCCGCCACTTACTGCGGAAAGCTTAGTAAGAGTGACAGTGAGCTAAGTATCGACCCCCAGCGCATGTTAGCCGGCCGAGAAGCAACGAAGGCTTGGCATACTATAAATGCTTTTGTGGGTATCGGTGACACATTCTTCATGCACAATGGAAAGCGAGTAAAAATTAAGAAGGCGGAGCTTACTAACGGCGGCTCATTACGTTTACTTAGAGTAATTCCAGAAGGTAAGAAAGAGATTGATTTTAACGACTATCTGAACCGGTTGACTTAAGTAACACAAAAGACCGGAAAGGCTTAGCTTTTCCGGTCTTTTGTGTTACTTTCCTACCCTACTGATTATCTTCTAGCATCCGCTCCTTCGCCTCCCTTCCGGCGTTTTTATCTAAGGTAACTTGCTTCTCTTTAGCACGTCTCATTTCCTTGTCTAACTCACTCCTAACCTCATCTACAGCCTTCTCAAAGCTCTCCTCAGTAGCTTCAGCTCTATACGCATTACCATTAACAGTCAAGTTAGCTGTTACCTGATGAATTTGACCATTATTATGCGGAGCAACCTTACTAAATTCAACCTCACAAGCAACTGATTCACCATCATGAATGAATTTTTCTAAGGACTTCATCTTTTGGTCAACCAATTCTGCCAATATTTTTGCATCATCCACATCATTGTACTTGTACTTAATAACAGGAAATGTCATATCAATATAAAACTTAAACTATTAACCTTCGCATGATTCGCAGGTTGAGCCACCAACATGAATTTTAGGTTTTGCAGACTCTGTATTGTCGTTATCTGTAGTCAAGCGATTCTCTCTTATGTACTCAATAATATCTCCAGATTCATACATAGAAACACCCTTTTCAGAATCAACCAAAAAAGGAACTTGCATCTTCCCACCTTTTTCCATCAGTTCTGTATGAGCTGCCTCGTCCTCTGAAACATCCTTCATTTCAAGCTCAATCTTGAGGTTTTCAGCCATCTGAATAACTCTTTGGCAAAATGGGCAAGTTGGTTTGTAGTAAAGGGTAAGCATGTTTTTCGTATTTATTATTAAATGGTAACTCTCCTACTATTATACTACGCGCGCAGTCTCAACACCATTCAAGATTAATATGTAGTATTCAAGTACTGTTTAGATTTAAATAAACAAAAAGCACCCCTAGGGGTGCTTTTTATTTATACGAGTCTGAAATTATTCAGCTGCTCGACTAACGTTTACAGCGTTAGGTCCTTTTGGACCTTCACCTACTTCAAATGTAAGCGCGTCACCTTCTTGAAGGTCATCAAACGCTACATCGTTAAGTTCGTTAACGTGGAAGAAAAGATCTTTTTCTTCACCATCTCGTGCGATAAATCCGTACCCGTTGTTGAGTCGGACAACTTTTCCTTGTTGCATATTGTTCTAAACAAATTTTTTTAATAAATCTCAAACCTTTTGAGAAACGTATAAACATATTTGCTTAGTACAGTTCCGATTTGAGCCATAAGGATATAACTTTATAGCAATTTGTCAATGCTTTTTAACACAAAAAGAAGCCGTAACATGTATATACACAAGTTACGGCTTATATTAAAAACTGACTTACCAGCAAGTAAAGGTACAAACACCCCATGGATTATTAGCTATACAGTTATTCATAGCTATGTCCCTAGCTTGCCACCAGACAGTACTTTGCCCATTACCCCAAGCTCCACTAGGACTCCTGGCATGACATCTCCATACGTACACATGCCCCCAAACATGATTAGCTTTCAGACTTTTACCAACAGATGAATCTGAAGAATATTGCAGAGTCTGGAAGAAAGCAGACTTATCTTGAGCCCTGTCTGCAGAGACCGCTACGGTTGCATAAGGTGAACACATCATAATGATGCATAACGGAAGAAATAGCTTGTATTTCATTTTCCTTCTCCTTGTTTTCGATTACACGACATGAGCAATCTGCGAAACATTCTATATTTTAAGCACCATGTGTCAAGCCGGCACAGTAATACACAATACAAGTGAATATCCGACCTTACATTTGACAACACTTCCTTGCAAAATCAATACACTAAGAGTACATTAACAAGTGAATACATTGTTCATTTACAACACAAGGAGAATAAAAATGGCAGAGCGAAGACATGGTCGAAGAAACCCTTCTAAGCGCAAACCGGCACGTGCACCAACTTCAAAAGTTCATACCTCACGCAATAAACCAAAGAGTAAAAAGGGTGAAGAGAACAGTATCCCTGTCAAAAAAAGTATTCCTGATTCCTTTAGAGGCATCAGGAAGGAATGGGGCGGAATAATTTCATTTGTACTAGACACAAACGTAATAATGACAGCGTGGGATTCATTGTTTAAATTTGAAGAACATGACGTCTATATTGTTAGTCAGGTCCTCAAGGAACTGGATAAGTACAAAAAGGGACATTCAGCTGAAGCTATGAACAGTCGCAAGGCAACTCGTATTTTAGACAAACTGTCTAAAGGCAAAACCCCAAACCAGTTAGCTGAAGGCTTGCCATTAATACCCCCAGCTGAACTCGAGAACGGAAAACCTCGTAATGGTAAACTTTTCTTCAATTTTTCTAATCCTATATTCATAAAACATGATGACGTTGATCTAGACTCTAATGAGCCAGACGATAGAATAATATCTATCTGCCTATCTCTAAGACTCCAAGGTAAGCGTGTAGTCTTTATCTCAAACGACGGTAATGCTAGAATCAAGGCTAGAGCATATGGAATAGAAGCAGAAGAGTATCTAAATGAAGCAGCAACAGAAATTGCTTCTTCTGGTGAGGAGGATAGGCGCACAGGGTTCCATAAGGTTCCTGATAATATTTGGGATGAGTTGGATGACATAAAGATAGAAAATATGCACGGAGTAAGTCAGTACGAACTGTCACATTCGTTTTTCAAAAGAGTTACTTGCAATGAATTCTTACTTTTTTCTAACGGGCCAAAAGGAAAACTATTAAAGCTACAAGTGATCACCAAGAAGAACCAGAGTCGTATCATAGCTAAAACTTTTTATCAGAGTGAGCAAGGAGTCTGGGGTGTAACGGGGAGAAATGTTGAGCAAGAGCTAGCCCTTCAGCTTCTAATGGATGACAGCATTGTCTGTGTGTCACTAGCAGGATTAGCAGGTAGTGGTAAAACCTATTTAGCACTAGCAGCAGCCCTGCAACAAGCCTACTCCGATGACACAACCTACAAAAGGATTATTATTTCACGAGCAACTGTTGGATCGGATGAAGATATTGGTTTTCTACCGGGTGACGAAGAGGAAAAAATGAGTCCTTGGATGGGTTCAATGCACGACAACCTGGAAGCCTTGACTGAAGATGAGTCTAATGACAGCTCGAAGTCACTTTCACGTCAGATGACACAAGCCTTCTTGAGAGAGAAAATAAAGATTAAATCACTAAACTTTATGAAAGGGCGGACTTTTCAAAACACCTTTCTGATTATTGATGAGGCTCAAGACTTGACTGTCAAAAAGCTGAAAATGATAACTACTAGAATTGGTGTGGGTTCAAAGATTATCCTATTGGGTAACGTTGCTCAAATAGATGACCCGTACATCAACGAACACACGTCAGGCATATCCGTTATCATCAGAGCTTTCGCAGACTCAAAACTTGCAGGACATGTAACCCTGCAACAAGGTGAGCGTAGCGCATTTGCAACTGAGGCGGAGGAGCGCCTTTAACTTAAACCTTGTACTGTTCTTTTAACCCCAAGGGGACTGTTTTACAACAGTCCCCTTTTCATTATAAAAATAAACCCCACAAATTAATGTGGGGTTTTCTAATTCTTCTTAGATTACTATACGCAAATTGCCGCATAAGTTGGTGTACATTTCTTGCACTCTTTCTTCTTTTCTTGCCAGGCTGCACTGCGAGATATTGTTTCAGGCCTGATACCACTTAACGAAGCAACGTCATGTGTTCTTAGATTACACATATGCATGTTGGGTTTACTATTCAGAAATAATATTACTCGCTCTACTTTTATCTCTGCTAAACCAGATGACAATACTGATACTCTGTCACAATAATCCTTCGTTGTTGAATGCAATATTTCTAAGCCGTAGCTCAAAACTCTACTAGAGAGAGCTCTGACCTCACTTTTAGAAACTATCAAAACCTCTCCCTTTGAGGCAACTTGTAAAGCTATATCACTGCCCAATTCCCAGAATGGAATTACTTGACCAGGACTATACACCTGAATAATTTTCTCAATGTCACCATTGATACTATGCTTTCGTAATATGAGCACCGCAGTAATAGGTATAACTAGACTATCTTTACGAATAATCTGCTTTTCCTTCAGCGTTTCTGTACACCTACCTAACTGCGCCAACATAGCACCCGTGAGTACAGACAGTAAGCGATTTCTTGGCAAGATACTCAAAGTTGAGACCGAAACTTCCATTAGCTATTCTCCTATAAAAAGATAAAAATCAAACTAAACCAGCGCTACAATACATACAAAACTTGTATCTGTAAATTACAAAATAAAGTTTTTCTATACAGCGTCAAATCTGACTCTATTGTCTGACATCCACTTATCCATCTCTTGCTTCTTATCCTCAGCTGACATACCCTCCTTTCCTTTCATCACGTCTGCATGAGCATCCATATAGTGAGGCAGTAGCGCCTGCATCCAATCTTCAAAGGCTTCTCCATCGGCAGTCACTTCACACAAATCACATTTTATAGTTTTCATAGCAAATGATTGTTCTTAGTTAGCAATAATAAAACATACCATAGCGAACTAGAGAGGTCTTGCTATAGTAAGACGTATGAAAATACTTTTATCACCATCTAAATCACAAGACTTTGATAGCAAAAGTAACCTAGTTAATAAGACCTCCCCAATTTTTAGCTCTGAAACTAATAAACTGGTTTCCTATATGCATGCGTACACAAAGGATGACCTAATGAAAATGATGAATATTTCAGAGAGATTGGCCGAACTAAATGTTGACCGGTACACAAATTGGGCTGCGGCTAAACAGAAACAAGCAATTTCAGCATTTACCGGGGACGTCTATAGTGTATTTCAAAACAACACTCTATCAAACAGCACTCTAACTTACCTCGAAGAACATATACGGATTATTTCTGGTTTATATGGCCTTCTCAGTCCCCTCACTCTAATTAAGCCCTACCGACTAGAAATGGGCAGAAGGGTCTTCACTAGTGCAGATAAATCGAACAGTATTAGACTGTATGATTTTTGGGGAGACTTAGTCACAAGCTATCTTACTAATCATGATGTAATTATAAACTTAGCTTCAAATGAGTACTGCAAGGTTATAGACACTTCCCTTCTTAAGGGTAAATTCATCACCATTGTATTCAAAACTAGAAAAAATGGGGCAATGAAAATTATCCCTATCTTTGCAAAAAGGGAGCGAGGTGCCATGGCACTCTGGATGGCTCAAAACAACATAAAGAACGTAGAGAAGATAAAAGAGTATAACAAGAATGGATATCAGTTCAGCAAAGCTGATTCGAGTGAGTTAGCCTGGATTTTTGTAAATTAAACAAAATCGGCTGCACTCATATAAAAAACACCCAAATGCTTTGGGTGTTTTTTATTATCGAAAATTTAACTTAAGCTGTTGCTGTTGCTGTTGCTCCAGCTTCTGCTACAGCATGGTCATTCTCAACAGTACTACCGCTTACCCCTATAGCACCAATGATATTCCCTTCTACATCCTTCACTGGCACACCACCCGGAAAAGTGATCAGACCCTCGTTTGAATGCTCAATACCAAACAGTGCTCCTCCTGGCTGTGAAAGTGTGCCGATAATACCAGTGTCCATATCAAAGAATCTAGCTGTTTTAGCTTTCTTGATTGATATATCCAAAGAACCTAACCAGGCTCCGTCCATACGACCGAACGCGACCAAATTAGCACCAGCATCAACCACTGCAATATTCATTTTTGTATCCAACTCTACTGATTTTGCTTTTGCAGCGACAATCATTTTTTCTGCTTGTTCTAGGGTAATAGTCATATCCAAACTTAATTATATAAACAAATTTAAATTCCACACCTAGGGTGTGAAATTTGAAAGATGATTATAACCTAACAACAATCAAAACTGAAATTTAGTACTCATGAGTCCAGTTTGTCGTCAGCCACTTCATAAACTGGGTCTTCATCCAAGTTCACTTCAACAATCTTCTCGGCGTTCTTCAGCAAACGCCTACAGTCATGACTTAAGTGATATAAGTGAAGCTTCTTCCCTGCTTGCAGATATTTGTCAGTCAGTGAATTAACAGCTTCAATACCTGAATGATCTAGTATGCGAGCATCATTAAAATCAATAAACACCTCCTCTGGGTCATTAGCTACATTAAAGATACTTGAAAAGCTATGTATGGAAGCAAAGTACAGAGGACCGCTCAATTCGTAATGTTTACCACCGGTTTTATCTAAAAAGGCTTTAGCTGAAATACCCTGCGATTTTTTCCAACTAAAGACTAGTGCCGAAACAACAATACCCGCAATCACAGCTACTGCTAAATCAAACATAACAATAGTAGCGGAAACCAGAATAAGCACAAAAGCATCTGACCGGGGAATCTTCCTAATAATTCTCAAACTAGACCAAGCAAAGGTGCCAATTACCACCCTGAACATCACCCCCACTAGGGCCGCTAGAGGTATTTTCTCAATCAACGAACCTGCAAATAGAATAAAACCAAACAAGGTCAGTCCAGCCATTATTCCAGCCCACCGGCCACGACCACCGGAATCCATATTGATCATACTTTGGCCCACCATCGCACAGCCACCCATTCCTCCGAAGAAACCTGTCACGACATTAGCTACACCTTGAGCAGAACACTCAACATTACTTTGACCTCTAGTGTCGGTTTTCTCATCAATCAGTGACATTATCATCAAAGACTCGACCAGCCCAATAAAGGCCAGAATAATTGCAAAGGGAAAGATTATTTTTAAGGTCTCAAAACCAAAAGTAATGTCCGGAATTGAAAATGTTGGAAAACCAGCACTGTCTGACCACCATTCAACATATCGTAGACAGTGGGAGTATTTAAATCAAAGAAAACCACCAAAAATGTGACCCGAGAGATGGAGGCCAGTGAAGCCGGCGCAGCTTTAGTAAATCGTGGCAAGAAAGCAATAACTGCCATTGTGAGTGCTATTAACCCACCCATTAGCATCAACTCCCCTGGCGGCAGCCATTCGCCATAAAACCAGCCAAAGTGACCGGCTGGTGTGAATGTTTGCAATTGCGGTATTTGAGCCAAGAAAATAACAATTGCCAAACCGTTCACAAAACCCAGCATTGCAGGATGCGGAATAATACGAGAAAATTTACCCAATCTAAAGAAAGCAACGGTCAGCTGAATCATCCCCATAAGTATTACAGTGGCAAACAAGTATTCGACTCCATGAGTACGAACTAGCTCAATCATCACTACTGCCAAGGCACCCGTGGCACCGGAAATCATCCCGGGTCGACCGCTCAAAACAGCCGCTATAAAGCTAACTATTGCAGCCGCATACAAACCCACAATCGGGTCCACTCCGGCCACAAAGGCAAAAGCAATCGCCTCTGGCACAAGAGCTAGAGCGACAGTAATCCAGACAATGTGTCTAAACGCCAATTGTTGGGAGATAAATATGAAAGTACTTTTTGTTGCATCTGTAGTGTTTGTTATTGAACCGAGGGGCTACTAATCTAGTGCAACAGAATAGCATAATTCTTCCTCTCTGCCGGCAGATATATTATAAGAATATGTTACTAGAACACTCTAAATTACGACCATTACACCACCAGCACTCCTTGCCTAATCACCTCAAACCCTGAATCAGAGCACTCAATGACAGTAGAAGCCTCGTTCTCCAGCTCACCACCGTCAATAGCCAAATCGATACCTTGTAAATCTTTCAAGACTTGTCTGCAACTGTCGCCAGGTTCTTGGCCACTAATATTTGCACTGGTTGTTGTAATTGGACAATCTAACTCCTTAACGATATTTAAAATCCCACTCTTATCTGGAATTCTTATTCCAATCTTATCTTCATTGCCAATATTCTTAGCCAGGTATATATCCTTAGCTGGAAGTATCAGAGTAAGTGGACCTGGTAAATACTTATCCATTAAACCTCTGGTATAATCATTAAAATACACATATTTAGCAGCCATTTCTATATCGGAAACAACAATCGAAACTGCTTTTTGACTACTCACTTCCTTTATACTGCTAATCTTTTCTATAGCTGTTTCAGATCTTGCCAGAACACCTAAAGCGTACTGGGTGTCAGTCGGATACAAAACTACCCCTCCATTTTTGAAGGTTTTAATTATTTCGTTTACATGTTCATAAATTTCTGAAATATGGATAATTTTTGTCATAATATTTAGCTTTACTTCTATATTCCACTAGTCAATATACCACTTAAACAATATAAAAACCGTCTTCCCACCGAGATGAAAATTCGGTTTTTCTCCTAATTAAAGGTTGTGATAATTTGAACGAACAAGACCTAGTAATGCATCAAGACCCTTACAATAAGCGGGCTCATCCGGTTTATCTAATCTTATAATTATCCAGAAATAAAGATGGAATACCTTCTGTCCTGCCGGACGCCCACAGTTGGAAGAGATGTTGTACGACGCATTAGCAATATCCGGAATCTCCTGCAGCATATCATTAAAAGACGGCTGCCATGCAAGCAGAAGTTCTACAGAACTTCGACAGTGTTTCTTCGGGATAATCAGATAACTATTTGGTATTACAACGCCATCTTTTACAGGCTGAATCAGAAAGGCTTTACCATTCTGACTCAGAATTTGATCTTGTCTGACTATTTCGTTTTATAAGCAAAAAGAACAATCTTTTATTTTTACAATAACCTCCGTTGAAGTGAGTCGCAGTAGCGCTTTAATTAAGCTATATCATTCATTGTTTTTGTCAAATATTCCAACAACTTGAGAGTTTTTATTAGATTGAAACGACAAAATCCACCTAAAGGTGGATCTCTATCTCTGGCTCCGGCGGCAGGAGTCTCTCTTGCTACACAAGCAGTATACTTTTTGGACAGACAGGTTAGCCCTGCTCCCGATCTGACTCAAAAGCTTTTCGAGTCCTGACGAAAGTGACATTGAGTCACTTTCTCCGCCGCGGCATAGAAAAATCCCCTTTCGGGGATTTTCCGATTCCTTCCGCCTACGGCGGACAAAAATTTGCGAGTTGTACTGACTGGCTCCGGCGGCAGGACTCGAACCTGCGACAAATTGATTAACAGTCAACTGCTCTACCAGCTGAGCTACGCCGGAATGAATAGGATAATAAAAGTTTATTTTTATTAGTTATCTGAATGAACGGCGAAAGATTTTTCTTACGCCGGAATATTCTTCTTACCTACTTTCGTAAGTGCGACTATTGTACCTATTTTTATGATTATTTCAACATGCTAAATATCAATTAGTAATATAGACTTAACAATATGCCAGAACTTCCAGAAGTCGAAACTGTGCGAATGCAACTTCAAAGAAAGGTAGTTGGGAAAACCGTTGCTGACGTTGAAGTTTTTCATGCCAAATCAGTCGATAACAACAGTAATATCGAGGACCAGTTGCGAGGTAAAACTATTTCTGATGTAGACAGGATAGGAAAACTGATGATTTTTTCATTTGTAGATGAGGATGACTTATTCCTACTGGCTCATCTAAAGATGACTGGCCAGTTTTTCTATATAGACAAAACTGGAAAAACTATCGGAGGAGGTCACTCCGCGACAGCTGGCGATACCGAGCTACCAACGAAACATACGCGTGTTACCTTTCATTTTACTGACCGTACTTCCCTACACTTTAACGACATGAGAATATTTGGTTATGTAAAAGTTGCTACAGCTAACGAAGTAAGAACTGCACGTGCCCGATTTGGACCAGAGCCTATCAGCCCTGACTTCGACTGCTCATGGTTCCATAAAAAGCTAAACAAAAGGAAAACTCCCATTAAGGCCGCTCTACTGGACCAAACCTTCATTGCCGGACTTGGCAATATTTACGTAGACGAGGCGCTGTGGCGAGCAAAGGTAAGACCAACCAGACGATCGGACAAGTTAACCAAGAAAGAAGCGGCGGCGCTTTGTGCTGCCGCTGGTGACGTCATGAATGAATCTATAGCGGTGGGAGGAACCACCTTTCAACACTTCGTTGACACAGGTGGAGCTAACGGTAATTTTTCAGACTACTTGAAGGTTTTCGGACAACAAGGCAAAGCCTGTGAGCGTTGTGGCAAAATCATAAAGAAAATACGCTGCGCTGGCAGAGGCACTCACTACTGCACAGGTTGTCAGAAGTAACTAAATTGTAAGATATAATGAATATTATTTATTATTAATAAACCACATACCTATGTTCGTCTCAAGTGTTGGAATGTCTAGTGGTATAGATGGAAAAAATGCCACCAGTCTGGCAATTAAAATTGCCAAATCACAACTACAAGCTGAATCCCCCAACGCAGCCATTGTCTTCGCCTCTTCTGAATTCAATCAACAGGAAGTGGTTGATACAGCTATGTCTCTTTTGCCTGAAGGAATTTCATTAATAGGAACCTCTACAGCTGGTGAAATATCTCAAAATGGACCAAGCGGTTCACCTTCAGTGTTAATAATGCTGCTAGCTTCAGACACGGTTGGATTCGTAGCAGCCTCAGTCAAAAATGCGGCAGGAAATGAGGAAGCGGCAGGGGCAGAGCTGGCCGAAAAACTGAAAACACAAACTGAGGAAGAGATTAAATTCATCACCCTTCACAGCGATGGATTAACAGTTAATCCTAGTGCTATTTTAAGAAGTCTAGATGTTTCTTTCCCTGAACTGCCTATTACTGGAGGATCTAGCGGGGATGACGGTAATTTCAAACAAACCTATCAGTACCACAATGGCACTGTAATGAGTTCGGGGCTAACCGCTCTGGCCTTCACCGGTAATCTAAATCTAGCCATCAGTGTTCGTCACGGCTGGAGTCCAATTAGTGCTTTTAGGACCATCACCAAAACTGAAGGAAATGTTGTATATGAGATTGACGATAAACCAGCTATTGAACTTTATGAAGAATATATCGGTAAAGAAGAAGCCGCGAACCTTAAAAATGTCACCTTGGGTGAAGTTGCTTTGTCTTATCCATTGGGAGTTAAGGATACCGAAAGTGGAGTTATGCTATTGAGGGCTCCCATAACTGTAGACAACAACGGTTACATAACTTTTGGTGGTGAAATGTCAGAAGGAGATCAAGTGCAGTTAATGATCGGAAGTAAAGAGCAAGCCGTCGAAGCAGCTAGGGATACGGCAGAATATGCTCTTAAAGAATTTGGAGAAAAACCGGGAGCTGCTTTGATATTTACTTGCCATGTCAGAAACACATTATTTAAGTCACGAGATGAGTCTAAATTAGAAATTCAAGCTATTCAAAATATAATCGGAAAAGATGTGCCCTTAGCTGGATTCTACACCTACGCCGAACAAGCGCCAGTTGATGACACAAATTTAGACATAAAAACCTGTAACAGTAAAAGCCACAACGAAACCATTGTGACTGTATTATTAGGAGAAACAAAATGAATAAAGAAAAACCTACAATAGAATCACTACAAGCCGAGATTAATGAACTTAACATTATTATTGTTGGATTAGAAAACACATCTAAAATGTTAGTTCGCAGGGACTTAGACCTGAAAAAAGCTCATAACAATCTAAAATCTTTAGATAAGGAAAAAACAGATTTTGTTGCTATTGCGGCACATCAGCTACGCACACCTCTAACAACGACCATGTGGGCTCATAAAATGTTTCTGGAGGGTGACACAGGTAATTTAACAAGCAAACAGAAAGATTTGGCGGAAAGATCATTCGCCAGCGTCAAACACATGCATGCACTAGTAGAGGAGTTAATTCAAGTTGATAAACTAGAATACGGTAATACCGAACTAAAAATTCAAAGTGGCAACATACAAAAACTCATAGAAACTATACTGGCTGAACATACCTTAAAAATAGCGGAGGCTAACCTCACCATTAATAAAAATTATTCTTATGCGGAACCAATTAGTTTTGACCCGTACAAATTATCAGACGCCTTAGGTAATCTAATAAATAATGCGGTCAAGTACACACCAGATAATGGTAAAATATCCATTACTATCATTAAGAAGGCTAGTAATGTTTATATAGAAATCACAGACAATGGAATAGGTGTCCCGATCGGTGAGGAGTCTAGATTATTTCATAAGTTCAGTAGAATAAAAAATGCTGAACAGGTTGACGCCGGCGGATCAGGACTAGGTCTCTATATTGCTAAAAAAATTATAGAAAAGCACAAAGGCACCTTAACCTTTTCACACAATGATGGTCCAGGGTCAACCTTTACTGTAAAAATTCCGTGTTAGTATAAATTTAATAAGACTATATATTATGTCAGTATCAAAGAAAGTTGATTTTGCACTTGAATCTATGAAGCAAAAATCTTTGGGGTCAGTAAAGGTTCTTATGATTGAGGATGATTCTATGATTCAGGAGATGGTTATCATTAAATTGGTTTCTCACGGCTGTATTCCCTATGCAACCAAAGACGGTTCAGAGGCTGTATCAATGGCTGAACAATATAAGCCGCATATTATAATTTTAGACCTAATGCTTCCTGGGAAAACTGGCGAAGAGGTTCTAAAAGAACTGAAAGAACACACTGATTTGTCAAACACTCCAATTATAGTATTCACCAATAAAAGTAGTCACGAAGATAAAGAAACCCTAATTAAATTAGGGGCAGACAAATACTTCGTAAAAGCTCAAACAGACCTAAATGATCTGGTCACAACCATAAAGGATCTGGTAAGTAAGTAGTTGATGCAATCCCAATTACCTCCGTCTTGGAATATTTTTTTGAATGAGGAGTTTTCGAAACCATATTTTAATGAACTTAAATCTAAGGTTGAAGAAGTCTATAAAGAAGAGTCTGTCTTTCCTGCTCGTGAGAATATTCTTAACGCCTTCAGTTTATGTCCTCCAGACAAGATTAAGGTTGTGATACTAGGCCAAGACCCCTACCACAGCGAAGGGCAGGCACACGGACTATCTTTCTCAGTACCGGAAGGGACAAAAATTCCACCTTCGCTGAGAAATATTTATAAAGAAATTAAATCAGACTTAGGTCAGATGATTCCAGAATCTGGAAACTTAGAACGCTGGTCTAAGCAAGGTGTGCTACTACTTAACGCAACATTAACAGTTGAAAGTGGTCTGCCAGGATCACACCAAGGTATTGGCTGGGAAATATTTACAGACGAAGTAATAAGTAAGATTTCATCTAAAAAAGAATACGTAGTTTTTATACTGTGGGGTAAATTTGCAGAATCAAAATCAAATTTAATAGATAACAACAAGCATTTGATACTGACAACGTCTCATCCTTCTCCGTTTTCCGCACATAAGGGATTTCTTGGTTGTAAGCACTTTAGCAAAACTAACACCTACCTAACAAGTCACGGACTAAAGGAGATTGAGTGGTGACAAAAAAGACCGGCGCCAAAGGCGCCGGTCTTGAAACCTGAGAATTAGTATGGATTTGCTAATTTAGGAAGACTCCACCTCTTTAGCCATAATCATGGCCTTTACTCTCATAGTAGAAACAACAGCATCACGTCCTCGCTCATCAAGTTGCATAGTAATAAACTTGATTGTCTCCTCAAGATTAGGGATTCTTACATTCTCCAAGGCTGACACACGACGACGAGTTTTTTCAATTTCTTCAGCCAGGTTTTCTGCTGTCTTTTCTAATCCAGCGAGGTGCAAAATATCAACAAAAACTTCGTCGAACTTGACCATCGCGTTGTCGAGATCACCAGTAGTTTCAAACATTCCGTATGAGAAAGCTGAGCCCTTTTTCTCGATTGAGAATTCAGGGATTTTAACAGACATAATACTGTTAACTTTTACTCCCAAATCAATCTTGGCGTTAGGCACCATAAAGGCTGTCCCTAGCGCAGCCGCTGCTGTCATTCCACTAGCTCGTGAGTATGAATCAAAAGCTGAACCGAGACGACTTTCTACAGATTCACGCAGGTCTCTGGCTTCAAAAATAACCGCCATGAATTTCTTCACGAGCCCATCTCGCTTGTCTTTGAGTAGTTTATGCCCCTTCTTAGCAACCTTGAGTTCTTTCTTAAGACGCAAGAGTGATACTCGGGTTGGGCTAACTTTTAATATGGCCATAGATTTTAGTAATTAGTTTAGATTAGGTGTTCTAGCAATTTCCTCTAGGAGAGGAGAAAATTGAGAACTAAATTCGAAATAGTCGCTTTGCTCATTTTCTCATTCATTATACCAATTAGGCTTCTTCTTCATTAGTTACGGCTGGCATATGCTTTTTAATCAAGTCTGCCTTTACTCGCTTAAGTGAGGCTCGTGGTAGTAGAGAAAGTAACTTCCATCCAATGTCTAAAGACTCGTCTACTGAACGGTTTTCGTATTCACCTTGTCCTACGAATTCAGCTTCGAAGGCTGTAGCGAACTTAAGGTGGGCTCGGTCTGTATCATCTAGTGAAGCTTCACCAAGAACTACAGCTAGCTCACGTACTTCTCGTCCAGTTGCATATGAAGCAAAGAGTTGATCCTTCAAAGAAGAGTGATCGGCTCGAGTCTTTCCTTCACCCACTCCAGCTGACCATAGTCGTGAAAGTGAACCTTGTACATCTACTGGTGGGAATACTCCCTTCTGGTATAGCTCACGAGAAACCACGAACTGACCTTCAGTAATGTATCCAGTAAGGTCTGGTACTGGGTGAGTTTTGTCGTCATCCGGCATTGTAAGAATTGGAATTTGAGTAATAGTTCCAGACTTACCCTTAACTCGACCAGCTCGTTCGTAAAGAGTAGAAAGGTCAGTGTATAGATACCCTGGGTATCCTCGTCGTCCTGGTACTTCCTTTCGAGCGGCAGACACTTCTCGCAGAGCTTCACAGTAGTTGGTCATATCAGTAAGAATAACCAGTACGTGCATTCCCTTTTCAAAGGCTAGGTACTCAGCTGTTGTAAGTGCCATACGCGGTGTAGAAATACGTTCCACTACCGGGTCGGCCGCTGTGTTGATAAATAGAACTGAACGCTCTAGCGCTCCAGCTTCTTCGAATTCCCGACGGAAATATTCAGCTTCTTCAAAAGAAACACCAAGGGTGGCAAAAACAATAGCAAAGTCTCCCCCATCTTTCACTGATGCCTGACGAGCAATCTGTGCAGCTAGTCGTGCATGAGGTAGTCCTGCTCCAGAGAAAATCGGAAGCTTCTGTCCTCGCACAAGAGTATTCATGACGTCGATAGAACTAATACCAGTCTGAATGAAGTCATCTGGAAATTCTCGTGAGTAAGGATTGATTGGTTCTCCAGAAATATCTAGACGTTGCTCTGGAACAAGTTCTGGTCCATTATCAGCTACTTCACCAGCTCCGTTGAACACTCGTCCGAGCATGTCTTCTGATACACCAAGCTTCAAAGTTTCACCCTTGAATCGAGCTCGAGTACCGGCTGCTGTCATACCACTTGTTGGTGCAAACATCTGCACTACAGCTTTGTCCTTTGCAATATCAAGCACCTTACCAAAGCGTGGCGCTTTTTCTCCTGGCACATTAACTTCTACAAGCTCGTCGTATTTTACTCCTTCAACCCCCTCTACCACTAGTAGTGGTCCGGCGATTGATGAAATGTCTGTATATTCTTTTTGACTCATGATAAATAAATTAATTATGCCAAGGCGCTGATATCAGTACTGATTCGTTCCTGATATGACTGATAATCTTCTGGTGTTGCTTTTAGGTTACCTTTAATTGCTTGGAATTCTGCAATAGTTGGGATTTCTGCAAATGTCTTAAAGTCGAATTCTTCTTTCGTCACAACATCCTTACCTAGTTCGTAGAAAGTCACTAGTGACTTAAGTAGACTGTACTGATTAGCTAGCGGCGTGTAAGCATCGTCTGCATCAAACGCATTCTGGAAAAGAAAATCTTCTCGAATCATTCCTGCCACTTTCAACACAAGCTTGTCGCTGTTTGAAAGTGACTCCATACCTACCAGTCGCACAATTTCCAAAAGTGATGATTCTTTTTCTAGAAGAGTGAGAGCTATCTTTCTTACTTCGCTAAAATCTGGAGCAATTTCTCGTGCCCAGAACTCTTCAAAGTTTGGAGCGTAAAGTGAGTATGATGTTAACCAGTTAATTGACGGGAAGTGCTTCTTGTAAGCAAGGTCTGAGTCTAGTGACCAGAAAGTCTTAGTTACTCGAAGAGTTGCCTGAGATACTGGCTCGGAAAGGTCTCCACCAGGAGGAGATACCGCACCAATCACTGTTAGTGAACCGGTTCGTCCCTCGCTTCCTAGAGTCTTTACCATTCCTGCTCGTTCGTAGAATTCTGCAGTTCGTGATGATAGGTACGCTGGGTAACCTTCTTCACCCGGCATTTCTTCTAGACGCCCTGAAATCTCACGCATCGCCTCAGCCCACCTAGAAGTTGAGTCTGCCATAAGAGCTACGTTGTATCCCATGTCTCGGTAATATTCAGCAATTGTGATTCCGGTATAAACAGAAGCTTCTCGCGCTGCCACCGGCATGTTTGAAGTGTTAGCAATAAGGATTGTTCGCTTCATAAGCGGCTCTCCTGTGTTTGGGTCGATAAGGTGTGGGAATTCTGACAATACTTCTGTCATTTCATTTCCTCGCTCACCACAACCAATGTATACGATAATCTCAGCATCACAGTACTTAGCAATTCCCTGCTGAGTCACTGTTTTACCTGCTCCGAATGGTCCAGGAATACATCCTGCTCCACCCTTAGCAATTGGGAAAAATGTGTCGATAGAACGTCCTCCAGTCCGTAGTGGTTCGTTAGGGAAAATCTTCTTAGCCTTTGGACGAGGTTGTCGAATTGGCCAGTACTGAAGCATTTCAACAGAAGCAACGGTATCGTCTGCTCGCTTTAGAGTAGCGATTGTATCAGTCACTTTGAACTCACCACTCTCGATAGAAACTACTGTCCCACCTTCTGTAGGAGGAACCATAATTTTGTGAACAATTACTGAAGTTTCTTGCACTTCACCAAGAACATCACCAGCCACAACAGTATCACCCACTTTCACAACTGGAGTAAATTTCCACATTTTCAACATGTCGATAGCTTCTGCTTCGATACCTCGCTTAATGAAACAGTTACCAGCAGCAGCTTCAATCTTGTGCAGCGGCCGTTGTACACCATCATAAATAGACTCTAGAAGTCCGGGGGCAAGCGCTACAGACATAGTTCGTCCGGTTCGGTACACAACGTCACCAGGACCAATTCCAGCTGTCTCTTCGTACACCTGAATTGCGGCCACATCACCGTGCAGTTCGATGATTTCTCCGAGCAGTTTTTCCTCTGAAACTTTAACAACTTCGTAAAGCTTAGCTTCAGCCATTCCGCTAACGCGAACTAGCGGTCCAGTTACACGCTCAATTACACCAGTTGCTACATCGGTGTTTGTTTGTGCTTGTGTTGTTTCTTGTGAATTAGTCATGATGTTCTTGTAAGGTGGGTAAAGTAATAAAAGTTAAGTTCTTTATGAGGAACGTGGTCGAGGGAAGTTCAAGGAGTTCAACATTCTGTCGAGGAAGTCGGAGTCTGTGCTACGGCGACCGAGAGAGAATGTTTGACGACAATGAAATTCACCGACCACGTTCCTCATAATTAAATAATGGCTGAGCCGACTGCCTGTTCTGCTAGTCGACGCAATCGGTCGAGAGCAAAACCTTGAGCTCCTTCTGGTCCAGGAAGGATTACCACTGCTGGTAACGGACCGGCCACAATCTTCGCGTATGCGTCATGGTCAACTGAAGCTACTAGATTTTCAATGACACAAACGATGGCGTATTTGGTATCGGAGTCTGGGTCTAGGGTTAGTCGCTTGATTTTATCTAGCTCTGCCAGTGCCTCATCTGATGTCTGAGCTGGGAAGGTTTCTACTCCCAAAGCCTTGAATCCAGACACTGTATCGGCTGGGCCGACAATGGCAATTTTGTATTCGTTATTCGTTAACATAAGCCATTTTTAGATTAGCGCGAATATCCTCTTCTTTCATACCACTGTTCTTCCCCACCACGATTGTCCTAACGTTAGCTGCCGACTGCTTGCACTGCAAGTAATAGAGAACTAACGATGCTGATGAGAACATGTCAAAACTTGCTTGCCTGGACAAAGTCAAAATATATTCAGCGGACCGTGCATCGATACGAGTAGTATTTCCAGTTTCCTCGTAATACTCGATTGCATCAGACCAGAAGTCTGCACCATCAAGTTTAGACAATGCTTGGAAAATTTGGTCTTTAGTTTCCATTTCTTCAGCCTGAAACGTTCCACCAGTTATGAAAGTAGGAGTGGTATCTGAGTGTTTATGTTCAATAGTTCGGAGACGACCCTTTACATTGAACATATCAATTACAGCTTTGAAATACTTTTTAATAAAAGCATCGGAAGAAGCTGTAACAATGCGTTCTGAAGTAGCAAAATAAACAGCGTCAAATATACCGTCTACTTTGTTAATTTCTCCAGCCGCTACTACTCGTACTGCTTCATCGTAGGCAACCTGCCAGTCAGACTGTAGTCGATTCAAAGTACCTGCCTCAGCGTGTGAATGTAGGTACTCAGGATCATATGAACCTCGCTTAGAAACATAAGGCTTACAATCTTCCAATGAGTAACCCTTGGCTGTAGCTTTAGCAAACACTCGCAAGTTGTGAATGTCGTACTGAACCCACAACACTCGGAACATATCTCCAGCTGGGGCAATTCGATGAATCAGCTTTTTTGCATCTATCAAAGTGTGCTCGATACCATCAGCGATATCTTCTGAATCAACTCTAGCTACAAATGGAGCTAAGTATGTCTCCTTCAGAGCAGACTCAAGGTCATCGCCTGGTTCTGCTACCAGTAGACGCTCAATATCCGTCTTAGTCAGCAGGTACTGAGTCAAGGTATTTACACGACTTGTGCTGTAAATAAACGGAGTATGCATTTTAGTTGAGTACCATATTAACCACTTTCATCTCTATCTTGTCTCGCTTCTCATCGAATAGTCGATTTAATGTCACATCGTAAACACCGTCCTTGGCATGAGCGATAAAACCAGAAGTAATACCGGCCTGCACTTCCACCTTAGTGGTGATATTGAGAGTACTTAACAATGTTTCTGTTTCAGACACTCGAGCTTCGGGTGCATAAACTACTATTAGTTCAGCTTCCTTTGGCATAATTTGAGAAGCTTGTTCACTGTAGAAAGCCACGTACTTTTCTGCCGACAGTCCGAGTAGTGATTCTTCAACCTCAGCAAATAGAACATCGATTTGTTCTCTTTTAGCTGTTTGCAAAGCAATCTTTCCAGCCTGCTTAGCTTGTGACACTGCCACTAGCTCTAGATGTGATTGTTGTTTTTTTACAGACACTTTGTGAGTCTGATTCAATTCAGCAACAGCTGCTTCAGTCTCACGCTGAATCTGCTCAACCTCAGCCTTAGCTTTAGTTGTTATTACAAACACTTTCTCTGCAGTATCTTGTTCGATTTTTTCTATCAGCGTGTTTTGAGACATGAAAGTTTAATTAACCTGCAATTGAAATAAGTAGGATGAAGCTGATTAGAACTCCGAAGATAGCCCATGTTTCCACCATTACGGACAGAACGATAGCCTTACCCATGTTGCTTTCGTCTTTTGCAATCATTGAGATACCTGCTGCTGCTACGATTCCCTGGAACATACCTGAGAAGTAACCAGCTACGCCGATAGGGATTCCAGCCATAAGATACTGAAGACCTGTTGCAGTATCAATCATTACTACTCCATCTGCTCCTAGGACTCCTGAGAAATTAAGAATCAAGAAGGCTCCCACTAGACCATAAATACCCTGTGAACCTGGAAGTGCCTGCATAAGAAGCATCTTTCCGAAAAGCTGTGGCTTTTCACCAAGCACTCCGGCCGCTGCTTGTCCTGCGTGCCCCATTCCGATTGCTGAGCCACTGAATCCGAGAGCGGCTGCAATTGCTGCTCCTGCGAAAACCAACCCTACTCCAATTAATGTTTCCATAATACTTTTGTTATTTAATGTTTATTTGACTAATTATTTATAAATCTACCTCTCCCCTAACAACGGTCAATCGTCTCCGACCGTGACATATTTTTCTGTGCGGGAGAGTGGAGCAAACTGCTTGCCGGTACCGGCGATAAATTTACCAAAGAACTCTACGAACTGCAATCGAGCACTATGAATGAATGCTCCTAGAGTATTTACCATTAGAGTAAACAAGTGTCCAACTACCAATACCACAATCGATATAACGGTCCCAACGTAAGGAATAGATTCGGCTACAATCTCTGCGATTAGATTAACGGCAAAGGCTAGAGCTGTTGTAGCTAGTCCTAGAGCCAACAGACGTGAGTAAGACAGGATATCTGAGAAGTACCCAATACTGTTATATAGACTCAAGGCTGCGCTTTGCACCTTCTGTAGAACAGTCTCACCCTTACGACCACTAGCCATAATAATTAAAGCAATACCTACGTATATAAGATTAGTGATGTTTGCTAATGGAAGAATGTCTACGTAACCAATGCTTGTCAAAAGATACAGAATACCAATCATAAACATTAACAACCATGGACCTTGATCTAATATACCTTCCATTAGCTTGTCGTTCTTATAGTCGCTGTAAATCTTGATGACCATACCAGTCATAACTTGTACTACACCAAGAGATAGAGCTAGGTAGAATACTGGCAAAGGGTCACCAATTGGGTCGAACAACTGAATCGCCAGTAAGAAATCTGGTAGAGCTTCTGGGGATATACCCAAATAACCACCAAACAGTAGCCCAACCAAAGCTGAACCAAGACCCATAAATAAGAGCAATTTTGCAAATACTCTTATCTCGTTCGACACCTTAAACATAGTCAAAACCATGATTGCTACCCCCATCAAGAAAACTCCGTATCCAACATCAGTTAGTGAAAGTCCGAAAAACAGAAAGAAAAAACCAGCCAAAAATACAGTTGGATCCAAGTCTCTATGCCCAGGCATACCATAAAGTCGAGTAATGGCTTCGAACGGTTGAATGAAAGCTGAGTTTTGGATTTCTACAGGAGGCGCCTCGTCTTCTTCTGTCTCAATATCAAACATTGTCGCGGCAATGTCTCCAGACTTAAATTCAGACTCAATTTGATTTCGTTTATTCTTGTTTATCCAACCGGTAAACAGAACGGATGATTTAGTTGCTACTGCCGATTCAACTACCGCAAACCGTTCTCTTTGCCAAGCTAATATTTCTGAAGCGATTCTTAATGCTCGGACATGTGTAATTGAGAAATGCTCGGCCTGATCGTGCAGCAAAGCCAGTTCTCCCTTAGCAGTTGAAAGCGCTTGTTCAGCTGCTGTAATCTCAACTTCTGCTGTCTCTACTCCAGTGGGAGCTGCTGACTCTTCAGTTGTACTCGCGTTTAGTAGTTGTTGTAACTTAGACAAATCCTCAGACCGGACCGTCACAGCTGCCAAGTTGTCTGACACAACTGTAAGCTGGTTCGGTAATTCTTCAGTAGTGAAAATTTCTGATAGATATCCAGCCAACGGTTCAGTTTCGGTAGCCTGTTCAGACTCAACTAAGACAGTATTTGTAAGCCCTGTTTTAAGTGCAGCGAGCTTGATTGGTAAGGCTTTCCACTTAACCAGTAGTTCACGCTGAACTGTTAATGTTCGCAACTCCTCATTCTTATCAGCGAACTCAACTTGCAACCGCTCCAAGTCCTCTACGATTTCAGCAATAATTGCGGTGTCTGCCAGTTTTTCAGATACGTCGTCTTCGGTCATCTCAACTCGAGTACCTTCTCGCAGTGATTTCCACAATTTTACTTTAGGAGCATATGGCTCAAGAAAACCTAGCGCGTGCTGAACACGAGGCAATAACTGAGCATGAGGAAACTCCAATTGTGGGGCAGAAGTATTTTCCACTTCAACCTCTTTAAATTCGAAGGCTCCGGTCTTTTGAATACTATTCAGCGCAGCATCAACATCAGTCGCATGGACCAATAGACGCACCTTTTGCATGGGGACTATAGCCATGACTTATTATTTAAAGTTCTGCTTAATTACTTTAAGTACTTCTTCTTTACTATCGGCAAACTTTTTTTTCACAGCAGTAACATTGTCTGTTGTTTCAACATCAATCTTACCTGTCATGTCAGCGACATGCTTTTCATATTCTTTGAGAGCAGCTTTTCCGGCTTCATCTAACTTTTTTCCTTCAGACTCTAGCCGTAAAGATTTTTCTTCACGAGCTGCAGTTACAGAAGCAGCTGCTTCTGCTTTAGCAGTTTCAATCCCTGTTTCAGCCTCTTGTTCAGCTTTCAGTACTTCATCTAGAGCAGTCATAATAGACGTGGAAAATTAAATAAATATTGGCCACATAGCGAATAGCTATCTGTGGCATCTGCGCATAATTGAGAGTCGACAAAAGTCGATACACCTATGCGACTGCATACTACTACGTTCATATACATCGTCAAGGGGAATATCTGGATAACACCCCAAAATTCTATTTAAGCAACATTTAGCTGCACCCGCCAAGCAACTTGGAGTGATTTTGCTATACTATTAAACATGAAAGTGATAATACTAGCGCTAGGGGGGTTCATACTCCTGCTGATGATTAACTCATTTTTAGGAGGAAATCCTTTAGGATAAACACATGACTGATAAATATTTATTATTGGACAAAAAGGTAGGAGAAACCCCCCTATCCTGCGCTGAAGACTGGAGAGCAGAACATCCTGAATTAAATGGTGTTTCTATGGCTTATGCTGGTCGATTAGACCCAATGGCCTCGGGTAAGCTTTTGATATTGCTTGGAGACGAGTGTAAGAAGCAAACTGACTATCACGGTTTAGATAAGGCGTACAAATTTTCAGTCTTATTAGGAATTGAGTCTGATTCACTTGATGTATTAGGTAGACTGAAGACCTGCCCCACCTCTGATAAAGACGCTGCTAAAGAACTGAATGGAATTCTAAATTCCTTAACTGGAAAAATTGAACTTCCCTACCCACGCTTTTCTGCCAAAACAGTCCAAGGCAAACCTCTGCATACATGGACCATGGAAAACCGACTAGACGAGATTGAAATACCAACCAAAGAATCAGAGATATATACACTTGAATTCGATAGAAAAGAAACCTTAACTAAAGAAGACCTAGTCAAAAGTGCTCTAGAAAAAGTTAACTCAATACCGCCTGTTACAGAACTACGTAAAGCTCTTGGCAACGACTTTAGACGAGTTGATGTGCGTAAGGACTGGAACAATATCCTTAAGGATAATTCGCTTCCCGAAAATTTCGATATTGTTCACCTTAATTGCATCGCCTCATCTGGTACCTACATGAGGACCCTGGCGGGTATAATAGCCAAAAAACTAGGCACATGTGGCCTAGCCTGGAGTATTCATAGAGACACTATCGGAATCTACGATTCCCAAAATAGTAAGTGGATCAAAGAGTACTAGCTTTTTAGTTCTTCTACTTTTTCTAAATAGGCTTGAACAGCCAAGACAAACTCGGCATGACTCCACACTAGTGGTGACGTAGAAAGTTGTTCACGTGTATTAGGGTGCATCTGTTCGGCTAGTAGACCGCCATTATTGGCATGAGACCCAGTCCATTCAAGTAATTCTAGCGGGCGTTTCAAATCCTTTAATGATTTTGCTTTATCAATATAATAACGAGCAATCCATAACGTAGTGATAACCCATGGATTTGGAGAATCAGCATCCTGCATCCGATAGTAAGCATCTCCCTCATAACGAACAAAGCCTTTACTGTTCTCTTGTACCTGCAAATCCTTTTCAACAGCTTTTACCATTTGGGTTATTTTTTCGTCTTCTACATCATAGACTCGGAACAAAAGTAAGCCATACAAACTACTGATATCTAGAGTATTGTCATACTCAAGCTCGTCATCGTCAGTATGAAGAACGTGTTTTACAAAAATTCCCTTCTTGTCGTCGAATAAGACTTTACCAATAGCTGTTTGCATTCTTTGAGCTATTGCTTGGTAGGTGCGTGAGGGTTCGTCTTTACCTAGTAAATTTGCAAACTTTGCTGCTGCCATTAACCCGCCATAAACTGAAGCGGTGGTATAGGTTGAAGTACCGTACTTTTCTTCCCACAAGTCAAACGATGCTTGCGGTAATCCGGTAGTTGGCTCTATGTACTCACACATAAATTCTGCGGCTGGCTCGATAAAAGTATTGTAGAGAGATTCTACAAACTCAATGTCATGGTATTTCTCATAGTGTTCCCATAACATGAAAATAACACTGGCTGTTTCGTCCTCTTGAATTGGCAGTCTGGCTTCGCCGTTAATTATCCAAGGATGCCATGAACTACCAAGCACTCCATCAGCTCGGTACTTGTGCATCAAGTAACCACTAGGGTCTAGTCTATCAGCGATAAAATTAAAGAATCGAACTGCCACATCTCGGTACCCAGCCTTATCAAAAGTATGAGCAACAATTGCTCCGTCACGCGGCCAAACATAACTATAAGTGTCTCTACCGTGATGAAGCATATCGGTATCGCTAGAAGCAATAATTCCTCCTTCGTTATCAGTATGTACACGCATTACTATCAAAGAGCGTCTATATAGAGTTTGTAACTGTTCTGAAAGAATTGACAGGTCAGTCCGCTCTTTGTCGAGCCAAGCGTGCCAGTACGCCTCGGTAGAAGCAATTAGTCTTTCAGCACCATCATTGATGACCAGCTCATCTAACATGTGAGCTTCAACTATAGAGGAGCCGCAGGTAATCCAGTAGTAGGCGTCGTTAGAAGAATGCGCTGCAATCGAAAAAGAAAGCCCTAACACAGAGTCAACTGAACCATGTTCAATTGGATTCTTTTCAAGCACACCGTCGTTAGCATCCATATATGTACCCTCTTTACCCTCAATTCCAAATAGACCAATGTTGTATTCTTGAAAGGTCTGCTTGCCACTCATAGCATTAATTAAGAAAGTGGTGTCACCTTTGTAGTGAACCAATGCGTTTACTCGTGGATCAAAGAAACCAGTATCGCCCCGCCTGGATTCAAAAATGCTAAATTGTTGTGCTAAAAATAATTTAACCTCTCGGGTTTTATCGCTTAAGTTGTGGACCGTAAAGTGTCGTAAGAAAATATTTTCTTCATTATGAACAGCATCCCGACTAGCAATAGTTATACCTAGA
>JAJOLC010000017.1 GCA_021129655.1 Minisyncoccota bacterium
CTCCAATATTTACTTTCGTAACCACCGATCCACAGTTGGATGATTTAGAGTATGAAATTTCTTACGGGACAGATATTACATTCGTTAGCAGCACTACTATAAACTCAACTACAACTCCGGCCGATTGGGCTAATGTGACTACACCAGCTGATATTGGGCCGTTCAATTCTGGCGATACTGTTTCGTATACGATTCCAGGTGGTTCAGCTCTGACAGATGACACAACCTACTGGTGGAAGGTGCGTGCAAAAGACCCAAATGGTGCAAACTCATGGTCGCCGTGGTCTGATGCTGATTCATTTACGATTGATACTACAACGTTGGTTTCAACATGGTTCCAGACAACTCAGGAGCAGTTTGAACAGGGAACATTGAGTGGATTAGTGGCATCAACTTCGGACTCAGTAGAAGTCAGTACTCAAGTGGGTGAGTACGGTAAGGTGATAGTTACTGATGAAGATTGGTCAGAAATTACAACTCAAGTCCAATATAATAATCCAGTCGTGGTGGCATCTTTGCGGTACAGTCCAACTGGTGATGTTCAACGGTCAGTTAGAGTGAGAAATAAAACTGGAAGCACTTTTGAAATTAAAGCTGATGATCCTAATGGCCTTCTCTCTGGAACTACTACTGTTGACTACATGGTTATGGAGGCTGGTACCTGGACAATTGAAGATGCATCTGGCGGTACACAAGTAATTGCTGGAACATACTCTGATGTAACTGACGTACAGGGTGGTAATAGTTATGCTGCTAGCGGGTATGGGGCTGACGTTACATTTTCTCCGGCCTTCAGTACGCCACCAGCTGTTATTGCAACAGTATCAACTGAAAACGACAGTTCGTGGGTGGTTGCACACTTAAATGACGGTAATACAAGGAATAATCCACCAACTGTGTCAGCTATGGGCTTATATCTGGGTAGAAGTGGACTCTCAGCAGTTCATGACCCAGAAGATATTGATTATGTTGCGTTTGAGCCTGGACATGGAACAAACAATGGAGGAGAGTTTGATGCTGATTTTGGAGCGGATGCTCATAACCAAGCACCAGCTACTGCTGAAGCTTTCAACGCTCCCTTTGGTGCAGCACCGGAGGTTATATTGACTATGCAGGGTGCAGAGCAGGGAGGAAATGGTGCATGGATGTCAATATATGCAGCCTCTACTATGACTGGGTCCAATTATTTTCCAGTCAGTGACGAATCTGGTGACCGTAATCACACGCTAGAACCTACCTTAACGATTTCTTTTGAAAATAGTTCTGGAATTTTATTGAGAGACCAGTCTTCAGGTGGTGACCTCTCCGGTACAATTTACAGTGAGCCTATCCTGTTTAGTGATGGAGCTGGACCGAAATTTGAGCAATTACTATGGACAGATGATGAGGTTGGAACTAGTACTGCAGTCTATCAACTACAATATTTCACCAGCACTTCGTCATGGGCATTTATCCCTGATGTAGATTTGCCAAATAACAGTACCGGTACAACTACTTCTCCAATTGATTTAACAGGGTTGAATGTTTCGACTTACGATACTTTACGTATTCTTGCCACACTACAATGTGCCAGTTCAAACTGTCCAGAATTAGATGATTGGACTATTGAATGGTCTGAAGGTGTGACTATGAGCGGTACTTTGAAACAATATGACCGTAGCACAAATGTTGCAGCTGGAACTGTAACAGTATCAATTAACGGTGGTATTCCTGTTCCAACCGGTTCAGTCGCAGCCGGGGTTTGGAGTATAGATAATGTGACTGCCTTTGAAGGAGACATTCTGACAGTCTTCGTTGATGGCGCCAATGAAGCAAATGAGGCGGTGGCTGTGTTCCAGTACGACGGTCTAGGTGATATTACAAATGTGAATATGTTTGAGGGACACCTATCACTCACTTCAGATGAACTAAGTACCACAACAATGGCCGAATTGGCCTTAGGAGATAATAGTGTAATTGGCGACGAGGATGTCTTCTTCGATGTTAGTGGTGGAGATCTGACAGTTTGTGCAGTAGGTTCCTGTGAGGCAGCTAATCTGTATATTGATACTGGAAATATATTTATCCCAGCTTCCTCTACCAGTCAAAGTCTAACGACTCATGACTTCCTTAATTACGGAACTGTAGAGCTTGATGGAACGACATTCAGAGTTTCTGGTTCTTGGGATAATCAGGGTTCAGTATCAACTGATATTTCCAGTCTTATATTCACCGCCACCTCAAGCGCTGAAACCGTTGATGATTTGGCTGGCACTTTGCCTTTCTATAATTTAACTTTTGGTGAAACTTCAGGAACAGCTACTTGGACAACTAAAGACCCGATGGATATAGATGGTGATTTAGCCGTTACTTACGGAACTCTGGCTCGGGCATCTTCTACCATTACTGCAGCTAAAGCGATTGCTACCGGAGTGAACGGTTATTGGACTGGGATTTCTACCACCACATTTGATGGGTCAGGAGCAGCTAACTGGTCTGATGCAAATCCTACTTCTCAAGATATTGGAAGGGTGCTGGTTGATGGCGCTGTGCGTACTGTAAACGTAGCATCAGATGTGCGAGCTGATTCCATTGTGATTGGTGCTAATGATACTTTGAATGGAGGAGGTAGTTACGATATCCAAATCGCTGGTGACTTTACGAACAATAATGTATTTGTACCAAGTACTAGTCGAGTTGTAGTATTGGGTGATTCAACATTGTCTGCCATTACAATTGGAGGCAGTAACCTATATGCACTGCGGGCCTCAACTACCAATGGATCAGTTTCATTTACCGATGTTAGTGTTTCTTTGCTTGATAATTTTGAATTAGCAACTGGTACAGTCACACTGCCAACGGCACTTCTTCAGGTTGGTGGTTCGTTCCTAAATACGGGTGGTGATTTTGCCCACAATAATGCTGAAGTTAGGTTTAATGGTTCTGGTGTAGAAATAATTGAGCAGCAAGGAACCAATTTCCTAAATGCTTTTTATGATGTTTCTTTCACCGGTTCTGGAGCCTGGAGCTTTAATGATACGATTGCTACGACCACAAATGACTTCGAAATTCAAAGTGGAGCCGTAACTCTTCCCTCATCCGAACTAACTGTTGGCGGACTCTTTAGTGTCTCAGGCTCCGGTGTGTTTATACACAACAGCGGCGAGGTTATTCTTTTGATTCAAGATGGTAATACTGTATTAACAAATGGGTCTGATTTTAACGACATACGTATTCGTTCAGAAGGAGGTGCTGGAGCTTGGTATGACAATAATTGGGGGTACCGTAAAGCAGTAACTATTTCAGCATCTGCTGTTGATGCGACACTTACTGATTTCCCTGTGTATGTTGATGTGAGTGACTTTGACTCGGGATTCTTTGCTGAAGTAACTGCAAGTGGTGGTGATATTCGGGTGACACAAGGTGACGGCATGACTGAGTTGGCTCGTGAAATTGTTTCTATTGATACAGGAGCTGAAACTGGTGAGCTGTATTTTAATGCTAATAGTATTTCAAGCACCACAAATACAACATTCTACCTCTATTACGGCAATAGCGGCGCTTCTGACTATGCAACTACAGACCCCTATGGTGCAGAGAATACTTGGAGCAACAGTTACGAAGGTGTTTGGCACATGAATGATGTTGGCACCACAATAACTGACAGTACTTCAGGAGGGTACACCGGGACCAAGGGTGGTGGTTCAGCCGCTCCAACTGAAGTTGATAGTCCACATGGTAAAGCTCAGAGCTTTGATGGTGGTGATTACATTGACCTTGGAGACGTTCTCGATGTCGGTTCTAATTCATGGACGATAGATGTTTGGTATAGCCCAACTGCTGTTGGTGTGTCGCGAGCAGGGATTCTTTACAATAAGGAAAATAGCTACGAAGCTTCGGCAGGGGGTAATAATAGTCAGTACGCATGGCGGCCGGCATGGGCATGGTATGGTGCGGGTACATTTACTACGAGTATCAATAATTGGTATTTTCACTCAGTTACCTTTGATCACATAACACAACGTCTTTATAAAGACGGTTCAGAGGTATTTAGTCGTGCACAAACTGGTAATGTAGGTTCAAACACTGAACGTCTTCAGTTTGGTGCGCGTGGGAATACTGGGCACACATCACTCTTTACTGGGGAGATGGATGAAGTTCGTATGTCTTCTGCGGCACGTAGTCCTTCATGGCTAAAGTCAACTCATATTAACTTTGCAACAACTTCAGATTTTTATAGTATTAGCACCTCAGAATCAGCATTTGTACGAACTTTTAGTGATGTAAATACATCAGTTCTTGGGAATTTTGTAATTGAAAGTGGGGAAGTTGTGTTTCCAACGGGAGTATTGTCAGTCGGAGGCTCGTTCGATAATGACGGTACGTTCAATTCAAACAGCGGTACAGTCGAATTTGATTCAATAGCTGGTGCAGAAACAATCGCGGTCGGCAGCTCCACTTTCGCTACTCTTGCCTTCGATAGTTCTGCTGGTGATTTCACTATTATAGAAAACGCTACAGCAACTGTTGCTGTCGAGTTAACTGATGCTTCATCCTTCACTCTCAATTCAGGGTTCGTACTTGAGTCTATTGGAACTTTCTATACTGAGTTGGCAAACGCCACAACTACCTGGACTGGTTCAACTCTACGTTTAAGTAGTGGAACCGATTATGCGATCAACAGCAAAACAAATAGTGGTGATACATATGCAATTTTGTATCTAACAGACGATACGGATATTAGTATATGGAACTCTACTGCTGGTACATATGCCACCAATGATACAGCTTCAATTTACTCGCAGGATCACGCTGCAACAGATGGTGATTTGTATGTGTTTGGTGATTATGTTCGAGCGTTAGGAACGGAACATTGGAGCTATGAAACTGACTTCGACGGTGCAGATTTAGTAGCTTCTAGTACTGAACGACAAGTAAATGTCCGAGTGGTTAGTGGTGGCTCAGTCACCGCTAGCTCCTCAATACTATCTATAGCAGGCTCTTCAACAGCGACCACTACGATTGATTCTCAGTCTGGTACTTTCACTCTGCTTGCTCAGACAGCTACAGTTACTGCCTCATACTTTGAAATGACTGGGACAGACGCCGACGGATTTAATCTAACTAGTTCCTCAACTGTTACGCTGCTAGACAATGCTTTGTTCACTATTGGTGCAGGTGTGTCTGCAATTACAGTTGATGCAACTACCATCGACACGAGTCCTGGTGCTCAGTTCTTTAACACAGACTTCGTGACTGGCGGCGGTTCAGCGAACGTTACGCTAAGCGGTGGTCCGACTTCGTACTGGTGGTTCCGTGATGGTGCCGGTGATAGGTATGGTGAAGCTTTCGATAATGCAGATGGCGACCCTGGTTCAATTCGTTGGGACGATAGTAGTTATACTATTAATATTTCCGGCACAGTTTATTCTGATGACGGGGCTACCGTTATGGGTGGTCCGACATGTGATGGTTTGACAACAAATGTACGAATAGTTGTTGATGGTGGTGTTTACACTGATTCTGCAAGTTGTAGCGGGGTTGACGGCTCGTATAGTTTTGCTGGAGTGGCTTATGTCGGTGACCCTAACATTGTTGTTTATCTGAATACGAATGGAGGGGAGAATGGAACAGTCGTCACCAAGACTCCGACTGCGGATGTTACAGATTTAGATATTTATGCCGATAGGGTAATGACTCGACATGAAGATACGGCCCCTCTAACTATTGCTGACATGGTTAGTTATGATGAGACTGACGACACCGACATTAAATTTGTGGCAGCTACTGGAACTCCCGATACTCTGATAGTGAGGCAAGACACTGAGTTGATTGTGGCATCTAGTACCATTTTCTCTCCAGGAGGGAATTTGACTCTAGAGTCAAACGGAAGCGGAAATGCTTGGGACGGTTCATTGCATATTGATGATGGGGCCACATTTACTGCCGCAGGAACAGAAGCTCATCTTATTGGCGGTAGTTTCTTCAACGACATAAACAGTTCATTTACTGCTGCATCATCAACCTTTGAATTTACTGCTACCACTAGTGGTAAGGGTATTACTAATGCCGATGCCGGTACATTAGATTTTAATGAAGTTCAGTTCACCGGTGTAGGAGGAGGTTGGAACATAACTGCCGATATAAAAGCCGAATCAGACGTTACTGTTGCGACTGGTACAGTAACTGGTACTGGTGATATAACAATGACCTACGGTGCAATTACTGGTAACGGTTTACTATCGATGGGCGGAGGAACTACAACTATTCTGACCAGTACAACCCTTGGGGGTAGTTCCGCTTGGACGTTTTACGACCTTGTTCTGGGTGATGGGGCAACTATTAGTACAACAACCCGCAGCGACAATGCGACTACAACAATTTCTGGTCAACTAGTTATCGAAGGTGCTCATTATCTAGATACCGGTTCTTCAGTCTGGAGTCTCGCTGGTACAGGAGACGTTATTGTTGAAAATGGAACTATTCTTGAAGATACAAGTACCTTTGTTTATTCTGGTGGTACCGGTTCAAATGTTCTTTCAACCAATTATTACAATCTGCAATTTGCAGCAGCCGCGGGAACTCCAACATACACTTTCCCTGTTCTCGGTGTTCTGGTTAATAACAATTTCAATGTGCTCGGTTCAGTCACTACTACCGCTGATATAAATTCAAACGATACAGTAGTTGCTGTGCTCGGAGATGTGAATATTGGTGTGAATGGAGTATTGCTGGCAAGTAACAACACAGCTTTGACGGTCTCTGGAAGTTACGATAATGATGGAACGTTCACCAGCAATGCAGGGGAAATAGTGTTCGATAGTGTTGACGCCTACACCATTGCAGCCGGTTCTTCATCATTAGCTGATGTGACTCTGAATGGTGCTGGTGCGGTTACTATTACTGAAAATGCCACGTCAACTGGCCTATTCACAATTGCTTCTGCTTCAGACTTTACACAACAGGCAGCTACCGTTCTGGCAATTGGTGGACAGTTGGATATACAGTCAGCTACTACAGATTGGCTAGGTTCAACTTTGTCACTATATGGCGGAGGCGATTATTTAGTGAATCCAAAGACTGTTGTTGAAGAGTTTGAAAACATAGTTGTTGGAGCTAATACTGAAATAAGACTTTGGAATACTACAGCCACTACTACAACAGTAGATGCAGCCGGTTCCTTGTACTCTCAAGACCATAATAATATTGCTGGAGACTTGTATATATTCGGTCTGTACCAAGAAGAAACTCGGGCTGACTACTGGAGTTACGAGACTGATTTTGATGGTGTCGATTTGAGTGGTGGAAGCGAGCGACAAGCTGATATTTATCTTGAATCATCAGCATCTGCAACTTGGACTGGAGGAAGTCTGTCAGTGATAGGTAGTTCTACTGCTAGCTCCACCGTTCAAAATCAAGGTTCTGGCACTTATTCATTGACGATTGGCGGCACAGCTACAACCGACTGGGATTATCTGTCAGTCCGTGACATAGATAGTAATGGAATTACCTTCACCGGCACTCCAACCGTGACAGGCTTTAACCGGGCTGATTTGTTGGTAGAAATAAACAGTGCCTCAGCAATGACTGTCGGCGGCACAGCTATAAATGCAAGTCCAGCCCGAACCTTCACCGGAGTAATAATAAATGATGATATTGCTGTAACAGGAGCTGTGAACGTGACTGCAACAGGAACTTCAATTAGTGGATGGAGGTTCACTGCTCATACTGGAGATGTTTCTGGCGAAGCCTTTGATAGTGACCCAGCCGGTGACCCTGGTTATGTTATTTGGGATGACTCTGCCGCTATTATTTCCATCTCTGGAAATGTGTATGAATCAGATACATCTTCTGTTTCGAGCGCTTGTGATGATTCGACTACTAATATCGTTCTTTCAATTGCTGGAAGTATCGCTCAAAATGCATCGTCAAGCTGTTCTTCTGCAGATGGTTCCTACTCAATCAGTGGAGTTTCATTTGGCTCGCTTGATGAATTGATGATTTACATTGATGGTAATGCTGCTAAAGGTGTTGTTGTTACAAAGGATCCCGTATCTTCCATTTCTGATATGAACATTTACGAAAATCACGTGATTGTCAGGCATGAGAACACAGCAGCTATTAGTATCGCTGATATGTCAATTTGGGATAGTTCAGATGATGCAGACATCCAGTATACTGCTGTGACTGGTTCTCCGGACACTATAACTCTGCCAGCTGACACCAAGCTGATTGTTTGGACTAATAAAGAATTCGAGCCGTTAGGTGATGTTGTTTTGGCAGGAGGTGGTGCTGGAGCAGCGTACGATGGAACATTAGAATTGCTCGTTAATGCAATCTGGACTGGGCAGGGAACAGAAGCTTTGTCAGTAGGAGGCAGTATGACTCTCGGTGCAGGTGCGACATTCGCAGCTAGTAACGGCACAACCACATTTACCACGACTGGAGCAGCAAGAATAATTGATACTAACGAAGATGCCTTCAATAACGTAGCCTTCACAGGCAGTGGCAGCTGGACTATGGCTGATACTAATGCAAACATTAATGGCGATGCAGAAATTTCCAGCGGAGTACTGACATTGTCTACCGGTACGTCTACATTCGGTGGCTCGTTCATAAACTTAGGTGGAAGCTTCAATGCGAGTAACGGATTAGCTTTCTTTGTTGGTAGTTCAGAAACTGTAACTATGGGAGGCTCTGACCTGGCAGAGGTTGAGTTTGCTGGAGGAGATTATGTCTTTAGTGATACAAATGCTACTACAACAGAATCATTTACTATCTCTAGTGGAGATGTGACTTTACCGAGCGGAATTATGTCAGTTGCGGGAGACTTCCAAAACACCGGCGGTACTTTTACTCATAACACCTCTGAATTAGTGCTTACTAACGCGGTGTCTGGCACTGTTTTAGCTTCTAGTTCAGATCTTTATGCAGTAACCTTTAATGGCGGTGGTTCTTACATTTTTGATGATGAGAACCTAACACTACTAGATAGTTTGTTCATCCTTAATGGTACGACTACACTAGCCTCCGGAACTCTGGCTATTGGTGGAAGCTTTGATTCAACTGGCGGAACATTCATTCACTCTTCCGGTACAGTTCTGTTCAACTCTGGTGATGCTGGAGAATTTATCGATGCAGACACTAGTCATTTCTATAACGTACAAATCAGTTCACCAGCTGGCGGATATACTTTGTTGTCAGATGCGACAACAACTAATAATTTCGTGCTGGCGAGCGCTGGTGACTTCACTGCCCAAACTGGCTCAGTCTTGGTGGTAAATGGTGTCTTCCAAAATACGGTTTCTGGAGCAAACACAACATGGTTAGGCAGTACTTTGAAGTTGGATGGAGTTAACGCCTATACTGTAAATACAAAAATATCTGGTGATGACAGGTATGACACACTTATTGTTGGAGATGATAGTGATATTCGACTATGGAATTCTTCCGCAACGACTACTTCCGTAGCTTCTTCGAGTTCGCTTTATTCACAGGACCACGCTGCTGTTGATGGAGACTTGTACATATATGGAGACTTCGCAATTGCTACTACATCTGAATATTGGAGCTACGCCTCAGACTTCGATGGAGCTTCCTTGACCGGTGGCAGCCGGAGAGCAGTAACTGTTTCATTGGCTTCTTATGCTACAACAACAGTGACTACGGCTGGTAGCTTAGCAATATTAGGAGAAGCTGGTGCAACTACCACGATTCAAAATCAAGGAGCCGGCAATTATACATTTATTGTAGATGATGGTTCTCTAAATATGGAGTACTACGCACTAAGGGATATGGATATAAACGGATTGAACTTGTCTGGTAGTCCGGTTATTACTTCACTTTCATACGGTGATTACGAGTTATCAGTTGATACCGGAAGTTTGATTACCTTGGAGCAATTAACTCTTGATTCGAATCCTTCATTCACAATACTGAACACAAGATTTGCAACCTCAGCTCCTGCCACTACTGGAACTAACGTTAACCTAAGTGCCACCACAACTAATAGCTGGACTTTCAGAAATGAGTACGGCCCGCTCTCAGGAGAAGATTATGATATAGATGGAGACACAAATTGTGATTCTATCCGCTGGGATGATAGCTCATGTCTTTTGACCGAACAGACAGAATACCGATGGCGTTATGATGATGGCGGTATCGATGTTCCTGATGGAGAATGGCTTAACGCCAGTTGGGCCAAGAGGACTCGTGTTCGAGTAGCTAATAACGATAATGTCGCTTATTCAAACGCTGTAACATTAGTTACAGTAGCCTACGACTCAGATATGCAGGCTGACTTTGACGACCTACGATTCACTTCCAGTGATGGAGTAACTGCTATAGATTTCTGGGTAGAGAAGTTCACTTCTAGTATCTCGGCTGATGTCTGGGTAGAAGTGCCAGCCTTAGCAGCTGATGATGCTGAGTCTTTGTTCATGTATTACGGAAATGTTGGAGCAGCCTCAATCAGCTCAAGCACGGCAGTGATGATTGTAGTAGATGATTTTGAAGACAACAATATAACTGAGTATTCTGGTGATACTTCACTTCTGACCACTGCTGCAGCTTCAGCTTATGGTGGTTCATATGGACTAGAACTAACTTCTGGTAACGAGGGCACTAGATTAACCGACGGTATTGCTCGGTTTGGTCAAACCTCAACTACTAGTCAAGGTGAAACGATTCGATATAAGCAATACGTAGATACTGGTTCAGGAAGTTCCGATGAGGCTTGTACTATGTTCGGTGTTCAGCTGCCTGTAACAGCTAACCAAAACTACGGTGTTTGTCTGGAGCTGTTTGGTACCGACCGTATTTCATTAGTTAAGGATGTTGAAAGTACTGACACCTACGGCGGGGTATCAGTCCTTGCTTCAAGTACTTTGACATACTCAACTGGCTGGTACGAAGTTGAGATTGATTGGTTGACTGACAATACAATCTTTGTTTCTTTGTACGACAATACTGATACTCTTGTTGCTACAACAACTGCAACTGACAGTACTTACACTTCAGGTGGATTTGGATTTACATCATGGGGTCAAAATGGAGGTTGGGATAGCTTCACATCTCGTACCTATATGGAAACTGACCCAACAATATTCCTAGGAGCTGAACAGATTGGCGGGGGAGCAACCTACGCTGCAGCTCAAAACACTCAATCACCAAATTTCCAGGTTGGCGATGTCGCTAGGTTACGATTAGCTATTGAGAACACCGGGCTAGATATTACTGGTCAACTGTTTGCTCTAGAGTATGCCGCCAAAGGTGTCGCGCCTAGCTGTGCGGCAGTTGATCCTGGTAATTATGTTGCTGTGCCAGTTGATGCATCATGTGGTGTTAATGCGATATGTATGGCGACGTCAACTAGTGTAGCCAATGGAGTAGCTACTACTGACTTGCTGGATGTAAACAGAAATACATTTACTGCCGGTGAGTTTGTTGAGGATCCATCAAATCAAACTTCTGGAATTGATGTTAATCAAAACTTCTATACTGAGTTAGAGTACGCTATCTCAGTAACTGCCAACGCATCAGATCAGAGCTATTGCTTCAGAGTTACTGATAACGGTTCTGCTTATGATTCATACGTAAATGTGCCTGAAATAACACTTAAGTTCGATCCAGTAATGAGTGCTATCACCTTTAATGAAGGGAATGATATTACCTTGCTACCGGGAGCCACTACCACCGTATATGCAACAGGTACAGCTACTGACTTAAATGGCTATGCAGATTTAACTTACGCTAGTTCTACTATGTACAGAAGCGGTGTGGCTGGAGGAGCAGCTTGTAGCGCAGACAACAATGATTGTTATATCTCAACAACCGCTTCTACTTGTTCCTTTACTAACTGTTCTGGCAATAGTTGTACTGTAGAGTGTTATGCAGATATATACTTCCATGCTGATCCGACCGACACCGGCAGTACTTATGATGGTCAGGAGTGGCTGGCGTTCGTAGAAGTTGAAGACTCAGCTGCCGGTTATGATTTTGCTTCTGCTATAGGGATTGAGTTGATGACTCTACGAGCAATCGAAGTGAGTGGAGCGATTGACTACGGAGCACTGGCTGTAAATGCTGATACAGGGGCATTCAATGCTTCTACTACAATAGCTAATTTCGGTAACGTAGAGTCAAACCTTGAAATTACTGGTACAGACTTATCTGACGGTGTTACTTCAGTTATTCCAGCCCCGCAGCAAATATTTGCTACATCCAGCTTCACATATTCGTCTTGCGGAGCGACTTGTGACCCACTTTCAAGCACTACACCAATAAGCCTAGATGTTGATCTGGCAAAACCAGCAGTCGATACACCACCGGTCGAAGATGAAGTTTATTGGGGAATTGCGATTCCGTTCGGTACTAATAGTGCAGCTCACCAAGGAGTTAATATCTTTACGGCAGTTAGTCCGTAAGTTGATGATATGATTACCTTAATGTTTAGAAGCGTTCTTGCTACCTTGGTCCTGTCACTAGTATTTGGTAGTTTTGGTGTTGTTAATGCTGCTGACCAGGAAGCACCAGTTATTAGTGGAGTCCAAATTTCTGAAGTGTCAGAATCTAGCGTAACGGTGTCCTGGACTACTGATGAAAATTCAGACTCTGCAGTAAACTATGGTCTTCAGCCCGATTATGGAATAGTTCGTATTCCTGTAGCTGAGCGGACTACCCACTCAATTACGCTAGATGACCTTGAGCCAGGTAGGGTGTATTACTTTCGAGTAGTATCGGCTGACGATAATGGTAATCAGGGTATCTCAGCTGATTACCGAGTTCAAACCTCGGGGACACCCCAAACAGGTGATGGTAGTGCCGATGGAAACTCGTCAGCTCAAGGTGATGGCGCAGGGGCAGCGGCTGGTGACAATGCTGGTCAGGGGCAGCAGGCTACTCAATCAACTTCTCAGTCTGAATCTCAAACTGAGTCACAGGCAACTCAGGAAATTGTCGAACAAATCAATCAGATAACCAATCCTCAACAGCTGAAGGAGATTTTGAATGAAACAGTCAAGGCTGTGAAGGGTATTACGGAAGATCTCACAATTGTTGGTCCGCCGACAGTAATTCCAGAGACAACTACAGCAATTGTGAAATGGACCACCGACCGTGAAGCTTCATCAGAAGTTGTTTTCTCACCAGAAAATGGTTTCGATGGTACGAATTACGCATTTTCTCAGCAATCTACAGGAGGTAATACTACAGATCACGAAATTCAACTTATTGGTCTTAATCCTTTTACTAATTACAATTTCAAGGTTATTTCGACAGATACTTTCGGTATTACTGGCACAAGTCGTAATTTCACTTTTCAAACAAAGGCCACTGCCCCAGGTATTCGTAACTTGAGAGTAGTAAAAGTAGAAGAGAATGCCGCTACTCTGGCCTGGGACACCAATGTACCAGCCAAGGCATTGGTTGAATACCAAGACCTCACTACCGGCGCACAAAACTCAGTTGGACGACCAACTCTTTCAACTACTCATCAAATGCGTTTAGCTGACCTTACTTTAGGTACTCGTTACGTTGCTTTTGTGACAGCAGAAAACTCTGGCGGAGATAGAATCAGAAGTCAGCCAATCCAGTTTATTACGGTGCGAGATATCGCAGCACCTATTATTACAAATGTGACCAACGAGTCTACATTGTTCCCGGGTGGTGAGTCTCGGGTTCAGACTATTGTTGAATGGGATACTGATGAACCTTCAAGTTGCCTCATGACATATCAAGAAGGTGTGGCTGGAGGTACTGATCCATTTACTATTGAAAGAGAGCAGGTTTCGTATGTTCAAAGTCACGTAGAGGTGATTGTCGATTTTGCTCCCGGTACTGTTTATCAGTTCTATGTTACTTGTACCGATGAGGCAGGGAACAGTCTCCAATCTGAAAACTTCGTACTCTTTACACCAATCCAGGAAAAGAACATCATCGATTTGATTCTAGAGAACTTTGAAAGTACGTTTGGTTGGGTTAAGAATATTGGAGCCTAGTTATAAAGATCTAAGCTTACCTGTAAATTATGACTGGGTAGAGAAAATGAGACATGATTCAAATGCTCATTAAAAAAGGTCTTATTCAATGAATTCTGAGGCATAAAAAAAGACCACCCGGGAGGGTGGTCTTTACGTAATGAACTATTGGTTCTGTATAGCTACTTTTGCGTCAAAATTATTAACTTGTTGCTTAAGGACTTCATTAGGATGAAGTGGAGTTACTGCGAGAAAAAAATCTCCTATAATTTCAAATGAAATATATAAGGCCCCTATAAGTATGGCTGGAGTACCAAGTGCAAAATACCAAACGAAAGTAACGGTTGAATGTAATGCTACTGATACAAGTAAATCCTTAAGAATTCGTATTTCAACCGGATTTCTGCATCCTTGCCTAATAGCTTCGTAGGTTATAGCTTCAACGAATTTAATATAAAAATTTCTAAGAAGATATGATGACTCTGCAATAATTGGTGTGACCAATATAGTGATTACTACTCCAGATTCAGAAATCTTATCTAGAAGTATCAGAAGCAGTAAAGCAAATGATAGGCTGATGTACAGCTTGTACCTGCTTATTATTCTGACTAGCCAAAAATTATCTCTATCATAATTAATTTGGAACCAGTGTGTTACTGTCTCACATTTTTCCAAGAACAAATAAATTTTTTCTTTAAACATAACGCCTCCCCAGACGAAATATGCCAAAATTAGCTATTACAATAATAACATACATGGATAGTTTGTTAATGCTATTTTGCGTGTTTATTACGGGTTGGGGATAGGTGTGACGTATGCTTAACGGTAAGGTGTCATAATACACACAATGGCAAAACCGCTCATTGTGTGTCGGGATTTATCTATTATCTATAACCAGGGTAAACCGAACGAATTTAAGGCTCTTTCCGGCGTAAGTACCGATATTTTTGAGGGTGAATACATCATTCTCTTTGGTGCATCAGGTTCAGGAAAGTCTACTCTCATGTATTCAATTCAAGGTTCTTTGCCACCTGGTGAAGGAACTTTGTTGATTAAAGGAGATGATATTTATTCGTATCCACCATCTGAGCGAGTTTACTTTCAGCGTTACGTGATGGGAATTATCTTCCAGCAGTTTAACTTGATACCTTCTTTGACAGTGCTGGATAATGTAGCCTTACCGATGATTTTTTGTGATGCTGACAAAGCAACTCGTGATCGTCGAGCACAGTCTCTCTTGGATAGGTTTGGCGTAGGGCATGTGTCGCACAAAATTACTCCCATGCTTTCTGGTGGGCAGCAACAACGTGTATCGGTGTCTCGGTCAATGGTTAATGACCCGAAGATTTTGCTGGCTGATGAACCGACTGGTAACCTCGACTCCGTATCAACTCAGCAGGTGATGGACAAGATTGACGAAATTAATACTTTCGATAGGCGGACAGTTATTATGGTGTCCCACAACGCAGCTCACCTTAGTTACGCTCATCGAGTGTATTACTTGAAGGACGGTAGGGTAGTGCGTGAAGTCGTTAATCCGCAAAGAAAACAGATAAAGCCAGTACGAGAAGGGGAGACGATTGTGACAGAGCTTGAGGAGTTAGCTCGGCTGTTCCCTTATGATTCAATCGAAACCTTGCGCGTGAAAAGTCTGGTTAATTTCCTAACTCAGGACTATTCATTCAGCCAACTAACCAGACTCGAACACGCATCTTCCTTGTTTTTACAAGGACGCATGGAAAGAGAAGCTTATATCAAGAGTCTAATTCTACCAATCGAGAGAGGCGGTATAGAGATTGGTGAAAAAGAGGCTAGACGAATGGCTGGCGTGGCTGACAAAATGATTAGCCGCTCAGATGATATTAGACGTTTCCGGGCCAAAAAAGATAACGACGGAGTATTCTTCAGTCAGCATAAATTAGCAGAGAGACTGAAGGAGTATTTGGTAAAAGAGTACAATATCAGTCTTTCAAAGGAACAAAATACCAATATGGTGGAGAGTATCGCTGATCGAGTTACTGGAGTGGTTGATGATAATGAGATGAATAAACGAATGATGAAAGGTATTCGCGCTGGCGGTCTTGCTTTCAGTGAAAAAGAGGCTGATCAAGTGTCCCGTTATTTTGAAAAATTAATCGCTCAGGGGGTAGATGTGAGTTATAAGAGTTAATCGTATGGCTGTGTCATAATATATAAACGTGAGAATTCAAGATTTAGCACAATTGTCGACCAGAATGTTTAAGACCAATCCATTACGTACCTGGCTGACGATTTTGGGTATGGGTGTAGGAACTGGAGCGGTAGTAGTTCTGGTGGGTCTAGGTTTTGGGTTGCAGCAGATTATTCTTGAGCAAATTGTGTTCGGAGAAACTCTCCTTTCGCTAGGCGTCTCTTCTACTGGAGCACAAGGTTTGCGTCTAACTCCTGAAACAGTAACTGATTTTGAAGATAATGATAATGTTCTTGACGCTGCACCAATGGCTCGTTTTCCGGCACTGGTCACCTATAAAGGACTCACCGGTAACGTGTTTGTTCAAGGTGTCGAACCCCCTTATCTACGATATGCTGGAGTCGTTGCTTTGGCCGGTGAAGTTTTTCTTGAGGAAGATATAGATGACACAAATTCCCTTATGCTTTCTCCCGCAACCCTAAAGCTTTTTGGTATTCCAGATGAAGAGATGGATAATTTTATCGGTGAAAAGGTAGCTTTGAGATTACTAGTGCCAGCTGATGACGGTACTGAAGATGTAAATGAGATTATTATCGACAAGGAATACATAGTGCGAGGAATCACTAAAGAGGAAGGAGTTCTAAATGCTATGATGATGCTTCCTGAGCTACGTAACTACGTAGGTATTGAAGAGTACGAGCGTATTCAAGTGCGAGTGACTTCCAACGAAACTCTCCCAATTGTAGAAAATGAACTTATCGAGGCAGGGTATAGAGTGTCAGCTTTATCAAAGACTGTAGAACAAGCTTCAAAAATCTTCCAAGGTATTCAGGCCGTATTGGCTACCTTCGGTGGTATTGCGCTCATTGTGTCTGCGATAGGGATGTTTAATACCATGACAGTGACTCTGCTTGAGCGTACTAAGGAAATTGGAATTATGCGTACAATTGGAGCATCGCCGAACGACGTTAAATATCTCTTTGTGTCTGAATCAGTAATTGTAGGATTTCTTGGGGGAGTAACAGGCATTATGATGGGTGTAGCTTTAGGTATGTCTGTTAATCTATTTTTGAATATTGTAGCCAGCCAGTTTGGGGGCCAATCTGTTAGTTTGTTCTCATTTCCACTAGACTTCCTTGCTTTTATAACCTTGTTCTCTGCAGCAGTGGGCTACTTAACTGGAATTTTTCCAGCTCGACGAGCCTCAACTCTGAACCCTTTGGACGCAATTCGATACGAATAGGAAGAGTTATCCACAAGCTTTCAGTTTGTTGTGTATAACTCCAAATTTTTTTCTAAAGACTCGGTACAATGTAATAAAGTTTGTTAGTTATTTATTGATATGTCGTACAACAATGTAGAATTCCCACAATACGTGAAGACCGCCGGTAAGGTCACTGTGCTAACAGCCATCTCAGGGCTCTTAGTTTTTATGGTAGCCTTCATTTTTGATGTGGGAACCCAAGAGTTTAATCGAGTCTCGGCTCAATCAGCCTCAACAACACTAACTGTGCTTAACACTCCTCCTTCCTTCACCCTCAATCCGTACGAGGTAATTGAATCATCTACATCAACTCCAACAAACTCAGGTGTAGTTCAGCAGTGGTCAGCTATTGGTACTGACAGTAATAATGCCCCTTACTTTTTGCTAATCTGTAGTACAGATGCGACACCAACTGCTAATGCAGCAGTCAATTCCTTCAGTCTAGGTACAGCTCCTCCAGATTGTGACGCTGGAGCTATCCAGTGGGGAGTGTCTGCAAGCACCACTAGTGGGGCTTTAGCCTCAGTGTCTACAACTACTGAAGAGGCAGGTACTGGTCAATTCCTTGAGATTCAGGATTGGTATGCATGGGTATGTGACGATGACCCAATCATTCCAGCTTGTAACCTAACTCCTGAACAAGGTGATTACGCTACCAGCTCATCACCCTTCAATGTAAATAACCGACCAGTGCTTACGAACTTCTACAATGATGCCCCAGCCGACCCTGGTGCTACTTTCAACTTCCTCTCTACGTCAACTGACCCAGATATTGTGGGTGGTGAAGACGATATATTCTTGATAATTTGTAACTCAAACACCGACTACAATACTGTTACTAACACCTGCCCTAACGACTTCATTGCGTCTACAACAGTAGGAGTTGTTGCCACAGCTACTGCTGCTTATGCTCTACCTTCCGTCATTAGGGATGATGTCTACCCAGCGTATGGATATCTTGTTGATGAGCATGGTCACGAGGCATTAGCTAATGCTCAGTTGTTTAACTTTGTCGTGAATAATGTTGCCCCGACTATTGTTTCTGGTGACATTGACCTTAATGGCGGAACAGATATGATAGTCAGTGTCGAGGCTGGTGAGACAACAGGCTTCACTTTAGACTTTACCGCTAGAGATGCTAATAGTTGTAATGATTCAGGTTCATCTACAGAAATGGAGCTAGCTAACTTCGGAATATCAATATTTAGGTCAGGAGTAGGCTCTAGCACATGTGATGCTACCGGAACTAACTACGACCCGAATAATTGTTACGATAATGCTATTGGTTCAGGAACCTGGAATTTGTCTTGCTCAGCTTCAACAACTTGTATGAATGCTACTCAGGATCATATGGAATATGCCTGTACGTTCCCGTTGTGGTTCGTAGCAGACCCAACTGACCCTGGTACACCTGAAGCTCTTGATGATTGGAGTGCCGCTGTTTTCATTGGTGATAACAATTTTGCTACTAGTAGTTACGCGACAAGCTCAATCCGAGACATCGATGTTATCAGCTTCGCAGCGATTGATATTTTGGCGGCAGATATTGCTTACGGTGGGATTGCTCCTGGTTCAGATAGTGGAACTTTGACTGCTACGTCAGTACTACAAAATGTTGGTAACACAGGACTCGATGAAGAAATTCGTGGTGAATCAATGTGTGGAACTTATTCCTTAGCTACTGAATGTCCAGTTTCTGCAACATCAACCATACCTGCTTTTCAGCAAGAATTCGCTTCTACAAGCGGTATATTTTATGGCTCAGGACAAGATTTAGCCTCAACAACAGACTTTGAGCTTGAATTGAACGCAAATAAGACGACTTCAACCTCCACTCCGTTACAAGCTACGACTTACTGGGGTATTGCAGTTCCAGCATCGATTACTTTATCTGGTAGCTATACAGGACTCAACACGTTTACTGCCGTTGTTGCGGAACCTGCTGATTGGTAGACTTGAAATATCTACTAAAGCAAACAGCCACTGTTATACAGCAGTGGCTGTTGCTTTTTGTCTCAAATAAAACGATAATAGACTAAACATCCACATGAGTTTAACCCTTAAAAAGTTGGCTGTATTTACAATGCTGATCCCGGTGTTTTTTTTGAGCACCGGAGCGGCTGATGTGCTGGCTGGGTTTGGTATTACGCCACCCTATGTTCGTAATTCTAGCTTGACCCGAAACTCTGTTTACGAGCAACAGATTCTACTAGTTCGTGGAGATGCTAACGTGGCCCAGAAAGCTGAAGTTAGCATAGATGCTCCTGAAATTGAGGGTTGGCTATACCTTGTAGAAGGTCAAGAAATAATTATGGAGAAAGGCGTTCAGAAAGTACCTATGACTGTTCGAGTGACAGTCCCCGATGATGCCGACTTTGGTGACTATAGAGGAAAGATTCGCATCAGAACTCTACCTGCTGATGGTGAGGTTGCAGCTGGTGCTGTAAGTATTTCTTTAGGTGCGCTAGTCGATGTGTACTTATCTGTGATAGACCGAGAAATCAGAGACTTCAGAGTTCGTAGAATTTCAGCTGCAGACCTGAATGAAGGTTCAAAAGTAGGTTGGTTATTTTTCCCTGGAAAGATAAATTTCTCAATGCTTATCGAGAATACTGGTAACGTTGACATATCTCCTTCAAAAGTAGAATTTAGTATTTTTGATCGAACAGGAAAAATACTCCTCGAAGAAACTAAAAATATAGGAAAAATAGAAAAAGTTCTTCCTTATGGAACTGAGACAGTAACGGCGGAGATACCAACTAGATTACCAGCTGGTAGCTATATTGCTCGTTACACTGTTTATAATGACGAGGACATTAAACAGGAAGGTGACATTACATTTAATATCGTAGCTGAGGGCACCTTACAGACAGCAGGATTTGGCTTTAGTGGCTTGTCTATATCTCACAAAATTTCTGTATTATTACCAGTCTTTGCTGTCATGATTGCAGCTCTCTATATTTGGAGTGCAAAGCGTAAATATAAAGTTATTAGGCAATAGTTATGAATAAATTAGGACTTTTCCTGATATTTCTATTTTCGGCTGTTCCATCATTTACCCAGGCAGCAACTATTGGCTACGCATCCACAACCCTGACTCTGAGTATTTGTGGAAACATGCTAGTGGATGATGGTGAGGAATGTGATGTGCCAGGCGAAACTGGTGTTTACAGTCAGACTATCATTGGCAGACAGTGTTCAGCTCAGTGTCTTTTTGGTCCATATTGTGGTGACGGTATTTTACAAACCATTCACACCGAAGAATGCGATGATGGTAATAACGACAACGGAGATTTTTGCTCAGCTACTTGCAAGATTGAGCCGGCTGGTTCTGGGGGCGGCGGTTCGTCCGGTGGAGGTTCTAGTGGCAGCGGCGGCAGCACGGTAGATTTAGGGGACACAATCATTAACATTATTGGACGCGGCTATCCTTCTCAAACTATTAATTTTTTGCTCGATACAGTCTCGGTTGGTTCAGTTCGCTCTGATAGTTCTGGAGACTTTGAGTTCGCGACTGATGCATCACCAGGAACGGCCACTCTAGGTATCTGGGCTAATGATAGCGATAGTAATCGCTCTATTACTCTAAACAGTACCTTTGATGTCACTCAAGGTGCAGTTACTAACCTTAACGGCATACTGTTGCCGCCAACTTTGACTGTGCTGAGTCAGAATATCAACCCTGGAGATCAAATTACAATTTCGGGTGAAGGTGTTCCGAACACCACGTTGGAATTACATATTGACGACAGTGTCATTATCGAAGAAACTACTACCGATGAGGAAGGTAAGTGGTCTCTCATTTTTGATACTAGCAAGGTGACCGTGGCTGAACATATAATAAGAGCCAGAACAGTTATTGGTAGTCCACCGCTTACCACCGAGAGTACCTTTAGTACATCCGTACAACTCTTTATTGGAGTTGAGGGTCAGGCATCTTTGTCTTCTGACTTGAATCGTGACGGCTTTGTTAATCTTATCGATTTCTCTATTTTGATTTTCTGGTGGCAAACAGATGGTGGTACCTCTGACCCACCTGCCGACATTAACTTGAATGGTCGAGTGAGTCTGGAAGATTTTTCCATTTTGCTATTTAATTGGACAGGTTAGTAGTATAAACAAAGACCTAAAGTGCCTATTGCGCGCCCTAATTTCTAAGGAGGCTTTTGCCGACTGTAAAAATGGAAGTACTCTTAGGGTGAATGAATCGCGGACATTTTCCTTTCCAAAGGAAAATGTCCGCGGGTAGAAACAAAACTCTAAAACGGTAGTAACCAAATGCATCTCGAGCATGATCGTCCCGAGGTCGGACCTCGGGACAGTTAGACTGAACTACTTATCTAGCTAACTACTACGATTAAGAATTTAAAAACTCCCCAGTTGGGTGTTTTTTTAAAAGATATTCACAGCTTTTCCACAGAAATTTGACCCTATTTTAATTTTAGTTTTGTAAGCACCGTACAATAGGTAGGTACTTGCAAAGGAGGTAATCAATTAGCATTACTGCACGCGCATTTTTTATGTACGTGGACACTTCAGCCGGTGTTACTTTGCTCGTATACTTACGGTGCAATTTTGAGTCCGGAGTGGAGACCGTGGCTCAGTACGAGACGTATGTCTTGTCTGTATCCTCAAATATAAATACAGGCCGTGAGGTAAACAACGTAGAGTACTATGATTAGAACGTCCAACTCGTTCTCAGTACTCCGAGCAACCGCAGCAATTGCCGGTCTAGCTGTCCTATTGTGGTCACTAGGTTTGTCATCATTTCACTTTGTGAATGCTGCAAATGTCACAACTATTAGCGATACTCTGTCGGACTCAGCTCCAGCAGTTGTATCAAACCACACCATCACGTTCACTACTCCAACTGGAGTGGCGGCAGGTGAAGATATCGTTATTACTTTCCCCGCTGGATTTACAGGAATCGGCAGTCTAGTAGCAGCCGACCTTGACCTCCTTAATGGAGCTACTGACGAAGATCTGATTGATGGTGCTGCCTCAGCCGCTAACTGGAATGTTACTGCTGCTGGTCAGGTAATCACTATTACTAGTGGAACTGACACTATACCGGGAGCAACAACGGTTACCATTGAAATTGGTACCAATGCAACATTCCCAGGAGCAGGTACTAACCAAATCACTAATCCAGCAACAGGTTCATATCAAGTTGAGATAACTGTTGGTTCTGGTAATGATACTGGTGCGATGAATTTAGCTATTGTAGACAACGTTACAGTTAATGCTTCTGTCGATACCCTTTTCACTTTTACAGTGACTGGAGTAGCATCAGCGCAGACTGTGAACGGTACCACCACTGGTGGAGCTACAACAGCTACGAACATTCCGTTTGGTGCGCTTGATGCAAACACAGCTAGTACAGCTGCCCAAGACTTAAGTGTTACAACAAATGCAGCTAATGGATTTGTCGTAACAGTTACAGCCAACGGACAGCTAAACTCAACTACTGGTGCAGATATCGATGGTTTCCGAAATGGAAACTTCGACACAACATCTGTGCAGTGGGAAAGCCCTGCTAGCACACTAGGATCAGAAGAGACGTATGGTCACTGGGGTATTACTTCAGATGATGCAACGCTTACTGCTGGTGCTGCTACTGACTTGTAAGATGTTGGGGGTGATGGACAGAACTATGTGTCCGCCTCAACAACAGCAGTAGAAGTCTTCCGACACGACGCTGTCGCAGACGGTACTGTGCAAGGTGAAGGTTTTGCTCGTGTAGGTTACACAGTTGAAATTGGCTCTTTGCAAGAAGGAGCCGAAGATTACACCGCTATACTGACATATATAGCAACGCCAGTGTTCTAAAGAATATTGGCTCCAAGCTTGGAGTTAACAACGCAAAAAACCCTATCTCCCACCACGAGACGGGTTTTTTGAATGAGAAAAGGAGCCAAAGGCGACTATTTCGAATTTAGGCAGACGCTTAGCATATTTCGACCCCGAAGGGAGAAATAGGCTGAAGCGGGCTGCAAGAAACTCCACATAACCACGAAATCTTTTAGGCAGACGCTTAGCATATTTCGACCCCGAAGGGATGAAAAGCAAACTTCTTTGCTTTTCATCCGGTTCTGGCACTAGCTAGAAGTTTCCGATATTCATGAGGAAATAGGTGGGACCCAACGTTAAATATCTCACTCTGTGCAGCAGAATTTTGTCTTTAGAAAATATGTAGTGTCTGCCTAAAGTTCCCTCTATCCACCAAGTCAAGAAGCTCTAGACAGTCACCACTTTAGTAGTGCTCACCGTGTGTACAGAACGTTTTTTGTACTTTCAATATTGTTATACTGAATACATAATGAAACGTTTTAGCGCCTTATTCTTATTTGCGGTTTTTGTACTAGTCAGTCTCCCGACTGTAACCAGCGCTGCTTCCTTATACATTGACCCAGGCATGTCATCACTGAACCGAGGTGACTCGATTTCAATGAAGGTCCGCCTTGATACAGATGAGGAGGCTGGTGAATGTGTGAATGCTGCTGACGTTGTTTTGACTTATTCAGATAATATCGAACCGGTCGATATATCAATCGGATCCTCCATTTTTAACATGTGGGTTGAGAAGCCCACTATTAACAAAGTTGACCGCACAATTACTTTTGCTGGGGGTATACCAAATGGTTATTGTGGTCGAGTGATTGGTGACCCTCGTCTATCAAATATTCTTACTGAAATTATATTCCGTTCGCCAGGCTTCACTGTTGGTGGCTCAGATTCAACTACTGCTGTTATAGAATTCACTGATGCTAGTACAGCTTATTTGAATGATGGTAGAGGGACAAAGGCAAAACTGACAACCTTCGGTTCATTAATAGAGCTCAGTTCGTTACCTAGCAATATTCCAATCAATCCCTGGAAAGAGCAGGTGACAGCTGACGATATCCCCCCTGAGGAATTTTCGATTTTGCTACAGAAAGATGAAAAAGCCTTTTCTAGAAAATGGTACATAATCTTTAACACCTCTGACAAACAGACAGGTATCGACCATTACGAAGTAATTGAAGAACCATTGGCCCAGTTCGGATCCTTCAAGTGGGGAAGGGCAGATGCTCCATGGTTAGTACAAAGAAGTCCCTATATCCTAAATGACCAGTCCTTGAACAGTGTTATTCGAGTTAAGGCTATAGATAAAGCCGGTAATGAGTATATTGCTACTATCATTCCTGACGAAACTAATCGTAGTTATTCAACCAATCAGATTCTGACAGTCTTTGTTAGCGCAAGCTCAGTATTAATATTGCTTACAATAATTTTCTTACTGTACCGTTTGTACAGAAGTAGAAAAATGACAGCTGTATCAAACGAAGGTAAAGAAGGTGAAATTAATACCGAGGACGATGATACTCAAAATCAGGATTATACTCAGACAAATAATGAAGTAAATGATTATGATCAACACATATAGCTCTCTAACAGTAAAGTTTGTGCAGTTGTTTATGGCGACTCTGCTTGGATTCACCCTGTACCTATCTTCAGCAATTATTGCTGAAGCGGCTTCTCTGGCACTGTCCCCAAGTACTGGTGTCTATACTAGCAATAGCACCTTTACGGTTAGGGTTGTTGTGAATACCTCCGGCCAGTCTGTTAATGCTTCCGAAGGTTCGTTGTCTTTTAATCCTAGTGAATTATCGGTAGTTTCGGTTAATCGGACAGGCTCTATATTTAGTCTTTGGGTAGCTGAGCCATCTTTTTCAAATAGTGCAGGAACTATTAGTTTCAGTGGTGGTTTGCCTTCTGGCTACTCAGGCATGGTGGGAACTATCATGAATGTAACCTTCAGAGCTAAAGGGTCTGGTGCAGCTAAGGTTAATTTTAACAGCGGATCAGTGCTTGCGAATGATGGCAGAGGAACAAATATTTTAACCTCAATGAATGGTGGTACTTATACTATTCAGGCAAAATCCTTAGCACCACAACCCGAGATTATTGAGTATGTCGCTCCGGCTAACACCCCAGCCGCGCCCAAAATAACATCCCCAACTCATCCCGATTCCAGTAAGTGGTATTCGAGCAATGTAGCAGAATTGAGCTGGTCTCTACCAAGCGGAGTTACCGCAGTGAGAACTTTACTGAATGAAAATCCGACATCAGTCCCAACAAAAGTTTACGATAATCCAATCGAGTCGATTTCTATAAACGAATTAGATGAGGGGGTATCTTACTTCCATCTACAGTTGAAGAATTCTGATGGGTGGGGAAGAGTCACTCACTATCGCTTAGGAGTTGATACAGCTAATCCTTCGAGTATTCAAGTATCTACAGTAGAAGGGTCTGATTTAGCTAATCCTATACAGACTCTGAAGGTTGATGTGGTAGATGAAACTTCGAATGTTTTGAGATTTATGGTGAAGTTGGATTCTGACGAACCTTACGAGTTTATTGATGTGACAGGGTCAAGTACTATTGAGATGCCTTCACTTGAACCAGGTTATCATTCCGTGATTATTGAAGCTTTCGATCAAGCAGGAAATAGCATTGTTGGAACCTATTCATTTACTATTCTAGCTTTTGATAAACCAATTTTTACGGATTACCCAACTGAAATTAATGAAGAAGTAATTCCTGTCATTAAGGGTATAACACGTCCGAACTCTGATGTTGAAGTTACTATCACTAAGGTGGGAGGCGAGCCGACAGCCTACTCGGTTACTAGTGATGCTGATGGACAATTTATATTTATTCCGGAAGGCACATTTTCAAACGGAGTTTACGAGTTAGTAGCTCAGGCATCTGATGCCTTTGGTGCTAAGAGTGAATTCTCAGACACTGTGCGGATTGCTGTGCAGCAACCAGGGTATCTGAGAGTTGGTTCTCTGATTGTTAGTGTACTCTCTGTTCTTATTCCACTACTTGTACTGCTGTTTATTCTGATAATTGGTGGTTGGTACATGTTTGTTTACGCACGTCGCTTTAGGAAGCGAGTGCGAGTAGAATCTGCTGAAGCTTTACAGATTCTCAATAGCGAATTTGCTTATCTTAAGAGAACGCTAAGCGAGCAGGAAGCCATTATTCAAAGTACCAGAAAGACCAAAAAGCTTACAAAGGCAGAAGCTGAAATGATTGAAGTTATGAATACCGCATTGCAGGCATCAAGACAAAAAGTTGAAAAAGAGATTGAAGATGTTGCAGACTTAGCTCGAAAAGAAAATAATAAATAATATGACAAATACCCAAACATCTGAACCATCAAAAATTAAAACTATCGCACTACTGATTGTTGTGGTAGTTGCTGCTTATTTTCTCGTCACAACTCTAGTCAATAATAAATTTAGTGAGATTGAAGATTCTGTAATGGTACAAGTTTATGATCAGGAAGAATTACTTAAGGCTATTGTCAAAATTGTCTATGCTGATAGTACTGACCTAAAAATTGAATCAGTAATCACTGACTGCAACACATCCGAACGTACTCAATTCCACGATTCGCTTGACCGTCTTAATCAGAATTTATCTATCCAAGAACTAAAGGAGCTAGAGCTCCTCTTTAGTCGTTGTGGTAGTTTTGACTCAGAAAGTAAATTGATTTTGATAGCAAGACTAACTAGAGAAGTTGAGGTTTATGAAACATACGTTAGTACCCTAAGTGTCATTACAGGGGGGGATGTGTATTCTGAATTTTCGGTTGATAAGTGGAAAGGTTTAGCAGCAGAGGAACAAAGACAGGCACTTCTGTATTCTAATTTGGTTAACCTTCAGGGTGAAATTATCACTAGCTTATTATCTGGCAAGGATCAAGCGTCACCAGAAATTAATAAAATACTACAAGAAGTGTCAGAAGTTAAAGGTAATTTAATCGTACTTAACCAGCAGACTGAAAAAGTTCGTACAGAGCTTGTTCCTATACAGAATTAGCTAATCTATGAACCAGTTACTTCATTCGATTAAATTATTCTTTAAATTCCGAAATCGGGGCGGTACGGTTCGTTATATGTTTTCAGCCGTGCTTTCATTTGCAGTCTTGCTTGGTGCCGCTGTTATCACATCCAACGATTCTTCGTATATCAGGCTGCAGTCGTCAGCTGCAACGATTGAGCAAGGAAAACCCTTTTATGTTGATGTTTTCGCCTATGCTCATGTTCCTGTCAATGCTGTTGATATCACTATTAATTTTGATCAAGAAGCTGTGTCGGTAACAGGGGTTGATACAGGCCAGTCTGTGCTAACTATCTGGACAGAGGAACCGATAATAGAATCAAAGAAGGTAATCCTGCGAGGAGGCACTTTCCGTAAGGGATTTGTTACTGAACACAAGATCGCTACAATTAAACTAAAGGCAAATAAAACTGGAAATAGTTCAGTTAGTGCTTCCGACGTAATTCTTTTGGCAGGTGATGGTGCTGGTACACCCGTGACAGTGACAGAATCTGTAGATAATTACGTTAATTTATATGTTTATGACCAAAATTCTGAACCCGGTAGTATCGGAGTGAATGTTTCAGTTAGCATCGTTACTGACATAAACCGTGACGGCAAAGTGAGCCTTCAAGATATTAGTATATTCATGTCAGCCTGGGGTACTAAAAGTCAGATCTTTGATTTTAATAATGACGGCAAGATGACATTTAAAGATTTCTCGATTATCTTATCTGATTTCTTTACTAGGTGATTATAAAAGTTATAAAACTGTTGATAATAAAGCGTCTAGTATTATGATTAGCTGGTATTATTGACGTGTGGTGTGTAGCCAGCGCCGCATAATTCGTACGACGTAGAGTGTAATTCATCTAATGAATGCACTCTAATCTCAATTTAAATAATTCGCGAGGTAACAGCCGGGTTGGTTTGTATGCCTTTGTTTTTGCAAGCAAAATCTCACTGATTGTTGTGGTATTTTTGTTTTTTTCATTTTCAATACAGCCTGTACATTTGGCTTATGCTAATGAGGCCGAAGCAGTTGCTGAGGCCGCTGAAGCTGCAGAGTTTGCTGAGAAAGTTGTTCCTCATGAAGCTGTAGAAAAAGACCTAGAGGTAGTAGAGGAAGTTATTACTGAAGAAGTTGCTGTCGAGACTGCAACTGAATCTCCGGCAGCTGAAGATGTTGAGACTGTTACAGATGATGGGTCTGTTGATGCAGTCAGCAATGAAGAGATAGATATAGACGTTGACGTTATGTCTCCTGATGCTCAGATTTCTGACATCAGCAGCTCAACTGATGAATCTGTTGCTGCTACGTCCGAAGAAACTACCGCCTCAACCACGGCTCCTATAAGCGATAGTACTGATTCTGAAGCAACAGCGTCTACAACAGATACTGCAAACATTCCTGATGATTCAACCGCAAGCTCAACAGATGAGTCTTCTGATACTGCCTCTAGCACTGACGAATCAGTTGACGCGACGGGCGTAGCTTCCTCATCTTCATCTTCTAACTCTGGCAACGAAGCTTCTTCTGATGAAGGTTCTGGCTCTGATGCAAATTCTAATACTAATACTAGTGACAGCTCTCCCAGTGATGGTAGTAATGTGTCTGATGAGAACGATACTGCTGCCCCTGTTGACCCCGCCGATACAGCTGCCGAAACTGCAGGGTCAGAAATCACAACAGCCACCTCTGCACCAACTGCTGAAAATGTTAGTAAAGTACAGACAATTGTTACTGACGACAATTTTTACCAGTTTGGTAAACAAGCTTGTGTTTCAGTAGGGGAAGGTTCCTATCACTGTAGTGTTACTGATGGCGATATCGTTGGCTCTCAGGCAGTAGTTTATTCAGAAGTTGGCCCAAGTGGAAGTCCTGAGATTTTTATCCAGACATCACTAGGAGAAGTTAAGCAGGTTACTGATAATAATTTTGAGGATTCATCACCTCACTATGATGCTGAGTCTCAAAAAATTGCTTGGCAGCGTTTAATTCAAGGTCGGTATCAAATTGTTATTTATGATATCGATACTGGTAAAGAGAAACAATTGACCTTTTCTCGAACCAATAACATGGAGCCAGCTGTGACCATTGATGGAGTTGTGTGGCAAGCTTGGGATAATAATGACTGGGAAATAATGTATTACGATGGAACTTACACAGACCAGCTAACATCTAATAATGTTCAGGATTTAGCTCCTGTAATGGAGGATGATTACATAATTTGGACTGTAATTGGCGGAGGTTCCCAATATGCCCAGGTCTATTCTTTTGATACAAAAGAAGCTGTGACTATTAATAATCACGAAGGAGGCTCTATTGTTAACCCCCGCTTCGTTCTGGTCTATGATACTAAGTTTGATAATGGTGATGTTATTACTCAGAGGTTTGACCCTGAAACTGGTTTTGCGGAAGCAATTGCTGCGCAGCCTGCTGAGGCACCGTTAGAAATTCCTGACGCTGATAGCACTCTTGAGATTAAGGCTTTGATTCAGACTAAGTCAACCTCGAAGCAGACTGTGGTAATTGATACTGATGGAAATAATTCAACAGGAGGTGCTACTGGTACATCCGATACACTCAATCTATTTGAACCCGATTCTGACCTTACTCAGGAGACAGTGTCTACATCAACTGACGGCGTGATAGATGCTGATGAAGAAATAGGTAATGATGACTACCTCGAGCTGAACGAATACGACTTGATTCTTCCGCCAACACAGCCAGTAGAAGCAACAATTTCTGTCTCAGTCTCTAACGCTTCTAGCACCTAGAATTAATACTCAATCGTGCTTACTCATCATGAAAAATTCAAGCATATACTAACAACGTGGCGACTAAGCTTTGGTCAATTTGTGAACACCTTCCCTCGAAAGACTAAGAAAACCCTCACCGTATTGGCTGTACTTTCACTAGTATTTACTGACATATTCACCGTCCTGACCCAACCATTCTCTTTTTTGGATGATTTTACTGGTACTGAAACCGCTAGAGCTGCCACTGGTGATTTTGCGACTTTTTCTGAAAACGGTGGAGGGGAGTCTGTTAATTCTAACGGAACTCCTTTTGATGTTACTTGGGATAATACTGTAGACAGTAATTCAAATATTACTTTACAAGCTAATACGTCTGACATTGATTTAGCTGACGGAGGTAAATATTTAGTTCTTTACAACACCTGGGTGCACGAAGGTGGTTCCGGCGGTGCTAACAGGCGAGGAGTAGATTCATACCTAACTCTGGCTGGCACACAGTTACCCTACGGTCGCAGTGCGGGATACATTAGAGACAATGAGTCTTTAACCACAGCTTGGATTAATGGCTCGACTATTATTGATGCCACTGCTGGTGATGATTTACAATTGCATGTAAAAAGAAACGATGGTAATTCTACAGCCGGTACAGAAATGGCTGCGGGAGAAAATGGTGTTTCTATTATTAAATTACCAGACGGGAATGATTACTTGCGAGCCATTCTGGCTGCTACCAGCAGCAGCATAAATGGTAATACTACCTTTACTGATGTGCAGTGGGATACAGTTGATGAAATCGACACAGATTCTTTTGCTTTAACTCCTACTTCGGCAAACATCACGTTAAAGGGGGCTGACGGTGACTATTTTATTGTTAATGCAAACGTGGGTTTGTATGTAACAGCTGGTGGGTCTACTCGGCAGAATTACGAAATGATCTTGACTTTAGATGGTGCAGAAATACCTGGAACTGCTGTCACTTCGTATTTACGTGGTACCAATGATACATGGGAAGGTCAGCTAGTTTACACTGGCTTAATTGCAAAAGACGCTGCCGGTGATCAGACTCTTAATGTTGAGGTGCGCCGGGAATCAAGTGCTGGTGCCACGACTGTAGTAATGGGAAACAAGACATCTCTCAGTATAATGTCCGTCCCAACTACGGCTGAAGTGGTGCGTTTGTCAGATGGCTCGGGCACTCAAACTTTAGCTGATACTAGCAAAGTTCTGACTTTTGACACCGAGGATGAAATAAATTCCAATAAATTTTCTCATTCTTTAGTTTCAAATACCGACCGAATTGAAATTGATAGTGCGGATGACTATCTCTTTTTTGCCACTGCCTACACCGAGACTACTGTCAACAGTAACGACCGTGAACCTTTTGATATTACTTGGAATCTCACTGGGTCAGATGTTAGTCGTGGATCGTTCGCTTCTTTTAATCGGGACAACAACGCCTTCACGGCTGGAGCATCTGGTGCCTTATTGTTAAGTGGTTTGACTGCCAGTGACTATGTTGCCATGTCACACGTGAACGCTAGTACTGACACTGTTGACGATGCGACATTTGCTGCCGACAGAGTCGCTGTGCAAGGTATTGCTTTGAATGATAATTTCTATGGACTCGATACGGTGGTTAGTGTGAGTGGTGCTCATGTGACAGCCGCTGATATATCAACTACAGGTTTCTACACCGGTGGACAGTTCGCAATCGTTGAGAGTAGTGCTTCTAGAAATGTTACGGGTTTAACAATTGATGAATCCGGAACAGTAGATGGCTCTACAGGTATTTCAAATGTAGAACTCTATTATGATTTAGATACTTCCGCTCCTTATGATTGTGCTAGTGAATCTTATGGTGGAGCTGAAAGCCAGTATGGCTCTACAGATAGTAATGGCTTCTCAGGTGCTGATGGAAGCTCCAGTTTCACTGATTCAGTTGTAATTTCTCCTACTCAAGCTTTGTGTGTTTATCCAGTTATGGACATCGTCGGTGGCGCACTAGATGGAGATACTCTTATTGTATCTATTGATACTCCGCTAACAGATATTGTAGTAACGGGTGGGGCGTCCATCGGACCGTCTGATAGTTTACTAATAAGTGGTTCGACAGTGTTAAGAAATGCAGAGTTGACACAGATTCACTACCAATGGTTGAACGACGACGGGGTTGAAGGGTCGGCTACTTCTATCGAAGGTGGCGAGGACTTACCTGCAATCGGTTTTGCCAATGGCACAATCAGGCGGTTGCGAACACAAATTTCAGCTGAAGGTTCAACATCTTCAGTGTCCACCGCTTTCCGTTTAGAGTATGGGCAAAAGGTAACAACCTGTTCTGCTATTGCTGTCTGGACAGATGTAGGAGCAGTAGGAGGTGATTGGGATATGGCCAATTCTGCCTTTATTACTGATGGTAATGATTCATCGGACTTAACTGTAGCTAATGGCGGTACAACAAATGAAAACACCACTCACTTGCCCACTAATGGTGCACTCCGTGATACTAATTCTCAAACTGGATCGTTAATTTTTGCAACCACTAATTTTCTTGAACTAGAGTATGCTTTTCAGCCAACTGCCACAGCACCTCAAGGTAATACCTACTGCTTCAGACTTTCGGACGCCGGAACGGCTCTTCGTAATTATGATATTTATCCTGAAGGTACTATCTCGGCTGATGTTGATGTTAGTGCCACTAGTACTCACGTTGCTAATTTAGATGTTGGTAGTAATGCTCAGTATTTGGGCGGAGGTTTTGTTATTGAACGGCCTGGTACTGTTAGAGCAGTAACGTCGGTGACACTAACTGAGGTCGGCACAGTTGATGCTTCCACAGATTTGGCCGATATAGAATTATTCTATGATTTGGATACAACTGCTCCTTATGACTGTACCGGTGAATCGTATGGTGGTGGAGAAACTCAGTTTGGCAGTACAGACACCGACGGCTTTTCTACTGCCAACGGCACCTCAACCTTTACTGGCTCCGAAACCATCTCGAGCACCCGGAGTATGTGTTTATATGTCGTGCTAGATGTGAGCGCTACTGCTGTAGATGGAGAAACAATTGAGGTGCAAATAGCTGACCCTTCTACGGAGGTGGTTGTTACATCGTCAAGTGTGGGACCAAGTACCGCTGTTTCACCAACTTCAAACACAACAATAGCCGGACCAGTACTAACACAAACTCACTATCACTGGAGAAATGATGACGGTAATGAAGCTGGGGCTACATCAGCGAGTGGAGATGCTGAAGATACCGGTCTCTTGAATATTGCGAAGGAGACTACCTATAGACTGAGGTTGCAAGTATCTAATGAAGGCTCCGTTTCTAGCCCGGCTACCACTTACAGACTAGAGTATGGAACTAAACTTACTACCTGTGGGGGTGTTGTCTCGTGGACAGATGTTGGAGCTGTCGGCGGTGCTTGGGACATGTCGCTAAGCTCTAATATTGCTGACGGTAATACAACTGATATTGCTTTGGCGAGCTTGGGGGCCATGACTGATGAGAACACTAACTTCATTGGCACTGGAGCTCTGCGAGAAACCACTTCAGATTCTGGCTCAATAACTCTAACTAGTACTCAATTTACTGAGTTGGAATATTCCATTGAAGCTACGGTGGATTCTGGATACGATACAGATTATTGTTTTCGGGTATCTGATGCAGGTGCAGACTTAAATTCGTATACAACTTATGCCGAGCTAACTACTATGGAAAAACAAGATTACTTCATCCAGCGTGGTAATGAAACTGTGTCTGGAACAGGAATTACCTTGACGGCCGGTGTCGACTACACAGCACCAGCCTCAACCTCAACAGCCTTTGTAAGGATTACAAATTCACAACTTACTGGTG
>JAJOLC010000057.1 GCA_021129655.1 Minisyncoccota bacterium
GTGTTTCTTGGCGTATAGGTACGAATAAAGGGCGGTACGAACAGCACCGATATGTAAGAAGCCAGTCGGTGATGGTGCGAATCTGGTAACGACTTTTTGTTCAATTTTATGATCCATGTTCAATTCCAATAGAGATGAGTATATTAGCAATTTTCAAGGCAGCTCCATCAATAAACATACTTTTGGCTGCCTCTGACATCGCCTGATGGTTTTCTGTATTTGCCATAATAGAGTTAATTTCTTGTGTGAGCAAGTTTTGAGTTAGGTTTTTCTCTTCGATTACAGTAGCTCCTCCCGTTCTAGCGTAAGCGTAAGCGTTAGTGCGTTGGTCCCGGCTAACGTCCTCAGGGATTGGGATGATGATAGCTGGCTTGCCATGATACGAAATCTCAAACAAGGTGGTGCTGCCGGCACGAGTGATGATGATAGAGGCAGCACTCATAAGATTGGCTACTGTTTTTGCGTCAACACTACCGTGAACATAATAGCTGCTCATTAGACCCGTGTCTTCCAGTAGCTTTTGAGCAGTCAGTTTGTATGTTCCTACATTGGCATCGCCTGCTTGATGAAATATGTGGTAATGGGGCAGCAGAATGTTAAGTGACTGTAGAATAAGATTGTTGATTCTTTCTGCTCCTAATGAGCCTCCAGTTACGTAGATGAGAGGTTTGTCATTAGGGATACCTAGCGTTGCTAAGGGGTTGTCGGATGCCATTTTTACTTCAGGTCGTAAGGGAATACCTACCAAAGCAGTTTTTTCTTCCGGAAAGTATTGTGCAGCGTCGTCATAGGCGATACCGATGTAACGAGCTCGCTTAATGGCCAACTTATTTGCTCTCCCGGGGACTGCGTCTGATTCATGAATTACAATTGGAATATTGAGTAGCTTGGCAGCAATAAGAATTGGGACACTAGTGAACCCACCCTTACTGAAGATCACATCAGGATAAATTATGTATAGTTTCCAGATAGCAATAAAAACTCCGAAGAAGTTTCTAAAAATATCGATAAAGTTTTGAATGGAGAAGTACCTCCGGAGTTTTCCTGCCGGACAGTACACGTAGCTGATATTGAGTTCACTTAGAGCTTTTTGATCATAAGGGGAAGGACCGAAATAGTAAAGTTCGGGACTTGTATCACTTTTATTTAATTCGTGAGCTACCGCTACGAGCGGGTAAAAATGCCCACCGGTGCCACCTCCAACAAAACCAATTCTCATATTGCTAAGTGTATCATGTGGTCTTTCTGAAAGTTCGATATTTCGACACGTTCAATACGATTCCTAATGAAGCGAGTGTAGCCATTAGGGCTGTGCCACCGTGACTTATGAATGGTAGCGGTAGTCCTGATAAGGGGGCGAGCGCAACCATAGCTCCTATGTTCAAAAACGCCTGAGCAATAATTATGGTCATAAATCCAACAACCAATAAAGTACCAAAAATATCACCGGCCTGGGTGGCTGTTCGATACCCACGAAGAGTTAGGAATACTAGACTGATGATTAGAATTACTGTGCCAACGAAGCCGAATTCCTCAGCATAAACAGCAAAGATAGAGTCTCCAATAGGTTCAGGTAGATACTCGAACTTCTGGATACTTTGACCAAAACCTCGTCCGCTTACTCCTCCGGAACCAACTGCTATAAGTGACTGATTAATTTGATAGCCACTACCGAGAAGGTCAGCATCAGGATTCATGAAGGTGGTAAATCTGTCCATGATGTACGGCCTACTAACCGCCACAATTATTATCATGATAATTCCGGCTAGAATAATTAGTCCGATGTCACGCCATTTAGCCCCGGCTGTTAGGAACATTGCCATACCTGAAACTACCATGATTAGGAAAGTGTCAGTGTCTGGCTGTAAAAGCATTACGGCACCAACTATTCCAACAATGGTTCCGAACGGCAATAATCCATACTTCCAATTCCCTATTTTTCCGTGTACGCCTGAAAACCACGTGGCCAAGTAAATTACAAACCCGATTTTCAGGAATTCGGACGGCTGAACCGTTGTAAAACCTAAGTCTATCCATCTGGTAGCCCCCGCATGGCTCATCCCGATGCCAGGAATAAAAACTGCTAGAGTAGCAATGAGAGATAGAATAAATATATAAAAAGCATATTTTCTCCAGTTTCTATAGTAAACATTACTAATAAAAAGCAACGTCAGTCCCCCGCCAACTACACCAAAAGCGAATTGACTAAAAGCCACTGAAGTAAAACTTGCCCCATCTCTGGCCATAAGTCCTAATGAGGCTGAAGAAAAAATTAAAAACCCACCCGCCACCATAAGTACTATTAGGGAGAGTAGTACAGAGTCCGCAGATTTTGGTTTTTTCATAATTAGGCTACGGTGGCTACAACTACACCAATAACAGCGCAAAATATGCTGATTATCCAATAACGCATTGTTACTTTTGCTGATGGCCAGCCGATAGCTTCGAAGTGGTGGTGAAGAGGTGCTATTCTTAGTAATTTTCTACCTGTCATTTTTCGGTAACTAATTTGAATCACATTAGAAGCAACAGTAGCAATGAGCGGTAGTCCAACAATAAATAGTAGAGCGATGCCGTGTCCGTCACCCAGCGAGTCGGTCATAAAAACAACCGTAGCCAAGGAAAGCGTTAGAGCCATAGACCCAGTTTCGGTCATCCAGAAACGGGCTGGCGGAACATTGAACCAAAGAAAAGCCATGATTGCCCCAGCCACCGTTGCACAAAATACAGCCAGATTAAATTGAGATTGTACAATGGCAATTCCAGCATAAGCTGCGAAGATTGAGGCGAATACACCGCCAGACAGTCCGTCGATACCGTCGATTACACCACTAGCATAAAGTGCGATAGTAAGAATTATAAAGAACGGAATAATAAAAATACCGATTTCCCAGGTACCATCAAAAGGAATGTTGATGCCCGTTACACCAAGTTTAAAGTAAAACCACCAACCTAATAGTCCGGACAGAATGGCAATAAAAATAAGTCGTATGGAAAGCCTGAGCCCTTTTCCTTTATGAGCGACGTCATAAAAATCATTAAGAAAACCAACACCAGCCCCAGCTAATAGTGTAGCTAACGGTATCAATGTCTGTGAGCGGCTTAGGTAGTCCAATTCACCAAGGAAAGAATTTGGGAACAGCTGTGACAAAAGGTAGGTGCTGAGAATAGTTAGTAGAACACTACCCCAGATAACGATTCCTCCCATGCGTGGTGTCTTGGTTTCATCTGCACCCTTCAGCTTATTGAACTCGATTGCCTCTTTTCCGCCGAGAGCAACCTTTCCACCCTGTTTTTTCCAGACTTTATGCTTGTATAAAAAATGAGTAACGATTGGAGTAATAGCAATTCCAATTGAAAATGAAATTAGAGCTGGTAGTAAGACACTTAAGAGAGTTGATTCCATAATATTATTCTTGTTTACCGATTGATTCCTGAACTGCCTGTACTAAAGTTAGTACGTCGGTGAAGCGCTCGTCGCGAGTGGAGCCAAGGACAGTTATGATTATAGGTCTATTTAGACCAGCGTCAAAAGCGATAGTCAGATTTCCTCCGGCCAGGTCAGTAAAACCAGTTTTTGAGCCTAATAGGTTAGGAATATCTAAAACAATTGGGTTTGTGTTATTGGCGTCATGATAGTCGCCGGACGAATTGTAAACGCGAGTAGAAGCCTTCATGGTTGGTTCTAGGATTTCCGGATACTCAGTGATGATATATTCCATCAAGAAAGACACATCTCTAGCACTACCAATTGAACCCGGCTTAGTTAAGGATAAATCTAGTCCAGTTGTATTCCAAAATTCTAGAGTCTCTAGTCCTAACATGTCAGCTCGTATGTTCATTCCTCTTATAAACTGTGCTGTTGGGTCATTATCTCCGAGCAGTACTCCCACACTCGCAGCCAAGGCAAAAGCCGCATCGTTTGATGATGAGATGAGAGCTAGCTCGCGAAGCTCGTCAGCGGTGAGCTCCTCTCCTGCTAATAGGCCACTACTCCCCTCTTGTCTGATGGCATTAAGTGAAATGGTCGTTGGCTGGCTAGATTCCATAAGTTCATGTGCTAGTAGCGCTGTCATTAATTTAGTTATGGAAGCTAATGGCAATTCTTCAAAGGCATTTTTACTATAGAGTGCTCGTTGGGTTCGTACATCCCAAACATACGCGGCTGTAGCTCGTAGTGGTGGCTCGTCAATTTTTTCTAGCACAACTGGGCTTTGTTTTGAGCTGTCGGAGATAATCAATGGTGGTGTGTCAGTATTAATTGGTTCTTCTACCCCAAAAATAAATCCACCAAACAAGGAAAACATAATAATTCCTAATACACTCAGTTGGGCCAAGACTGGGAATCTGTCTTGGGTCATCGAAGGCGTATCTTCCTTTATGTCAGGGTATTCTTCGTTCATGTTTCGGCTGTGTCAAATGTGTCTATAGTATTCATAAATTCGGAGAACTGCGGCAACTCCTGTTTGTGAGTTACCCCTAGGTGCCGCAGGAGGTTGGTGCTAATCCTGAATTGATACCCATTACCAGTGATTGATTCACGAATAATCAATCCTCGTGTCAGTAGGTTTCGTAGAATGAATGAGGAGTTGACTCCTCTAATACGGTCGATTTCACTGCGTGAAATTGGTTCTCGATACAGAATAATAGCTAGTGTTTCAGCACCGGCCTTGCCTATGTCTCCAGTCAAGTCTTGTCTTCGCAATGACTCCACGAATTCAGACAACTCAGGTGCAGTAGCTAGCTGTATAGTTGTTTCAGTCTCGAGGAGTCGAGTCGCCCCAGCTTCTAACCTGGTCTTCAGGGTAGAAAGAGCAGTAGAAAATTCCTCATCAGGCACAGCAAAAACTTTTATTAGCTTCTGCTTATTCTGAGGAACTGTCTTATAAAAAAGCAGAGCCTCGATGAGAATATCAAGTGGCATAGACAAATTTTAACATAGATAACACTTGTTTTTATATTGGTATGTAGAACATTTTAATAGTATTGGGGAGTATCAGCTTTTTCTTTTTCAAGTCTGATATCCTCGAATCTATCTGTTTGTGTAAGGATGTGGTTTCCCTGCTTAAAAAGCTCGAGCATTGCTAGGAAACCGACAATTACGTTTTTGTGTTCAGTTTCATTGGCCTGAATATCAGAAAATTTTGTGTGCATTTGATTAGTGATGCGTTTTTCCAGAGTGTTCATCATATCCTCGAGGGAAATAGTTGGCCGTACTCTTACAGATGGTTTTGGTGTTTTCTTGGGCAGGCTCGTTAACACACGGTAAATTGCCGTCTGCATTTCATCGACAGCACAATATTTATCAGCTACAAACAGCGGGTCGTGTGGCGGGTTATACTCAGGAGCATACATGTTGGTCCGACCGAATCGGTTTTGTATCTCGATGCCTGCGTCTCGATAAACCTTGTATCGCTTTAGTCTATCTTCAAGGTCTTCGATACTAGCCTCCTCATCCTCAGTTAGGTCTAGGACTGGTAGTAAGGATTTGGATTTAATCAATAGTAATGTAGCTGCCAGTAAAATAAACTGCGTGGTGTTAGGCAACGATAGTTCTTGCATAGCACTCACCATCTGCATGTATTCGTCTGTCACCTCTGCCAGCGAGATGTCATTAATCAGTAGCTTGCGCTTCTCGACAAGCTCAATTAGAAGCTCCATAGGGCCCTCGAACGTTTCTGTTTTAATTGCGTAGGCGGCTACTGTATTCACCTGATTATAGTAACACTAACCTTTCCACTGCTGAACAAAAGATACTAAGAGTCTAACTGGCTCACCAGTTGCTCCTTTAGCCAGCTTGTCAGTAGCGATGCTCTCCATTCTTGGGGCGATGTCTAGGTGAGCCCAAGGAATTTTTTTGTCAGCGAAGAAGCTTAGGAAGGCTCCTCCTTCTATACAGCCTCCCCAGCGCGAGAAGTTATGGGCAATGTTGCAGATGTCTGCTCGGGTGCTTTTAAGTATTTCATTATATTCATCCCAGAGTGGTAATGGCCACATAAGGTCGCCACTCTCTTCTCCTAATTCTTGTAGGATTCTTTGTAGATTCTCATCCTTAGTCAGAATTGCTGAGGTGTGTTGTCCTAGTGCCGATAATGATGCTCCAGTAAGAGTGGCTGCATCTAGCATGACAGATGGTGAGTAGAATTTTTGCGCGTAAGTAATTGCGTCAGCCAAAACCATTCTACCTTCAGCATCAGTGTGCATTATTTCTACTGTTAGTCCGGACATGGAAGTGGCAATGTCTCCCGCTCTCATACTTTCAGCTGAGATAGCATTCTCTGCCGTTGGGATTAAACCTACAACATTCTTCTTAAGACCGAGTTTCGCAATTGCTCTCATAGTTCCAATCACTGCTCCTCCGCCAGACATGTCCATGTGCATGTCGTGCATTGAACCAGACGGCTTCACGTTCAATCCTCCAGAGTCATAAGTAATACCTTTGCCTATCAGTACCACAGGCTTCTTTTCCACGTCACTTTTATTTGGCTTACCGAGTCCCCAATATTCAACAATAATGAAGCGAGAACTGTCGCTAGCACCTTTTCCTACTGCTTCCAGAAGACCCATTTCTAGCTTCTTAATCGCTTTAATGTCAAGTGTGATAACTTTGGCTTTAGTTCCTTTTAGGGCTGTCTGAGCGGCTTTTGCCAGCAAGCTTGGAGTCATGTCATCTCCCGAAGTGTTTGAGATATCTCGAGTGAAATTCGCTCCTTCACCAATAATTAACCCAGCTTCAAAAGCCTTCTTTTCAGAAGCTGTCATCTTTCCACAAACAAGAATTTCCTTTAATTCGACCTTGTCCTTTTCCTCAGTTTTATACTTGTTGAATTCGTATTGAGCTAACTGTAGATTTTCCGACACGGTTCTGTGTGTCCATTCGGTACCCATATTTTCTAGCTGAGGGCTCCCTTTGACGTTTATCTCAAGTGCAATATTATCCAGCTGATGACTTTTCGCGGTTTGAACGATTGAGCGAATAAGCGTTCGGTAGGCACGGACAGTCATCTCCTTTTTCTTACCAATACCCATTCGGTATTCAAGCTGGCCCCCTTTAGTCTCGACTAGTCGATGCCAACTTGGTAAATCATCGGTTAAAATAATCCGACAGTATTTTTTGTTGACTTGCTCCAACTCTTTGTTCGTTCTGTTTATTTTTGTCATAGAATTATAGTTCAGCTGTGTCACTGTGGTCTTTTGATGTGAAGGTGTCAATTCTGTTTATGTCGCGAGGGAACAGTGTAGCTTCCTTAACATTAGCCACTCCACAGAACTTTGCAGTCAGTCGTTCCAGTCCCATTCCCCATCCACCGTGTGGAGGTACTCCAAACTTAAATGCCTGTAGATAGAATTCAAATTTTTCTGCATCCAGACCATTTTTTTCAATTTTCTTCTTAAGAGTTTCTAAGTCATGAACACGCTGCCCGCCAGTTGTTATTTCTACCCCTCGGAACAAAAGGTCAAAACTTTTGGTGTAACCGATGTCCTCAGGGTCCTCCATTGTGTAGAAAGGACGCTTATTGACTGGTTGATGAGTAATGAAGATGAAATCACTTCCTAGTTCTTTCTTCGCATACTCACACAACCATCTTTCGTCCTCTGGCTCTAGGTCGGGTAGTTTGGTTTTGTCTACACCAGTCTCTTTCTTGATTAGCTCCTGTGCTTCCCTTAGTTTCATGAACGGAAGATTATCAGTGTCAGGAATTAATGGCAGATCAACTTCTAGAGTTTTTAGTTCAGCTTCGTTTTTCTCCGCAATATACTTAGAGATAAACTTCATCAGTTTGGTCTCCATTCGCATTACATCGGTATGGTCTTTGATAAATCCCATTTCTGCATCTAGAGAAGTGTACTCACTTAGGTGTCGGCTGGTCGCACTCTTCTCTGCTCGAAAAGCTGTAGCGAATGTAAATACACGTTCGTATACTCCGACCATGATTTGTTTGTACAGTTGCGGACTAGTAGAAAGTGAAGCTTCTACATCCTTGAAATATTTAACTTTGAATACTTCAGCCCCACCTTCTGCGTCACCGCCGACTATTTTTGGTGACTGGAATTCTTTGAAGCCTTGCTGACGCATGAAATCACCATAGGCTTCTACTATTGTTGCCTGGATGTTGAAAATAGCCAGCTGCCTTGAGTGGCGGAGTGTAAGCGGTCGATAGTCTAGGAGAGTGTCTATGTTCAGTTCTGCTTCAAGATCAAAGGGCATTGCCTCTGAAGCGTTCAGTATTTCGATGCCTGTAATCTCTAACTCAATATTTCCGTTTTCTACATCAGGATTAATCATCTTCTCTGGTCGCTCGTTTACAATTCCTGTTACTGATAATGAGTATTCCTCGTTTACTTCTTTGGCTACTTCCAGCACCTCAGGCTTGCCGAAGACGACTCCTTGAATAATGCTGCTACGGTCACGAAAATCAAAGAAAGCCATCTTTCCTTGCTTTCTCGCCACGCTAACAACTGCATTGATTAATACTTCCTCCCCTACTTTCTTTGAAAGTTCTGCTATAAGTGTTCTTTCCATATTGTGTTGTGTGGTCGTAGGAATAAAAAATACCCCTACAAACATATTAAAGTTAATACATCTGTAGGGGCGATTCCTTTTGATTGGTCGCGGTGCCACCCTACTTCAACTCTTTCGAGTTCTTATTTATATTTAATTTATGTGGTCACCTCCACAGTGTCAGCTGCTTCATTGGTAGTTAGAGAATATATCCCAAAGACCTTTTAGTCAATAATAAAAAGGCATTTCCTGTTAGGAAATGCCTGGTGCTTATTGGGGTTACTCAATAATGCTAACTCTTAATTTATACTCCCTATCATTTGGTTTCGCATTAGCTCTATAGTTTACTTCATCTATAAAATCTATTCTTACTGTGTCTAGGAGATCTAGTATCTTTATTTCCTCATACAGTTTTTCAGCGAACGTCAAAACAATCTTTTTGTTTGACCCGAAACCCTCTATGGTTGGTTGTATGACAAGAATCTTATCTTCGCTTGAAAAACTCAATATAATCACGTAGTAGGGCTTGATTTTGGATTCTGCATATCGAATCAATTCAATCAAATCTTGTTCCTCACTTACATTTCGCTTATTTTCCATTGGACTATCCTCCGGTTATTACTCGATACAAAATACTTCACTATGGGTCTGTAGTCAATAAAAAGTTATTAAAAAGGCGACCTCGTACTGAAGCCGCCTTGCGGTTAGTCAAATATGACCACTTTAATTTTATTTATTACCCCACTGTCCTCCTCTGAATTAATTACTAGCAACTCAGACCAAGCAGCTATGTTGAATTTTTCAAACCCAGTATTAAGCTCAGTGATACATCTGTCTACAAATGCCTCGTCTGTCTTATGGCCTTCTTGCAAGGGCTGGAAAATTAGCACTTTTCCGTCCACGCTAGAAGTTCTGTTTACTGAGCACTGAAATTGCAGTGTTAGTCTGTTTATTAACTTGTTTACCGAACTGATGGTATTAGACATGCTTGTACCTCCTGTGTGTACCTTTGTCGACTATACGCTAATTCATTTATAGGTAAATGTTATTACTACAGGCATAAAAAAGCGGCTTCATTTTATGAAGCCGCTGTGTTATGCATCAGCATAGGTTATTTCAACTCTAATTTTGACGATTCTAATGTCGGTAAATTCAGTATTGAATTCAGGGCACTTAGTATCAAATGCATTAGAGGTAAGTATATCAGGTAGCTCCTGGTACTCAGCTAACTGTTGTAGTTTGTTTGCAAAAAAAATTCCAAACTCCAGGTTCGGGCCAGTGTCCTGCACCCGAGGCTGGAAAATTAATACATTACTCCCTTCTTCGTGTTTGTAATATGTAATTTTGGCACCTATATTCTTTGCCACCTCAGCAATAAGCTTGCAGATGGGTGCATTTCTTTTAGACATCGGACACCTCCTTAGGTTGTAGGTCTGACAACACTATACAGCGGTTATTTCTAATGTCAATACTATGAAATACCGATTGCTTTTCGTACTTTCTTCAGAGTTGGGCCTGAGATGCTGCGAGCTTTTTCTGCTCCTTCAGCAAGAACAGCTATTACTTCCTCTTCGGTAATACTATTTCGTTTATCTCTCATCGGTCCACTGAATGCTTCCAGGTCTGCTATTAGAATTTTCTTTAAATCACCGTAACGGCCAGCATTTTCTTGGTATACGGACTCAAGTTCTTCTTCAGACTTGAGTAACCGGTGTATAGAGTATACGTTTTCTGGCCGGTCCCCTTCTGAGTCAGTCACAATGCTCATAACAGCTTTAGTAATCTCTTCCTCAGTGCCAAACAACGGAATAGTATTTCGATAGCTTTTACTCATTTTTTGTCCGTCAGTTCCAGGTATCACTCCAACGTCCTTGTAAATCTTTTCGGCCGGCTGCTTGAGAACTTCACCATAGGCACGATTAAACTTGCCGACTGCTTCGCGGGTGTATTCTAAATGTTGCCGCTGATCCTCTCCGACTGGTACTGTATCGGTATCATATAAAAGTATATCGGCTGCCATTAACATAGGATAGGTGAATAGCCCCGCATTAGCCTCAAGTCCTTTTGCTATCTTATCTTTGTACGAGTGTGCTTGCTGCAAGAATGGGACTGTCACCATGCAGTTGAGAATCCAGCCTAACTCAGTATGGTCTTGGTTGTCAGACTGTCGGAAGATAGTAACTTTGGCCGGATCTACACCGATAGCTAGATAGTCTTTTACGACATCAATAGTATTTTGACGTAGTGCCTCGGGGTCACGCAAGCTGGTCAGTGCATGGTAGTCAGCCACCATTAGCATGCTCTCGTAGTCTTCATGAATATCAAAAAAGGGCTTAAGCACTCCAAAATAGTTTCCGATATGTAGTGTTCCTGAAGGCTGCAGTCCGGTCAGTAGACGCTTTTTAGTGTTTGACATGTCAGTATATTACCAAAAAATGGTTGTTGTCACCAATTACATTGCTAGCGGTAGTTCAAGGGTAAACCGAGAACCTTTTCCATCACCCTTTGAGAAAGAGGTGATATCGCCACCCATAGCTTTTGCCATCTTGAGAGCTACGAACAAACCAAGTCCAGTACCTTGCACACTAACTGTGTTGGCATTGTCGGCTCGCTCGAATTTTTCAAAGATAGTCTCCTGGGTCTTTTCGCTCATCCCGATACCTGTGTCTATGATGTCTACAAAGATTTTCTTATTTGTGACATCGTCTCGTACCAAGACCTTAATAGAACCTTTTTCTGTGTATTTGAGTGAGTTGTTGATGAGGTTTCGGAGAATCTGCACAGTTTTACCTAGGTCAGCATTAATTACTCCTCGACTCTTTAGGTCTGAGCGGAAGATTAGGGACAAGCCGCTACGGATAGTATCACCTCGGATGTCGTCGCAGACACGGTCGACTTCTTCTTTAAGGTTGAAGTCGGCTTTGTTGTATTTCATGTTTCCGGATTCAATACGAGATACGTTCAGATAGTCCTCAATTGCTAGGGCCATCAGCTTGGATGAGTCCTCAATTCTCTCTAAGGGCTCCGTCATCTTCTTGGTGATTTTACCGTAACTACCTTCTAGTAGTAATGAAGCGTACCCGCGGATTGAAGTAAGTGGACTACGAAGCTGATGTGAAGCAATCGATACGAATTCAGACTTGAGCTTGTCTAGTTCTTTTAGGCGCACGTTGGCTTTGTCTAGTTCTACCGTTACTACCTCGAGCTCCTTTCTTTGCTTGATCTCCTTTCTAACACTCTTAATAAGATTGTAGCCTGCCACAGCTGTAAGTAAGAGTGTGATTGACGTCAAGATGGCACTTGTGCTATTTTCTGAGAATGTGAACTGTGAGGCGACAAGAACCACAAGCGCAATCATTAGTGCTTTCGAAGCAATCATGCCAATACTAAAGGTTTTAAAACGTACAACTAATGCCCCTATGAATACCATAAATACCAACATTCCGAATAGTCCATAAAATTCAAGTCTTGAGTCTTCAAGTATCCCTATATTTACTAGGTAGGTACCAATAAATGTCATCGTTAAGAAGGAGAAAAGAAAGAACTCAATACCTGTACCCATAAGTAAAATTTGCTTTCTGAATGACTTTTCTGCTGCTTTGTAGGCATTGATAAGTAAAGCCAATATCCAAACCATAGCAATAACTCCTAGTGACGTGTAATAGATTTTAAATGGCGTTCCTTCAAATCCGAGAGCATCGCAGTTAGTAAGATTGAATCCACTTACACTTAGGTTTGTCGGTGCGAAAAGTATTACAGGAACAAGCAAGAGAGTGAAAGCTGACTTCATGAGTAAAGGCGCGTCCTTCTTGTATAGGAAAACATAAATGAAATAAATACTCAGTATTGCTATCAGCGATGAGAGTATTGCGAAGAATGGCCAGGTGAACAGTATGAAATCTGCATTTATATTCGTCCAGGACACAAGACTAGTTAGAGTCCACAAAGAAAAGCAGATAGCTATTATGAATAAGAGCTTATTTAAGAGTAAGTGTCGAGCATTGAAATAAACGAAAAAACCAACTAATAATGCAAGAACCGTGGCTGGTACATGCGAGTAATATAATAGTGCTGGTACATCTGAAGCAAAGAAAAGGTATGTTGGAGCGTCGTATAGGTAACAAATCATATATCGATATTATCTGATTCTGATAACGTGTCACATGCTTCACCGTCAACTTCAGGCTCACAATAGGCAACAGAACATCCGTCTTCGTTCTCGGTGCAGGTATTTGCTGCTTCACAGTCAGAGATATCGTCTCCACACAGCCTTAATAGTGTAGGTGCATATCTCTCAACTTCAGTATAGTAGGATTCCTCCAAACATTCGTCATCCTCACAGCCAACAAAACATTCCTCGGTGTAGGGGTCACAAAACCCCTCGTATGCAACAGGATGGTCATTAAGAACTAGAAACCTATAGTAGGACGCAACCACTGTTAAAATAAGCAGCGGTATTAACACGTATAGCATTATGTTGTTTAAAAAATGCATGGTATATGTTCGATAGCGTCCTAACTTTAGGTAAAGTATACCAAGTAAACTCGCTATTTTTTCGTCTCAAGTGCATATCTCTAGGATACAAAAAGTAACAAGTATGTTCCAAAGCCTGTGATGAGTATGGCCAGAAGTTTTTGAGCGATGTGTTTCTTGTTTATATTTTCCTTGTATATGCTAGGAAAAAATAATGTAAACGTTATACCTATCAGTAAAACAAAGATGGATTGAAATGATTCACCAAGAAGAATTAGTGCAACAGGAGCTAGCATTACAGCGAAGGCAACAACGATATTGCCAACCATGTATAGGCCTTTCGTTTCCAACGTTTAGACCAAGTATAGGCATGGAATTTGTGCGCAAAGCAGCCAGAAAATGTGCCCTGTAGGATTTAACAAATATGAATATTAGTAAACCTACTGCTACTAAGACTACATGTTCCCAGAATAATGAGCGCCACACATTTTCCTCAATCGCGACAACTTTGAACAGAACAGATTCTAAAGCCCACGCTAACGCGGCTGCGGTCATAAGTGCGACAGTCCTCTTTTTTATCTTGAAATTATTTTCATCATTCATCTCAAAGGACACAAGTGTAGTTCCAACAACAATGATACCTGTCGCTATTAGTTGGATATGAGTCAAAACCTCTCCTAAAAATATAAACCCGAGTCCAAGCGCAAATACTGGAACCAGTTGATAGAATACAATAATTATTGACGGTTCATCGCCATTAAGTGCTAGTAAATAAAACCAAAGTATTGCTATGTCTAGTAATCTCACTATGGCCAGTATGAGAATGTTAGATGAACTAACTGTCAGGACTGTAGGGTCTGTTATTAAGATAATAGGTATGGCAAGTATAGACAAAAAAGCAGAAAACAGAATTAGAGTACCAACTCCTCCTTCCTTGAAATATTTTTCAAAAGTATTTTGTCAATAAAGTTAGTTAGTGCGTATAGGAAAGGTGTCACTAACGCCAAGATAAACCAGGTCATATATTGTTCTCTTTTAACTCAATTTTATACTTTTTAAAAAGTTTACTGGGTGGTTTTTCATCTTTGATTTTCTGAGACCCTCTATATTTAGGTCTTGTTCCCAATTCCAATACAGGACACTACTCTTCTCAAGTAATTTAGCAGTTTGCATATTAAGATATTGATACGCTCCTTTAAACGAATTGTCTGTTTTGCAAAAGTGAGATAAAGCAAAATTTCTAGGTAGTATTTCGTCTATGCTAAATGCAATCGGATTTCCAGAAACCTCAAGTACTGAGACCGTTAAAATTCCTTTCTCCTCCATTTTCAATAATCTGTTTATAGCTATTTTTTCTTGTTCTATATCCTCAGTGCTGTTTTTATTATTAGCATCATTTGCCCTGGTTGAGAAAATTTCAGCAACTATCGCTTCTAGATTTGGATTCGTTATATCCATTTGGTAAAACTTGTTGTCGTGGTATTCATTGAGGAATGAATTCAGCAACTTACGCTTACTTTTAAAGCTTTTCCTTCAATTGTAATAAAATCAGAAACCGAATAGATGTAATCAAAGTCCCCCCGCTCTTCAGTAATTATTAGCTTATTATTGTCTAAATCAGCTACTGAAACCTCGGGTATGTATCTCAATGTTGCTGATTGACCAGTATCCTTCATGTGTGAAAAAGGGTGAAAATTGTCTCCTCAATGTTATTTTGGCCCAAAAAGGTTAGTACTGGTTCAAACGTAAGACAATCTACCAATGAAATAACCAGATTTCCATTCAGCTCGGAGATTGCATGTTCTTCATCGGTATTCCATGACCACAAGCTGAAAAAATTTAGGTCGTAATAAGGATCGTACAGTTTTGTAAATGACTCGACTATACCTTTTTCAGCAAAAGTCACTGGCATGAAGCTTGGGAATTGTGGCAACATATTATTGTGAGTTCTATTCGGCAATTAAAAATGTTGTTTCCGATGGCATAGCACGTTTGTAAAAAGTATTTTCAATCTAGTGCGACAAGTAACGGCGCCTTAAGTAAAATATTTTATTATTAATAACGTACCTAGCTTATATCCCTAGCAGGATAACGAACACCTCTTTTAACATTATTTACATCACAGTCGCTTATCTTTAGTAATTACCTAAAAAGACCCGTTAGCTTATCCGTGCCTAGATCATTCTGACAGGTATAAACGTCTATTGTTACGAATCCTCTGTTTGGGAATGTGTGCAGACTTACATGACTTTCTGCAATCATCACAAAACCACTAAGTCCACCAGGATCTTTCTTGTTGTTAGATCCAGCTTCTGCTACTACAGGTTCGCAAATTGGAAACATGCCCATTGAGTTGGGAATAGTTTCTAGTATTTTCTTAATTCTGATTCACTCCGCATGAGCTCTACGTCAGCGTCGTATCCGTTATTATGAGGTTTAGGTTCTTTTTAATTTTTTTTCATACTTGCCAAAGCGTAACATGCTAACTAGATTCTATAGAATATACAGAATCACCAACGGCATAAGTAACCAGTAGAAGAAATAATTAGCTGGGGCGAATAGTGATTGGAGCGGTGTGCCAGGGGTGAGGAATTCTGTCACTGGTAAGACATGGAAACTGAAAATCATCACTAGTATCGTAGCTCCTGCAGCTAATAGCAGTTTCTTTCCCAGTGTTTCGAATTTTTCCTCTCGAAACTCGTCAGGCATTATTCTAAAGAATAGTGCTGTGGTGAAGAAGGTTATTGCGGCGAAAAAGGCTAGTTTAGCCAATGCTAACGATTGTGCTGTATCGAGTCCCCCGAACAATTGTTCGTAGGCTGGAAATTCTATGGATATTAAAAGAGCCAGGTATAACCCGACCATTACGTTCATTATTGCTTGTCGTCCTTTGAAAATCGCATACATCGTAAACAGTCCAAACATAGCTAAAAAGTAGGCTGTTTCGTATATGAAGTTTAGTACATATCCCCAATCCATATTTCCATTATAAAGCACTTTTATCTGCAAAACCGACTAATCCCCCTTATTTGCCTACATGTCGTTTACAGCGTATTTGGTGGCGTTCTGGACATGTTTGAAGCGGTCACCCATCAGCTTTACTCCACCAAACCAGCGAGTTACACAAATGACACAGTCAGAAACTTGTTCCTTCTGCATGATTCTAAGGATTACCATCCCAGCTCCTACTTCCCCATCGTCTGCCTTGGTTTCGTAAATTGCTCCGTCGTTAGATATTCTGGTCGCCCATGAATTGTGAGTGGCTTTGGCATACTTTTTATTCTTCTTCAGTTGCTTTAGGAAAAGTTTTATATCTTCTCTCCCCTTTACTCTTCCGTAGCTGACTGAATACCGACTACCTCTGTCTTCGATTATTTGCTCAAGCAGAATGAAGTCGCTGGCGGTAGTTTTATTGTCATTGAAGTCAAAACTGGTGGATTGTTGCGGCATGTTGACATAATACCATTTATACATATAATAATGAAAATTTTGTTCTTGAGGAGAACTGACGATGGTGAAAAACTTTCTAAGAATACTGGGCGCATTTTTATTCTGGCAGCAATTATAGATTTAGGATCACTTGTTTGGGACATTTGGTTTACTGAGGCTGTAGTGACTACAGTAGTTATAGTCAAATGTGTCGGACTATCATTTATGTGTCTTCTATCGACAAAAATATGTTGGACATGGGCTGATAGAATTTCAAACAAAGATAATCATGCGCCTTCACGAAGGTGATTGAACAAAAGCCGATGAAATTAATTTCATCGGCTTTATCTTATTCGCAATGGAACATGTTGACTTTTCAGGCACATGCTAGATACTGTAGGCTGCTTAGTACAGGAGGTTAATTATGAAAAGACTAATGCTGCTGCTTTTTCAGATCAGCGCTATTTCAACTGAATTTGGACTGTTAATGTTGTATAACGATTACCCTCATGAGCAACAAAGCTACATGTTCATATATATTGGATTGTTGGTTGCCTTTCCTTCAGGGGTATACAGCTACAGAAAAAGTGAGTTCCTTAAAAGATTTAGATCTTTGTAAACAAAGCCCGCGAGGATTTATCCGAGCGGGCTTTAATGTTGTCTGATTATATTCCTTCTCCTCTCAAGTTTTCAATGAGTTTGCGCGCTAGCTTAGATAGCTTCTTTGGAGTTTCGATTGAAACCTTGACCATGAAATCCCCTCGGCTACTATTCACTGGGACACCCTTGTTTTTGATACGGATTAATTCCCCATGTGAAATTCCGGCTGGAATTTTGATATCTACCGTACCGTCTAGAGTTTCAATCGAATAGGTTGCTCCAAGTAGTGCATCGGTCAGCTTGATTGGTAGTTTGGTGCTGAGGGTGGAACCTTCTCTCTTGATTGTTTTGTGTGCCTCAGCATGCACCCTTATGTAAAAATCTCCAGGTTGCCCCTGAGACACAGCTTCTCCCCGTCCGGTCATGCGGATAACTTCACCATTCTGAATTCCAGCAGGGACTTTGATTGTTATTTCTTCTTGTTCACGGGCGATGCCGGCTCCTGAACAGTGTTCGCAATGCTCTTTCGGTGTTTCTCCACGACCATTGCAGGCAGAACATTCTCGTACGGTTGAGAAATTTCCCATGATACTCTGACGAGTTTCTCGAATTTTCCCTTGTCCATTACAGGTTGAACAAGTTGTCATTTTTGTACCTTTTTTTGCACCACTCCCGCTACAAGTTGAGCAGGTATTATTCTTTGTCACTAGAACCTTACGAGTCACTCCAAATATTGATTCCTTAAAGGTGAGATTTATATCAATTGATACATCTCGACCGCGCTGTGCTTGCTGTCCTCCACCGCCACCGAAGCCAAAATTTTGAAAGATGTCATTGATATCGAACTCAAAACCTTGCCCATTCTGCCCTTGCCCCTGGAAGTCGCCCCAGTTAAATCCACCAGCCTGCGCTCCACCTCCACCTGCGCCGTTGAATGAATGTCCGTAAGTGTCATACTCAGCCTTCTTCTTCTCGTCGTTTAAAACAGCGTAAGCAGCTGTCACTTCCTTGTACTTTTCCTCATCACCAGTTTTCTTGTCTGGGTGGTATTTAGCAGCCATTTTCCTGAAGCCCTTTTTCACCTCGTCTTTTGAAGATCCTTTTGGTATACCTAATGTTTCGTAATAGTCATTCATAATATTTATTCGTTAGAGATGTGAGATGGAGCGAAATCTTTGATTTCGCTCCACTGCCCACCGCTTACTTTGAGTCTTCGTCTTTCTTTTCTTCAGAGGTTTCTTCTTCAGCTTCATGTACTACAGGCTCATCTTCCTTCTTTTCTTCTGACTTACCTTCAGTAGCACCCTCCTCGCCTTCGGATTTCTGAGCTTCTTCTGCCGCCTTTTGCATGATTTCGCCAATCTTTTGCAGAGAAGTTGACAGGGTTTCAGTTGCCGTATTGATTGCCTCTTTGTCGTCTTTCTCTTTCACTTCATTTACTTCTTTGATCTTGTATTCAATTTCAGTTTTAACATCTTCTGGTACTTCCTTTTCGTGGTCCTTCAGAGCCTTTTCAGCTGTGTAGATAATCTGCTCGGCTTGATTTCTAGTATCTATTAAGTCTTTTTTCTTGTTGTCCTCGTCTGAATGTTCTTCCGCTTCCTGCTTCATCTTTTCAATATCCTCTTCCGTCAATCCTGAGTTAGCCTCGATACGGATAGATTGCTCTTTCCCAGTAGACTTATCCTTAGCTGATACGTTCAGCACACCGTTACTGTCAACATCAAAGGATACTTCAATCTGAGGGATTCCACGTGGTGCTGGTGGGATTCCATCTAGTACGAACTTTCCTAATGACTTATTGTCATTAGCCATTGGTCGTTCTCCCTGAACAATATGAATTTCGGTTGAGGTCTGATTGTCAGCTGCAGTTGAGAAAACTTGCTGCTTTTTAGTAGGAATATGAGTGTTCTTCTCAATCAGTTTAGTGTTCACACTTCCCATAGTTTCTATACCAAGTGAGAGTGGGATTACGTCTACTAATGTAATGTCCTGCACATCTCCTTGAAAGATACCAGCTTGAATCGCTGCTCCTAAAGCAACTACTTCGTCTGGGTTGATAGTTCGGTTGGGCTCCTTTCCAAACAGCTCCTGTACTGCATTTTGGATAGCTGGCATACGTGTCTGACCACCCACTAGAATGATTTCGTCAATTTCTTCCTTCTTAAGTCCTGAAGCTTCTAGAGCTCGCTTGGTAATTTCGATAGACTTATCAATGTAATCGTGAGCAATTTCTTCAAGTTTTGCTCGAGTTAGCTTTACGTCCATGTGTAGAGGTCCGTCAGAACCTTGTGATATAAACGGAATATTAATGTCAGTCTCAGTGGTCGAAGAAAGTTCCAACTTAGCTTTTTCAGCAGACTCATCTAATCGTTGTAGAGCAAGTTTGTCCTTACCTAGGTCAACTCCTGAATCCTTTTTGAATTCATCAATTAGAAATCGAACAATTCCTTGGTCAATGTCACGTCCACCCATGTGAGCGTCACCATCAGTAGATTGAACTTCAATCACGTCGTCTCCCACTTCCAGAACAGAAATGTCGAAAGTTCCTCCTCCGAAGTCAAACACTACAATTTTCTCATCCTTCTTCTTATTGAACCCGTAAGCTAGAGCAGCTGCTGTAGGCTCATTGATGATTCTTTTTACATCTAGTCCAGCAATCTTACCCGCATCTTGAGTAGCTTTTCGTTGCGAGTCATTAAAGTAAGCCGGCACTGTGATAACTGCTTCGGTAATTGTTTCACCTAGCTTTGCTTCCGCGTCAGTCTTTAGCTTGGTTAGAATCATGGCAGACAGCTCTTCTGGTCGATAGTCCTTTCCGTCCATTGAAATAATTACTCCACCTTCACTTCCCTCCTTGATTTCGTAGGGAACGATATCTTTGTCTTTCTGCACTACTTCATCCGTGAAGTCGTGGCCCATGAATCGCTTGATGCCATAAATAGTATTGGTCGGGTTGGTAACAGCCTGTCGTTTAGCGACTTGTCCTACTAGTCGTTCGTTAGTTTTTGAGATAGCTAGAATAGACGGTGTCGTTCGTCCGCCTTCACTGTTTTCAACAATAATCGGCTCACCCGCTTCAATGATAGCGATAGCCGAGTTAGTCGTTCCTAGGTCAATTCCAAGTATTTTTGCCATATGTAATATTTAAAGTTATTTTTTTATTCGGTACACTCTGTAATTTTAGACCCTGCTTACAGCTCTCCGCCAGCAGATTCTTCCTTGAAAGGTCGAATCCGCTGAGGAACCTGTATAAATTTAGCATAGTCGCAGCTTCGCTACTCGTTGCTTCATTCAATGATTCCGGTTGTAACGCGTGCTGGTCGGATTGTTTCTGTCGTGTCGGCATTAGTCATTTCATAACCTCTCTGCACTACTGATATTACTTTATCTTTGTCAGATTCGTTACTTACCTCTTCTGTTCCAATTGCTTCGTGTTTGTAAGGGTCAAATTCCTCGCCTACTGGGTCAACGGATTTGACGTTGTAGGACTCAAGTATCTTGAGTAGCTGAGTATTGATACCCTCTACACCAGACCGCCAATTCTTGTCTGCCTTTTCCCAAGCCTCGGTGTCACTCATGGCCATTTGAAAGCTGTCGCATAACGGTAATAATTCCATTACGTGTTGCTTCTGGTATCGCATTCTATCTTTAATTCGTTCATCGTCAAGTCTTTTTCTCGCATTTAGAAAGTCCGCCTTATCTCTCTGTGAATCATCTAGAATCTTCTTCTTTTCATCTTCGCATTGCGCTAGTTTTTCACGCATCTTCTTAATTTTTCCGGCTTCAGCTTCTTCAATATCCTCAATTTCAGGCTCTATTGTTTCAGTATTATCTGAGTCGGTAAAGTTAATTTCTTCTTCCGATTCATCATTTTCAATATTCGTCATACGCGCGCATTATAAATCTAAAAAGGTTAAATGTCAAAATTTGTAATAAAAGAAAAACCGCTGTAAACAGTGGTTTTTCTGAAGCTTATCGCTTAGACCAAGCTGGTCGTTTTCGTGACTTTCGTAGTCCTGGTTTCTTTCTTTCAACTGAACGTGGGTCTCGTTTTAGGAAACCAGCAGCCTTTAGTGGGCTTCGTCGTTCAGCCTTTTCCTTTACTAGCGCCCGTGCGATACCTAATCGTATTGCTTCTGCTTGTGAAGAGATACCTCCTCCGAGCACTTTTGCTGTGATTGTGTAGTCCTCGATTCCAGCATCAGCTGTTTCAAGTACTGACATCACGTCCTTCTGGTGTGAAAGGTTTCCGAAGAAATCTGTAAGAGCCTTGCCGTTAACAGTGATTTCTGTTTTCGATGCGACTGTAAGTCGTACTCGGGCAGTAGCAGTCTTTCGACGTCCGACACCCTCTACGTAAGTTGTTGATTTTGTTGCAGCCATACGAAAATTATTCAGTGATTGTTAATTTAGCAAGCAAAGGTTTCTTGTGCTTGTTGCCGGGAAGCATTCCTCCGATAGTTCGGCGCACCGCTTCGGCATAACCAAGACGTTCACCAAGGTGAGCCATAGTTTCTTCTCGACGACCTCCTGGGTAACCAGTGTATCGTTGGTAGATTTCCTTACTCTTTTTGTCAGTGATGTCTAGCTTGCTTGCATTGTTGATTACAACGCTAACATCAGCCATGATGTGCTTAGCAAACTTAGGGTCATTCTTACCAAGAAGATATGTAGCTGCCTCTGTAGCCACTATTCCTAGACGCTTTCCCTTTGCGTCAATAGTGTAAGTTTTTGTATTTTCGGTAGTCATATTAATAAAATTATTCAACAAATGCGATTATAGCTTCTTCACGACCAGGTGAAGTGTTGCCAAGTTTTACAACTCGAGTGTAGCCACCGTTTCTGTCTTTGAACTTAGGTGCAATCTCGGTAAACATTTTCTTCAGAGTTTCGTCTTGAGGTTCACCAAGTCGTGATGCTACCAAACGTCGCTCCTGAACAGTATCGTTCTTGGCGTGAGTGACGATCTTCTCAACCATAGGTTGTACTTCCTTAGCTTTAGCTAGAGTTGTCTTGATTTGTCCGTCTCGAATTAGAGACACCATCAAACCACGAAGTAAAGCGGTTCGCTGACTACGGGTTCGGCTGAGTGTTCGTCTGTTGTTTGAGTGTCTCATAAAATTATGCTTCGAGCTTTAGGCTCATCTTTTCGAGGAGTGCTTCAATTTCATCAACTCCTTTAGGGCCGATGCCATCGAGAGCTAGAATATCATCTTTTTTCTTTCGCACAAGCCCTCCGATAGTTCGAATGCTTGCGTCCTCTAATGCTTGTAATGTTCGTGAAGTAAGACTTAATGTTTCAATACGAGTCTTAAGTACTTCTTGGTCTGGCTCAGAAGGCTCCGTACTCTCAGTTTCTGCAGCAACTTCAGTTTTTGCTTCTTCCTCAGACTTAGTATCCTGGAAACCAATAATTGACTTCAATTGGTGAATCATAGTTTCAATCGCCTTTTCCAGTGCTTCACTAGCTGTGTAAGTACCATCAGTTTCAATTGTGATTCGAAGTCGATTGTAATCAGTCCGGTCTCCAACACGCATGTTCTCTACTTCGTAGTTAGCTCGTCGGATTGGGGTGAAAACAGCATCTAGAGCAATGGTTCCAATTTCAACTTTATCCTTTTGGTGTACTTCTCGTGGAATGTAGCCCAGTCCACGTTCCACTGTTATTTCCAGGTTAAACTTTGTGCTCTTGTTTGTCACCTCAGCAATGTGCTGCTCAGGGTTAAGAATTTCAACTTGAGAAGGAGTTTCAATATCAGCAGCAGTTATTACCCCGATACCATTCTGCTTGATAGAAACAGTCATTGGTTCGTCACCATGTAGCTGAAGACGTACTCGTCGCAAATTAAGGAGAATAGTGATTACATCTTCTTTTACTCCAGATAGAGTATCGAACTCATGCTCGATACCATCAATTTTAACTTGTGTGATAGCTGCTCCAGGTAGAGACGAGAGAATAATTCGCCGCAACGAGTTTCCAAGTGTGTGTCCGTACCCTGGGTATAGACCATCAATTTCGAAGACTCCATGATTATCCTTTTCAGATACAACTCGTGGCTTTGATGGGAGAGTGATGTTTGTTTCCAACATAATTTTATTTTTGCGCAATTATTTTAGTAAGCCCTTAGTCCTATCGACTGTAGTATTCCATCACCTGTTCAGGGTCGAACAGTGTTTCTCCTGGTGTATAAGCTGGCATCGCTTTAACTTCTCCTTGCATCTTCTTAACATCGAATGTTACCCAACTTGGTAACGCAGTAATCTCGTGCTTCTCGGCTAGGTCGATAAAGAGTCCTGTTTGACGACTACCCTCACGGATAGATATAACGTCTCCAACTTTGACTCTGCGTGAAGGGATGGTCGTTTTGACACCATTTACGCATGTATGACCGTGAGATGCTATTTGACGAGCTAGTCTACGTGTTTTTGCTAGTCCCATTCGATAGATAGTGTTGTCTAGACGAGTTTCTAGCCTCTCCATAACTACTGCTACTGGTTGTCGACTCTTCTCTACTGCCTCGTCAATGTATCCCCGTAGTTGCTTTTCAGAGATACCGTACGTGAATCGCATTTTCTGCTTTTCAATTAGCTGGCGTTTGTAGTCACTTGCTTGTCTAGGCCGTCTCGCGCTTCGGTTGTTGGCTCGTCGAGCTAGAGAAATTTCAAATTTCTGGGTTTGTGTTTTTTCGAAGATTGGTGCTCCGAGTCGCTTAGCGATCTTATATTTTGGTCCTATTTTCATATTATAAAACTATACTCGACGTGACTTAGGGGCACGCGGTCCATTAAATGGAATTGGTGTCTTGTCCGTAATCTTATTAACGTTGATTCCTTTACCAGCGAAAGCTCGAAGTGCAGACTCGCGTCCAGCACCCACTCCGCGGATAACAACTTCAGCTTCTTTCATGCCCATCTGCTGAGCTTTTTCTCCAATGATTTCTCCCACCTTGGCAGCGGCGAAAGGAGTACTCTTTCGAGAACCCTTGAAACCTAGAGCTCCACTGGAAGCAGCCATCACAGCGTTACCTTTCCCATCACAGAGAGTTAGTAGTGTGTTATTGAAAGTAGCCTGGATGTTCAATCGGCCAGTTGCTAGTTTAATTTTTGGAATTCGATTGAGCGCTCGCGATGTTCCTGCAACATCTGACCCCCCACTCTTCTTCATGATACGTTTCTTACCCATATGTCGTACGTTTTATGAAATATTAATAATATTTTAAGTCTTTTCGAGCTTACGTCGTCCACTACCCATAGTCTTCTTAGCACCCTTTAGAGTACGAGCATTGGTCTTTGAGCGCTGTCCGCGTACTGGTAGTCGCTTTGTGTGACGTGAACCACGGTATGATTCAATGTCCTTAAGTCGCTTGATGTTACTTGCAGTTTCTCGCTTTAGTTCTCCTTCAATAGTAAAAGCTTCGATTTTTTCACGAATAGAATTCTCCTGTTCGGTTGAAAGTTCGGTCGGCTTAGCAGTGTGTTCAATTGATAGCTCACTTAAGATGTCTTTTGAACGCGACATGCCAATACCAAACACAGCAGTTAATGCGTATGTTAGTTGTTTGTCGTCGGGGATTGTAATACCAGAAATTCTCATATAATTTTAACCTTGTCGTTGTTTATGTCGTGGCTTCTTTTTGTTGATGACAAATACTACACCTCGTCGCTTGACGATTTTGTCATCTGGACTCATTTTTTTAACTGATGATCGAACTTTCATAAATATTGATTATAGACGTTTTGTGATGCGAGCCTTACCGCCGTATGGATCAATCACCATACCAACTTTGTCTCCTACTAGGACACGAATACGAAAACGTCGCATTCTTCCTGCTAGGTACGCTAGTACCGTCTCGTCAGACTCATCTAGAGCCACACGAAACATGGCATTAGGTAGAGATTCCTCTACCACGCCGTATACTAAATCGTCTTTAATCGCTGATATATCTTGCTCCATTAAACGAGGGTGAGTCTAACAAAAATACTAAAAAGAGTCAACTGAGGACTCCTGTTGCCTGTGGATATGCTATTTGTTTTCTGCGGCTTCTTTTAATTCTTCGATAACTATTATGTCTTCAGCTGCCTCAGGGAAGGTTCTCTTCCAGAACGGGGTGATATGCACTCTTGCGCCCTTTATTCCAGGGTAGGCTGTTACAGCGTTATTTATAGCTGTCTTAGGTAGTCCTGCAAGATCACGAGTGAGGGTAGTTGCATCGTATTCCCAGATAAGGAGTGGCCTCCCGGTTAGGTTAAAGGTCAATGATGGTTCGTTCGCTATGATACTTGAGCTTGTCGTAGCTTCAGTATAGGTAAATGTTAGAACCGTTGCATCGTCAACCCTTACATTATTGCCGTCATAGGTAGTGATGGTTTCTTGAGCCAGGAATGATCCAAACTCAGTGACTTGAAATAGTGGAATTTGCAGAATCGCCTGCTCTCTAATGGTTACTAGGTCCTGGCCATACTGAACTGCCGGTAATTGGTTGAAGGTGATAGAAACTGCTCCTGGGAATGAGATAAAGTCAGCCGGCTTTTCATTCTCGATTCTCGACAGTAGATTATCTCTTAATTCAATCTGAATTGCTTGTCGAGCTGTGCTCAAATCGTCTTCATTAATCTGGAACTGTGGCCCATCAAATCCTCCGGTGAAAGCCTGATTATTTGTCGCGCCGATAGCATTGTACAATTTGGTATAGCCGCCCTCCTTGAATCCAGGAATATCAAATTTTGTATTACTATCGATGTTGTAGTCTTCTCCAACATCATCGGCAAACACTTGAGCTTGAATGGTTCCCGGTACGGAAGCACCGTTTTCGTCAGTGATAGCTCCTGGCACAACAACTGATTCTTGGATTCTATAAACCAAACCTTCTGGTGAACGGAATCTTGTGTTCTTAATTAGTCGCTCAGCGCCCGGTGTAGACTTTGTAATATTAATTAATCCTGTTGCCAATTCCTGTATTTGGACTTGGCCGGCTGCCTTGACCTGGCTTTCGCTGGTAGCCTCAAGGGTCATTATTTCGTAGCTAAGTGACGAGTCTCTTTTGTCTGGATAAGCTGTGAACTCAGCGTTTATGTTTGGTTCACGATGCTCAGGATAGAGGGTTAACTCGGTTTTACCCATTAGTGCACTCAGACCAATTGCCCCTCCAACGATAACGACGAACAGTACTATGGCAATGGTCAAGCGGTTACCGCCTTTTTTTGAGCCATCTTCAATAACAATATTGGGAATTTCCTCCCTAGCTCTTGCGGTGTTTACACTGTCAGCTGAGGGTCTACTTTTAGGCTCTTCGCTAAGGTTTGTTGTCTGCATGGGATTTCGCCTCTTTCTTGGTTGAGCTGGACGAATATCTTGTAAATTCCATTTTTGTGTCATAAGTATATTTTACAGTATAGCTCTTATAAGTACTCGTAGTTACGATATTGCTTCTGCTTGTGGAAAAACTGGGCTGAAAGTAACAGAGCTGTATCTACCGGAATATCATCTGCTGCGTCATCAGTAGTCTGTTTGTAGGTCTGACGGATTATTTCCTTAGAAATAGGAGTTATGTTCGGGTCGGACTTAATGGCTCTTCGGGCGGCTTTGTCAATCAGGTCCAAGAATAATGACTCGCTTTTAAGGTCTGCATGTAACGATATATGCTTAGGTATTGAAAGCCTATCACCAGTTTCGTGAAAGAGAGTACTGACCTTATCTATGTATGACTCAAATACAGCCTCTACTTCCTCGGACTGGGTCTTGGTTAAGCTTTCTATAAATGAGTAAGGCTTCTCAGTGTGTAAGTATGCAAAGGCTTCGTGTAACGGAGCTGACGTGATAGCTGATATTTCACGTGCGAGTGAAAAGGAGCCGAACGGTACATGAGTGCAGTAAGAAATCACACCGTCCCGTACCACACCAATCTCGGTCGCTTCATAGGTGATGTCAACTAAACAGACGTCATAAGCATGAGGAATTACCTCACGCGTTATGCTGAAAAGCATAATCATAAATGAAAGTTTACGCGATAATGTTTGAGTAAAAAGCTTGTCTTTCATCTCGTCTACGGCATCAATAAGATATTCTTGGGCAACGATTGTTGCATGAGAAATTGCAATCTCCTCAGCCTTCTCACCTTCAGGGTATCTTACTCGATATCCATTAGCAATAATATCCATAGTTGTCCTAAGAATGGTTTTTAGACCGAGATTCTTCAGAGCCTCATCTTCATTAACTTCAACAGAAATCTTATCCTGAATGGTTTTTGTTAAATCAGCGATTAGCTCCTCTGTGATTTCAAATGACTCTTCCTGATTGTAGTTAATGGTTTTAGTGACTGTATATGACCATGGTGCTGCAATGCTGCACTGTAAGTCTGTCGGTTGAGCTTCTTGGTTGTACTCGTGTAGAGCCTTTCTGCCTTCGCTATCAATTAGAACAGAAGCATTAACCAGTGCTGTAATAACTGCCTTTGAGCTCTGTTCCAAAGAATCAATATTTCTAAGTGGAGCATGTTCTCGGTGTGACCATACAATTTTGGGGTGTTTTTGAGACGGGTTCGAGTGAACAATGGCAGTCAGAACGCTACCTGAACCAATATCAATAATTATTCCATAGCGGTCAGAGGATTGACCTAGGCCGAGAAATGACATGCGTATAGTATAACAGGCCTAGGTTGCCCAAAGCCTGTTAGTAATGTCTTAAAAACGGGGATATCTAGTCTATAAGTACAGCCTTGATTCTTCGCACACCGGCAGAAGAGGATTCTTCCTTCTTAATCTTAAATTTTCCCTTGATTTGCTCTAGCCCTTCCACATGAGGACCACCACACAGCTCTCTGGAAAAAATAGTATTGTCACCGCCAGTGATTGTGTACACCTTCACTTGATCTGGATACCTGTCCCAGAAGCTCCCTTCAACAGTTGTGTCTGACTCTGCGTCGTCTTTACTCATCATGTCTATAGTCACCTTTCCACCAGTTTCGACTGCCATATTTACCCATGCTTCAATTTTGTCTAGAGTTTCTCGGTCAACTTTCTCTGGGTGAGTAAAGTCAAAACGCAGTCTATCTCCGGTGATGTTTGAGCCTGCCTGGTGAATATGTTCTCCAAGGAAGTGACGTAGTGCGGCTAACATGAGGTGGGTCGTAGTGTGGTATTGCACAACTTTCTCAGAGTTGTCAGCTAAACCACCCTTGAATTTTTGTTCAGCTCCAGCTCTGGACTTGGCTTTGTGTTCAGTCATTAGTATTTCAAATCCCTTAGTGTCTACCACCAATCCTTTCTCTTTGGCAATCTCCACAGTTAATTCAATCGGGAATCCGTAAGTAGTGAATAGGTCAAAAGCATTCTGAGCGTTGATAGATTTCTTTCTTACAGGATCTACACTCTTGTCTATGACTTTCTTCCCGTCTACTACTTTTGTTTCAACATGAAGCTGCAAAGAGATTTTATTGAATTGCTTCAAGCCTTTCACTAGTGTCTGCCGGAATTGCTCCTCCTCAGAAGCGATTGCTGTATTAATCTCCTCGCTTCTGTCAGTAAGATTTCCGTAGTGTTGACCGTAGATTTTGATCACACTCTCAGCAATATCTGTCATTTTTCCGGCTGGAATTTCTAGGATATCTGCATAACGAACGGCCCGTCGCAGAAGACGGCGTACAAAGTATCCTTGTTCTGTGTTACTCGGGTTGATTCCGTCTCCGATCATAAACACTGCACCTCTGATGTGGTCGGTGATGACTCGGAAAGCTTCGGTATTATCTTTATATTTCTTTCCGGATAGTGTCTGAATCTGCTCGATTACTTTCCATAACAAGTCAATCTTAAACATATCGCCATCGTCGTTCGCAGCTGCTGCTATTCGCTCTAGTCCCCCACCAAAGTCTACATTTTGCTCTGGCAACTTTTCAAAACCTTTATCAGTCTTCAAGTATTCCATAAATACAGAGTTTCCGATTTCGAGAAATCGGCCACAATCACAGTTTGGGTGACAGTGCTCACCCCATTTTGGATCGTGTTCAGTTCCAAAATCATAAAATACCTCGGTGTCAGGCCCGCCAATTTCTCCTACAGGCATATCTGCCGGCTTCCCGGCTCGACTCCACCAGTTTTTGCTGGCGTCATAATAAAAGATTCTCTCTCCGGCACCCATTCCTATATTTCCACCGTCCTCTTCAGAACCAATTTCAGCAATACCCTTCGAAACTCCTTTTTCAGAAAAGAGCCCCTGCCATATTTCCACTGATGTGGTATCACGAGGAATTCCAGCAGATTCGTCACCTTGAAAGGCTGTCACATATATACGTTCGGGGTCTAGACCAGCCTTGTCTACTAAAAAATTGTAGAACCAGGGTATTTGGTCTGCCTTAAAATAATCACCGAGTGACCAGTTGCCTAGCATTTCAAAAAAAGTAGTGTGGCGATTATCACCGACTTCCTCGATATCCTCTGCTCGAAAACATTTTTGTGAATTAGCCAAGCGAGTACCTTTAGGATGCTTCTCTCCCAATAAATAAGGAACAAGAGGTTGCATCCCGCTGCCAGTGAATAATGTGGTCGGGTCATTCTCTGGGACTAGGGCAGCCGAGGGAATAACCGCATGCCCGTTCTCGTTCATGTAATCTAAGTATTGTTTTCGAATTTCGTTCCCAGTCATAATGTTTTGCAGAAATTAACTGTCTGAATATAGCATAAACTGACTACAAATGGAGCGTTCAGTCGTTACTGTGAAAGAATGACTGAAGCGTTGAGTGCACACTCTGACCCGAAGCAAGTAAGCATTTGCACAAAGTCGTAAAAGTATAATTCCATTCCGTAGCCAGCAACAATTAGGGCTAGACCGGCTAAGGTGAGTGTGTGCTCGATACGAAAGCTTTTAAGTACTAGCTTGTCAATTTTTCGTTCATGAGCTAATTCCTTGTGAGCTATTAGTACCCCAGTGGCCAGCATAACTTTGCCCACCATGCTGACTGTAAGTCCCCAAAATAGTAAATTCATATGGTTCGATTATAGCGCACTAATTCAAAACACCCCAACAATAAGTTGGGGTGTTTAATAAACCACCTAGTCCTAATAGCCTTCAAACGGATCGCTAATGATTTTTGTCACCCCTTGGCTTTTAAGCCGGTTATGTAGAGCTCGCGCCATGCCCGGTGACCCGGAAATGTAGTAAGAGGCGTGGTTCTTGAAGGTCTGTGCTTTACTGTCCAGAGCGTCGTTCACTTCATCAGCAGTGTCGACGTAGTAAACGTTAATTTTTGAGTGTTTTTCAAACTCTGTCCAGTCATTCTGAAAGGTGTATCGGCCGTTCTTCCCTGCGTAGATTAAGTCCAAAGTAACATCAGTAATAATGTCATTAGCAATTTCATAGGCGATTGCCCGAAGCGGAGTAACGCCAATTCCGCCAGCTATACCAATTGCATGCTTGGTCTTTACGACATGAAATTCGCCAAATGGACCGCGCATGTTAATGGTATCACCAGGTACTAATTCTAATAATTTTTTCTTAAAGTCGCTTGGCTCATCGCAAATATGAGTAGCAATTCGAATCACTCCTTCTTTTTCTGATGAGGCTACAGAAAAAGCTCGCCACTTGCGACCTTCGACTCTTCTTTTTGGTATTGTGAAAATACCATGCTGGCCAGCTTCCCACGAAAGATTCTTTGGGACCTCGAACACGAATGAGTGTGTGTCTCCTCCCTCATCAATTGTCTTA
>JAJOLC010000059.1 GCA_021129655.1 Minisyncoccota bacterium
CCCCTACCCAAAATCGAAGCTGCAATAAATACAGCCAGACTTCCCTCTATCACAGCTACTATCCAAGCAACAATTGTGTACGGAACAGGAGTAACAGCACCAACCAAGGTCAACGCAGTAACATTAGACTCACCAGAATCAAGCAGCTTAATAAACTCCTCCATCATCTTGGGAGACATAATCTGCAACAAGGAATCTAGAAACAACGAAGCTATCGCAAAGGCAAAAATTCCACCAACTACTGAAGACAACGTTGTTATTACCACCAACTTAGTGGCGTTGGTTTTTTTGACTAAAATTGCCGCTACCAAAAAAGGGTCCGTTAGAATAGGCAAAGGTAAGGCTGATTCAATAAAAGAAATGGCGGATATCATTACGATGCCCGACTTTGAGCCTAATATTTTTTGCGCACCGCTAACAGAATTTGAATTCAGTATTTTATCAACCTTTACTTCTAAGTCTTTTTCTATCGACATAGATAATTATTGTACCAACGTACCGGATGGTAACTCCTGATTGGGTGACAAAATAGAAAAGAGTTCATCCGTGCTAGCAGCCAAAATCATTCCCTGGCTTTCGAGACCACGAATAGTGCGCGGTTCCATATTTGTCACAAAAGGACTTTGCTTCCCCACCAAAATATCTATGTCATCAAAAAATTCCCTAATACCTGAAACTATCTGACGCGGCTCAGCTTCACTAAAGTCCACCATCAATTTCAGCAACCGGTCAGCGTCAGGAACAACTTCAGCTGAAACTATTGTTCCAATTTTTATTTCCAGTTTAGCGAAATCGTCGTAGTTAATATTCATAAATTATTCTGATTTATTTTTTGTAATAAAACTATCTAGTATTAAAGCGGCAGCGGCAGCGTCTGTTTGTGTCGAGCGGCCTTGTATTTGTGAAGCTTGCTGCGTTGAATACTGTTCTGGCTCAAGATGAATAGGTATTCCTAGCGACAAAGTCACGTCGGTTATAAACCCCTCAACTGCTGAGTGAATCTTGTTTGGTTCACCTTGGTTATTTAACGAGTGTCCAATCACAATCTCTTCCACGTTTCTTTCGGACACTAGTTTTTCTATATACTGCAGAAAGTTTTCGTTATTAGGCACCACCTCATGGGGAAAAGCCATCGCTCCACCATCATCAGTTAGAGCAACGCCAATTTTTACTGAGCCATAATCAATTCCCATTCTCTTCATACGGGACAGCATAACATGTGGTTATTTTTTGTGCTGTTCAATAACAAGCTGGTTGTGTGGCGACGCCGCCCGCGGTGTGTGTGGAACTAAACCTAAATATTTAAGGTGTTTAAAAACCAAATAATTCCAGAACCTTTACAAGAAGTGGTTCTGCTAATTCTTCCTCCTCCAGCTTATCTCTTAATATAGTCTCGATGTTGTCCACCTGATCAACAGGAATAGGCAGCACCATAAGTGGCATCATTTTACGATTCGACTTTATCAGTAATTGAGGACCACGAGGGTCTTCCTCATCAATATGGTAGCTGCCTAGAGTAGAGTGTGGGTATAGCTGGTCATCAATTTTTACCCCCCTAACAGTGATTGCGTAAGGAATGATTGAAGGTCGTTTAGCTGCTGACATTGCCAAAGCGCCGCCAGACAAACCAATCAGCAAAGCGAATAGTGTATTGTCGTATAAAATTGCCACTATCACAAAAGCAATAATGATAATCGTTAGGGCAAAGAACCAATCATTTCCTTTCTCTACATGATGATGCTCAGGAGCCTCCCAAGTGATGCTGCGTGGTGTTTGTTCCATTTCAAAAATTGTACCATGTGAACACGTCACTTCAGTGTACAATTCACCTATCATCTGTTATCATCTTGACCGAATTAAGCAGTAGAAAAATTAAATATTTTTGGAGAGATGGCTGAGTGGTTGAAGGCGGCGGTCTTGAAAACCGTTAAGGGTGAAAGCTCTTCGAGGGTTCGAATCCCTCTCTCTCCGCCCGCTGAAAAGACCACCCTTTTGGGTGGTTATTTTCTTGGGCGGAGAGAGAAGAAATGGTCTGGAAGACTATTTCGTGGGATTCGAAAAGCTTTTGCGGTAGATTCGACCGAAAGAAGAATATGTCCAAAAGGTATACTGGTCATGTAATGACCAAAATTCCCTCTCCCATAAATACCGCCGCTTAATATTTCTTTAGTAGACAATAACAAAAACCGCCTGGGGGCGGTTTTTGTTATTTTGTATTCTTTACTCGAATAGTCAGTCGTGACTTCTTTCGGGAAGCAGTGTTTGCTTTGATAACACCTCGCTTTGCTGCCTTATCAATAGCTTTGTAAGCTTTTGGTAGTAGCTCTTTTGCGGTAGACGAATCTCCAGCATCAACTGCTTTTATAATATTTTTCACCACGTCTTTCATTGCGTTCTTGCGTCGTACGTTAAATACTCGCTTTCGCTCTGATTGCCGATGGGCTTTTTGTGCTCCTTTTGTGATTGCCATATATACTTCAATAAAGTGCGAACACTGTACCGTAGGAGTGAGGAAAAAGCAAGCTTTTTTAGTTTATGGTAGTCTTATTATCACTATGATAAGAACACTTACTGGGGTTATTCAAGAGGTAGAGGAGGGATTGGTTATTATAGATGTAAATAATATCGGGTATATGGTCCGATGTGCAACCAAAACAGATTCTTTTACAAAAGGAGAAACTGTCACCCTTCACACTCACTTAGCAGTACGGGAGACAGCTTTAGACCTGTATGGATTCTTAAATAAATCTGAATTGGATATGTTTGAATTATTACTCGGGGTGCCAAAAGTAGGACCTAAATCTGCCATGCAGGTATTAAGACAAGCCACCACCACCTTATTAATAGAATCTGCCCATAAAAATGATGGGGTGTATTTACATAAATTGTCTGGTATTGGTAAAAAAACTAGCGAAAATATTATTTTATACCTTCACAGTAAACTCGAGCAACTTCCTCTTTCTGCAGCCACGGAATCATCGGACAACTTAAATCAAATCCAAACTGATGCTATTGACGCTTTGGTTTCTCTTGGTTACGAAATGACTACCGCTCGAGATACGATACTAAAAATAACCAGTGATGACTCAACAGTAAATTCACTTGTTACTCAGGCTTTGAAGCAGATTGATTAAATCGGTTTATAACACACAAGAACCAGCACCTTTGGTGCTGGTTCTTTATATAAAATTGTTTAAAGCTCTTGATAGTCTGGAACAACCTCAACTTTAACAGACTCAGTAAAGACAGTGTTGGTTATTGGTTCAACACACTGTAAAACAAACTCACTAGTACTATTTATTTCTCCAGTGTTAAATGTACTTGTATATGGATTTGGGAAATCAATAGTATTGAATACTTCATTAAGACCTCCAGCACCTTGTACAGTACACAACAGCTCGTATGAAACATTTACAGACCAGTTTATGGAAGCTGATTGCTTAACTCTAACTGTCTCTCTATCAGCACCAATAGACATTGGTGGTCGAGGCACAGGTAATGTAACACTTCGACAATTTGTGTTATTAATTTTATCTTCATCAAACTCTGGGAAATTAGGTGCTCCGTCTAAATTAACCTTGGAACAAACTGTATGAGTACCAAATGGTACCCCATTAAAAGCACGAGTAAGGGTAACAGATTGAGTTGGACTAGTTGAAGCTATTGGAGCCACTAAAACATCATTGTAATGTCCCACCAACGAATTTATCATTGGTAAGCTAAACACCGGCTGAATGGTCATGTTGGCAGCGTAGGTGATATCACTATCAGCTGCCAATTCTCCTGGACCCAGGTTTTCAATCACAATCAACGTATCTAGATTATCGTATGTACCGTCAATATTGTTCTCTGTTGCCCCTGCTACACTTACGGCTGGACTAGCTGACGCTAAATCAACCGCCGGGACACACAAACCACTCGTCCCAGCCATATAACCTATTGGAGTGTCTACAGTGAGTAGGGTATCTGGGTCGATACATTCACCGGTGGAAACTAAAGCAGATACCACCAAAGTTGCTTGAGTAGGAACGGCCACAGTTACCATACTCGAGCTTCTGTCGTTAGATAAATTCTTGCATTCTATTTTGAAGTCAGTAGTGGTCGATATGCTACGGGTTGAAAACCCGTAAGTAGCTCCGGAATTAGACCAAACGTAAGTTGCACCACCAATAGTTTCTGCCATATGTGGGTCTAAACACTCTGAGGTATATTCACTCATCCACATCAAAGACACATCCCCAAACCCGGTGGAGGTACTTATTTCTATCGCCACAGACCCACCATCACCTGCACCTAGATATATATTATTAAGAGTACACTTTTCAGTATCTGAGGCGGTAGAACAAGTGATAGTGATAGGATCACCATCACTTAAAACAACTCCAGTAGCAACGGGGACCACTTTCAATGTTTCCCAACCCCAACAGTTATCTCTTGTTACATATGGATCGTTTGTTGTGTATGTTCCCACCAAACCATCACTTGAAGTATGTACACCAAAAGTTGATTGCCCACCAGCCTCGTCACATACCCGGGCGTATATATCATATGTGTCACTAGCTTTATAAGGGTGTTTGAAGGGGAAGGTTATACTGTTGGTACTTGAACCGTTTCCGTGAATACCGTCAGGGTAAGAGCCAAAACTATTAAAGGAACCAAAACCCATTTGACCGGTTGCTGTGTCTCGAATAGTAGCAGCATCTATATTAACCACATTGCCATAAACATGGGCTTGAGGTGGAGTAGTGGAAGACAGAGACTCCAACACTTCTATAGTTAACTCTACTGTCTCTGTTCCCAACTCATACAAGGTTGTTGAGGCAGATAAGTAGTCAGCTTGCCGACGACACTCCACCACCAAACGAGTGGAAGATGACAAGAAAAAGCTGGGAAAGGAATCGGAATCACCAGCTCTCCTATCCCATGAATAAGCCGAGTTGTTTTCTGTCCATCCGTTTATATGTTGATAAACACCGTTCATATCGTAGGCTCTAGACAAACAATAATCTGCGTTTCTAGGGCTAATTGTTGTCCAGATTCTTGCCTGCCCTATATCTGGGTCTTTTGTGGCTGGGGTTGGAGTAGCTGTTAGGCTGATTGTTACCGGAGGTAAATTTCCTCTATTAATTAGACCGAGAGAATCTACCAACACCCTCACTGTACTTGAGGTGGCCACAGCTGGGTAAGTTGTGGTTCCTATGGTTAGTTCTGGCCGGCTACAAGTAACCTCAAAGTCAGTCGAGGTAGAAATCTGAATGTTATTAAACTTATATGACAAGGCTGACCCGTAACCAAACCCTATCGGTAATGTAGTGTATTGTGACCCATCCATATAATAGGCTTTGTGGGAACAAGAGGAAACATCGCTAGACACAAATTCAAAATCTGTATAAGCCAAGCCAGTAGAAGTGCTAATACTCACACTCGGACTATCTGTCCAAGCTGTTACAGTTGGAGGATTTGGCGGCGGCGGATCAATAACAGTTAAGGGAACAGAGCCTATAGTAGATGCTCCAGTAGTCTCATTTATACACTCAAGATAAAAGGTTACATTTTCATCAATCCAGGTACCTCCCCAGGTACCATAAAAACCAACTTGTCCAAAGGTTGCTTCATACGTGTTATGTTGCCACCACTGAATATAATGACGCACACCAGGAAAGGACTCTTCTTCATACCACATTCTTTCACATTTAGTAGCAAAAGATGACGTCCAGTCAATATCTACACTATCAACCTTTCCACTAACATCTATTGTTTCGGTGTTACCTCCTGGTAAAGACAAAATTACTGTTGGTTCTGTCACAACTGTGACTGTCTCTAAACCCCCATCACAGTTAAGGGTGTAGTCGGTTGATGAATTGTCAGGGGGCACAAGTGCCACAGAACTGATGGCTGGCAAGGTGCTAACATCAATCACACCAATACCATTATTAATCGAACAGTTTGAAACAGATCCATCAATGTACCAAGTTACCGTAACTTCTTGCCCATTAACAACCGTAGATGGAGTAACATCTAATATTAGTGTTGGAGCTGCTTGTGCGTATTGCGCAAAAACAATAAAAAATAATCCTGAAACAAACAGTAGTGTTGTGATTTTGGCGATGAGAATTTGAAGTGACATAATTTATTGTAGATAATCTTTATGAAAAACATCTTTTTCAATAATTTTTTCTGGGGGTAGACGACGTAACATAAGGTACATTAACAACAAAGCTACTAATATTACTCCAATATAAAAATAGAAAGATTCTGACTCGGGTTCATTTTGAATACTATTTACGTAAACTGTCTCTGGTTTTTCCCAACCATCTTTACACAACCCTCCTTCCAAACAATCAGTGCTGATTGAAACTGTTTGTGTTTCTGTTAGAAAATTATCTGACTCTCCCTTCACCCATTCCGGCTCTTCTCCACTAATAGTAGTTTTTCCATAAACATCTTCCAGAAGAGCAACCTTTAGGTCTAGTTGAGTAGCCGAGATTCCTGGAACGGTTTTGAAAAACATCTCAGTTCCACCTCCTAAGTTAGACACTTGTTTAAAGGTATTTTCTTCTTGGTTTGTTGTAGAAAAATTAATCCCTGTCGGCATCACCAACTCCAAAACCCCTTCGTAGGCCCCTACATAGTCTACACAAGCAATCAGCTCTGAGGTTTCTTGTAACGGAAAGTCTGATATTGCCACTAAAGAAATGTAGGGCCAAGTGATCTTTCCACCACCTGCACCCACTAAAATTTCAGTCTTTTTTATTGGTTGTAGTGTGTTGTCAGTAATCAGTACCGCGTAAGCTGTGTATTCGCCAGCTGGCCCTAACTTGTCTTTTAACTTAGTGGTTTTTTGTGTATTTGGGATTAAAGAGGTTTTATTGCTAACGACTTTCGAGACTGCTCCACCCAAAGGAACCATTCCTTCATTTAAGCTTAAAATGATCTCTCCCCCGATAATAGGTGTGTTGTTTTTGTTTATTGTGTTCACTTCTACCACAAGATTCTGTCCAGGGTTTAATTTAACAACCTTATCTCTCGACAATTCTTCATTTACAGTTATGTTCATTTCTGTAAATGAATTTTGTGGTGATGTTTTTGTAAGTGAAAAAGAGTTATTTTCTCCACCCCTAATAGCGGCCCCCAGCACGGACGTTTTATCACCTTGATTTACAAAAACCTTGACAGTGTAGTTTCCGGCTGGCAAAGCAGATATGTCGAGCGTAGCAGGGATTGAATAGTTAGACTTTGCGGATATGTTTACCTGTTCTGGAAGCACCGTCCAAAAATCAGGAACTTGTGATTCGGGAGAACTATAAACCCCTACTCCAACTGAGAATCCGGCCATCATGTAAGAGGAGTCATTTGCCATCTCAAAAACAACTAACAACTCATCTTCAGCAATAACTCCTTCAGTAATGGTTGAGTTAATACTGACATACCCATCCACCGGACACAGATTAGAGTTTGAGTATTGAGCTTGCGCATTACTAGGCAACATTACAATCCACCCCAAACTCAAAATGAGGGATGAGATTATAAACAAAGAGCTTATTTTTTGAAATACCATAAATATAAACTAAGGGTGTGACACTTATCTTTTGATTATACTTAATGATTAAGCATAATATCGAATTCTTATACACCTCATATATATATGTAGCGTTGTCACGTGCAAACGTAACAAAAGCATCATATACTTATCTCCATGGACACAGCACGAAAAACCATCAAGAGTTTGATTCCTCAGAAATTATTTAAGCTGCTACAACCTTGCTACCATTACTTACTGGCTTATTGGGGGGCTATTAAATACAAACACCCCTCTAAGGAAATAATAGTAATTGGGGTTACTGGAACCAAGGGAAAATCTTCAACCACTGAACTAATAACTCATATTCTTAAAGCAGACCGTAACATTGTTGCTTCTCTCTCCACTATTCAGTTCACTATTGGAAATAAGGTGGATAAAAATATGTTCAAAATGACTATGCCGGGTCGGTTTTTTGTTCAGAAGTTTCTACGTGACGCGGTAGATGCCGGCTGTACTCACGCTGTGATAGAAATGACATCAGAAGGAGCTAAGCAGTTTCGGCACCACTTTGTCGATATCGATGCTCTTGTTTTCACCAACCTCACCCCGGAACACATTGAATCACACGGATCATTTGCAAAATACAAAGAGGCCAAACTTTCTATCGCTGCTGCGGTAGAGAGGTCTCCGAAGAGACCGCGGTTTATTGTAGCTAATGTCGACGACGAGCATGGTGCGGACTTCCTTGATTTCAAAGTAGAAAATTTACTCCCCTATTCTCTAGAGGACCTAGAATTATACTCACTCCACAAAGACGGTGTTAGTTTGGTTTTGAAGGAATCCGCCATACGAGTACCGTTAGTTGGGGTATTCAATGTCTACAACACGTTAGCAGCCATCACTTTGACTCAGTCTTTAGGGGTTTCCTTAGAAACAATTCAAAATTGCCTCCGAGAATTCCCTCCCCTCAAAGGTCGAGTCGAGCACTTCAAAACATCGCCGGAAGCAATTAAGCAAACAACTGTAGTGGTAGATTATGCACACACACCAGACTCCCTAACTCAACTTTACGAAGCCTTTCCGGAAAAACATAAAGTATGTGTCCTTGGCAACACCGGTGGTGGTCGAGACACCTGGAAAAGACCAGAGATGGGTGCTATTGCAGAAAAATTTTGTGATGAAATAATCTTAACTAATGAAGACCCTTATGATGAGAGTCCTGAAAAAATTGTTGAAGCTATGCAAAAAGGAATGGCTGAAGAAGCTCCGGTTGAAATCATCATGAATCGTCGAGAAGCAATCCGTAAAGCAATATCTCTGTCACCTGACGGAGGTTATGTTTTGGTGTCAGGAAAAGGTACAGACCCTTACATAATGGGTCCTAATGGAAGCAAAGTGACCTGGAGTGACGCGGATACAGTTCAGGAACTCTTAGAGGCGGTCCCGACTGAAGGCGAATAAACTAGTCACCTAGACCGTAGTACAAGACAATCCCCGCAGCTACAGATACGTTTAGTGATTCTTTAATACCCAGCATAGGGATGTCCACAACTAAGTCTGATTGTTCGATAGTCTCTTTTGAAACTCCTCCAACTTCGTTACCTAGCACATAAGCTACTTTGTCTGGAACTTTAAATTTGTCTAAAGAAACAGATTCGTTTGTTTGCTCTATGGACACAACCTCCACCCCCTCTGTCTTCAGTTGAGAGATTATTAATTCGCTCCTCAGTGAGTGTTCCCATTCAATTTCGTCACTAGCCCCTAGGGATGTTTTTTTAATTTCTGGCTGCACCCTACCAAACCGGTCTATTGGTGTTGGAGTATATCCAACTAAAAATATCTTCTGCACACCAGCCCCATCGGCGGTTCGGAATATAGCACCAACATTGTAGGCACTACGTATATTTTCTAAAATTAGAATTTTCATTAACACAGCCTAGCAAATAGCGACAATAAAGGCGATATTTATTTGATTTCAAAATTCATCGTGGTATAGTTTTCCCACTTTGTTTTAAACGAGTGTATCAATTCAATTTCACATGCGCCTTTAGCTCAGTTGGTAGAGCGGCTCCCTTTTAAGGAGATGGTCCCAGGTTCGAGCCCTGGAAGGCGCACAAAATAAAAAACACCTCTGGGTGTTTTTTATTTTGTGCGCCTTCCAGAAAGTCTGAGAGACTTTCTGGAAGGCCTCGAAAAGCTTTTATGGTGAATTTGGTTGTAAGTAAAATCCATCCAAAAGGTATGGCTTGTCGCACAGGGTGCTGGAGTTTTTACATCTACCCTCAAACACCCAACACCCACTGTTCAAGCGAGCTGTCCATGTCTCTCACCCCAGCATGGCCTTCGTGATAAAGTTCCAACAGTGACTGCGATAATTTATCTACTTCTCCTGCCTGAAACTTAGCTAGTGCTCTTTTAGCTTTATTGTATGGAAAATCTTTCATCCCTGCTTCATCTGCAGTCTTTGTTAGAGCGGCCAGTTTTAGACTCTTAAGCTGCCACCACAACATGCCAACCACCTCTTCTTCTCTAAGACCCTCAAGTTTTGCCTCTTGTAGCAAAACCCACAACCTTCTCTTATCCTTAGAAGCTAACGCTTCAGCCATAGAAAACGCATTGAACCGCTCAGACTTATCTACTTTAAATTCCTCTGTCTCAGAAGCATACTTATTGTATATTTTTTTGTCTGGGGCCAGGAGAGCACTTTCCAGTATGACAAAGGTGTTAACAGACTCTGCCATCTCAAATAACGAACTTTTAACTTCATCTGCAAAATCAGTGTTCGACGACGGATTATCGAACACAAACCATTCACTACCACCAAACAACGAAGTTGCTCCCAAAGAATCTGTCACTTGCCCCTCCTCAAAATAACCCTCTTCTAAAGTAGTGAGAGTTCCATCCGCCGGCATATTTTTTTCGATATATTGGGTGGCTTTGTCTTTTACACCCCCTCTATCTGAACCATAGAAAACTACATACATAATTTATTTCAAGTCTTTCAGCTCAACTGTTTTTAATTCTTCCCAATTTTGCCCCATTTTAATATCAGCATTAATTGGTACTCCTTTTGTTTTTTTATCATCAACAACACTAGTCATAATTTTTAGTAGGTTAGGTACAACTTCTTTCAGTTTTTCATCCTTAATTTCAAATATAAGCTCGTCGTGCACCTGCAACAACATACGTACTTCTTTTTCTAACTTCTCTTTTTTTATATAGCTATTTATATTATTCATAGCAATCCTGATGATGTCCGCTTGAGACCCTTGAATTGGAGCATTCACCGCCATCCGTTCAGCTTGAGCCCGAATAAATGGAACACTTGAGGTGATGCCTGGGAAATGTCTCTGCCTTCCAAATAATGTTTCTGTGTGGCCATGTTCTCGAGCAAAGCTTTTGGTTTCTTCTAGGTATTCCGCCAGCCTAGTAAAGGTGTTGAAGTAGGCATTTAGAAATTCCTGAGCAGCTTGCCTGGTGGTGTCTTCGCCAAGATTTTGTTTAAGTGCATTAACTCCCATACCATAAAGGATTCCAAAATTAATTATTTTTGCTTTTCTGCGCATATCGCTAGTCAGTTCTTTTTCAGTCACTCCAAACACTCTCATAGCCACCCCTTTATGAATATCCTCACCTTGCTTGAATATATCCATCAAATTTTGATCTTCGGAGAGAATAGCAGCGATTCTCAACTCAACCTGGGAATAATCAATTGCCACCAATGTGTGTCCTGACTCTGCTTCAAAAGCTTTTCTTATTGCTCTACCCTCTTCAGTTCTGGCTGGGATATTTTGCAGGTTAGGGTCGCGACTCGCCATTCTTCCGGTGGTGGTTCCTGTTTGCAATAAAGTAGAGTGGATTTTTCCATCCTCACCAACAAGGTCAGGTAGATTGTCTATATAGGTAGACACTAATTTTTTCAGCTCACGATAGCGTAAGATGTCTTCTATTATTGGGTGCTGGTCTTTTAATTTCTCGAGTTCAGACTCTTTAGTTGAACGTTGTCCGCCGGCGGTTTTTTTTGCACTTTTAGGTTTTAGTTCAAGTGTGTCAAACAAAACTTCACCCAATTGTTTTGGTGAGTTTATGTTAAATTCTGTCCCGACGATTTTATATATTCTTCCTTCAATTTCACCTAGTTCCTTGTGTAGTTTTTTAGAAAGTTTTTTAAGGTATGGAGTATTTAAAGTTATTCCCTGCTTTTTCATCTCAGCAATCACCCCCACCAAAGGTTCTTCCATCTGTGAATATATGTTCCACAAACCTTCAGTTTTGACTTTCTCCATAAGCGCAGTAATTGTCTCATCCCAAGTTTTTGTTTGCAAAAACGAACGTCCGTAGTCAATTATATCTTCGTAATCAGCGTTAGTTCTCTCGCTCTCCAATAACCAAAGTAAGATGGCGGCTTTTTTTAATTCTGTGTCATCCACCTTTTCCGCCTCGGCCGCATCATCAACTAAAGTAATATCAAACAAACGACTAATTCGGTCGTTCATGTTCCGGAAACCAAATTCACTAAATAAGTTAATTATTTTTTCGGTGTTTGCATGCTCTTTCCATTCTGTTGAATCTAAATCAAAAGAATCAATTGCGTCAGTCCTAATGGTGGCAAGCATTTTTGAAAACTCCGCATCTTCTTTTCCTTCTTTTAACAGACCTACAATTCGTGGAGTTATTCCTATATCTAGAAAAGACTGTTCGTTTTTTTTTAATTTTTTATATAGCTTTTCTAGAGAACCAAAATTTGTCAAAAGTGTGGTGGCAGTTTTTTCTCCAATCCCACGAATCCCAGGGATGTTATCGGAAGGGTCTCCTCTCAAACCTTTGTAGTCAGGCAAAATGTTCGGTCCAAATCCAAACCTGTCTTTCACTGCTTTTTCATCGTAGATAATAGTATCTTTAATCCCCCGCTTCAAAGTAAAAACCTGCACTCTTTTTTTGTCTACGCACTGCAAAGTGTCCATGTCGCCAGAAGCGATAATTACTTTTAGGTTTTTATTTTCTGCTGTTAGGTGAGCAATAGTTCCGAGCAAGTCATCAGCTTCGAACCCAATCTTTTCAAAAATAGGAATTCCGAAGTGCTCGAATATTTCTCTAGAGCGTATTATTTGACTGATGAGAGCCTCGTCAGTTTTTTTTCTACCTGCCTTGTAAGCACCGTAAGCTTCGTGTCGATATGTTGGTTCTGGCAAGTCGTAACAGGCCGCTATATATTGGGGTTTGAAGTCCTCAATTATCTTAATTAACATTGTTGTCACACCATACAGAGCTCCGGTTGGCTCTCCGGTTGGCGATGAAAAATCTGGCAGAGCGTGGTAGGCGCGATGTAAAATAGCGTGTGAATCAAGCAAAACCAGAGTGGGAGTATCTTCTTTTGGCATGTGTCTAGTATACGGGTTTTTTACCTTCGACACTACTTTACAGAATTTTGAGACACTGACACTTCCCTAGTATTATTTTTGGTTATCTTAATCTTTATCCTTACCGCACTAGGGGGAATTATTGACTCAATTAACTCTGGCCATTCTATACACAAAACAGTGTTGGATTTTAAAAGCATCTCTTCTATTTTTAGAGGCTTCACTTCTGAACCATCTTCAATTCGATAAGCATCTATGTGCACCATTTCGTCAAACAAACCTCCTTTAGTGGGGTATTTTTTTACTATTGTGAAAGTTGGGCTATTTATTGTTTCTTCTATATTTAAAAACTTCCCAAGTTCTTGAGTGAAGGCTGTCTTTCCTGCACCCAAGTCTCCTTGCAAGGCGAGGACTAGTGCTTCTCCGTTACAATTGTCTTCATACCAATCAAAAACATCAGAAACAATTTTCTTGAATTCTGCCAGTTTTTTTATTTCATACCTTTTGTTCATTACTTGTGACTATACCAACCTAACCATTATGAGTAAACGTCAAAAGCAAAACTTGCTGCATGATATCATGATATGATTCTTATATATGGTTAAATTTGACGACAGTTTTTCCAATACTAAAATTGCTGAATTACACAAACAAGAAGAAGAACGACTGATACAGGCCACAGCCCCTCAGCTTGGTTTTGATTATATCAATCTCAATAGCTACACCATCAATCCAGAAGCCTTGACAAAGATTAGTGAGGATGACTCTAGGGATGCTCTAGTTGTCGCATTTGAACTAAAACGACACACCCTCTCTATCGCTACCAAAAACCCCAACAACCCCAAGGTTCAAAAAATAATTCAAACACTACAAAACCAACGGTTCACAATCAATCTTTACATGTGCTCAACCGCCAGCCTTAGCCATGTGTGGGAAAGGTACAGTGACATCACCCACTCTACTGTTGAGTCGAAGGGTGTTTTTGAAATTAACCCTGAGGATATCGACCGGTTAACCAAAACAATAAAACAAACGGAGGATGTTGTGACTATTTTAAAGGAGGTCAGTACTGTAAACAACTCACGAAGAATTTCAGAAACTTTAGAGCTTATTTTTGCAGGCGGCTTAGCTTTGGGTGCCTCTGATGTTCATATAGAACCAGAAGAAACTGGAATCAGGCTACGTTATCGTTTTGATGGGGTGCTTCATGATGTGACTGACCTAGACTCTTATATTTATAAACGCCTTATGTCTCGCTTCAAGCTTTTGTCGGGTATGGTTTTAAATTCTAAAGCTGAGGCTCAGGACGGCCGTTTCACTTTTGATGCTGGGGAGAAAACTGTGGAGGTGCGTTCTTCTATTATTCCAGGCGCTTTTGGTGACTCGGTTGTAATGAGGCTTCTAGATCCATCTGTGGCTGGTTTTAGTATGGATAAAATTAAACTAAACCCCTACCTACAGGAAGTTATGGTGCAACAGCTTAAAAAACCTAACGGTTTAGTCATCACCACTGGTCCGACAGGCTCTGGTAAAACCACTGCTCTTTATGCTTTCCTTCGAGAAACCCATGGTGAGGGGGTAAAAATCATCACCATCGAAAATCCGGTTGAGTACAAACTTGAAGGTATCGTACAAACTCAGATTGGTGAAGACTACTCTTTTGCTTCTGGACTTAGAGCTATTCTACGACAAGACCCCGACATTATAATGGTGGGTGAAATCCGAGACCATGAGGTGGCAGAAACAGCAATTCACGCGGCTCAAACCGGACACTTAGTTTTTAGCACCTTACACACCAACAGTGCTATCGCTGGCTTCCCTAGACTCATAGACCTTGGTGTTGATCCTAGAATAATGGGAAGTTCTATTAATATAATTATTGGACAAAGATTAGTTCGGGTTCTTTGTGAAAGTTGTAAAAAAGCTTCTCCGGCGAACACAAAAGAATCCAAACTTATTAGGTACGTAATGAGTAATCACCCCCACCCAACCGAAGTACCTCAACCTCTCCAGATACATAAATCAGTCGGATGTAAGGAGTGTGGAGGAACTGGATACAAGGGGCGAATTGGTATATTTGAAGGTGTTGTTATGGACAAAGCAGTTGAAGAAGCTGTGCTGCGAGACCCTCGTGAACATATTATTGCTGAAGCAGCTAAGCCTCAAGAAATACCCACAATGTTGGAAGACGGGATAGAAAAAATAATAAAAGGAGAAACTTCTTTGAGTGAGCTTGAGCGAGTTATTGAACTTCCCTATCAGGAGTCTGGGGTAGAACAAACAAAACCACCATTAGATAACCCTGATGGTGGTGATGGTGATTTTTTGTCACATGTTGTTTAGTTCTTGATTCGAGGAGTTAAATGTTGAACGGTCAATACTGACTTACTGAGTTTTATGATATTGTCAGTTTGTTAGTCGTTCCTTCCAGAATATAACTCTCTAAGCAAGGCTTCCGCATTGAAAGTGAATACCGCGCTAAGGAAGTTTGTAGCACTCTCACTCTAGGGTGAGCGCCAAAAACCCCTCGCAACGTACCCAAATTGCTTAGAGAGTTATCGTCTGGAATTAAACAATAACGAGTGCCCACCACTTAATTAGTGAGCTGGAGAACAATCAATCAGTCACAATACTAGCATAGATTATATTTTTGTCAACACCTTCACCTGTTTCGGGTGTTTTTTGTTATAATCAACTCAACATGCCAGACAAAGAAACAACCAAAAAAATAACCCGTGATGACGCTAGTGGTTTAGACCGAACTTTACGTCCACAGACCTGGGAAGAATATGTGGGTCAAGCAAAGATTAAGGAAAATTTAAGAATCCTACTTACGGCCGCCAAAGAGCGTGGTCATGCTGCGGAGCATGTACTTCTGTATGGTCCTCCCGGCTTGGGCAAAACAACCCTAGCCAACCTTATTTCAAAAACCTTAGGGACTAACATGAAAATAACCTCAGGCCCAGCGATTGAGCGGGTGGGTGACTTGGCAGCCATCTTAACCAACTTGTCTCCGGGAGATGTTTTGTTCATTGATGAAATACACCGTCTATCTAAAAGCATTGAGGAGGTGTTGTATCCAGCTATGGAGTCTGGGGTGTTAGATATCATCATCGGAAAAGGGCCTTCTGCCCGGACTGTTCAATTAGAACTACCTCCTTTTACTATGGTGGCTGCTACTACTCGAATATCACTTCTCTCTTCCCCGCTTCGCTCACGCTTCTCTGGAGGAACTTTTCGTTTAGAATTTTATTCTGATGATGAGATAGCCACCATCCTTAAGCGTTCTGCAGAACTTTTAAAAGTAAAAACACAAGATGAGTTGTTGGACAAAATATCGAAGCGTTGTCGTGCCACCCCTCGAACAGCTAATTATTTACTTAAGCGTTGTCGTGACTTAGCCCAATTAGAAGGGGGTGAGCTGAATGAAGAAATTGTAAAGAAAACTTTTAGCTTGTTAGAGATTGATTCTCTTGGACTTAACCAACCCGACCGGTCAGTTTTAGAAATAATCGCCAATAAGTTTAATGGTGGTCCGGTGGGGCTAAACACTATTGCCGCAGCCACTGGTGAAGAACCTTCTACCATTGAAGATGTGATTGAACCATACCTTATACGACATGGGTTACTGGAAAGGACCCCACGAGGAAGAATGGTCAGCCCTGACGCTTATACCCACTTACAAAACAATTTATAACCTGTTATTTTTATGTAGCAAGAGATTTATTTAATCCTTCTGTTTACATCGAGAAGTTAATCTAAAACTTATATGTCTGGACACAATAAATGGTCAAAAATAAAACACAAAAAAGGTGCTACTGATGCGCAACGCAGTAAGATTTTCTCAAAACACTCTGCTCTTATTACTATGGAGGTTAAAAAGAATAATGGCGACCCTACCTCTGCTACTGTGTTAGCGGCGGTTGAGAGGGCAAAGAAAGATTCTATGCCTAAGGATGTTATTGAGAGGGCTTTAGATAAAGGTTCTGGTAAAGGAGCCTCTTCTTTAGAGGAGGTTGTGTACGAAGGGTATGGTCCGGGTGGGGCTGCTATTATAATTGAGGCTGTTACTGATAATAATAACCGTACAGCACCGGAGATTAGACACATATTCTCTAAAGCAGGTTTGGATTTAGGTGCTCCTGGTTCAGCTGCTTGGGCTTTTACAAAAACTGACGAGGGTTATATACCTAACACACCGATGGATGTAGATGATGAAATGGGTAAAAAACTGGCTGATTTTATTGAAAAGCTGGAAGACCAGGAAGATGTAACAAGTGTCTACTCTACAGCGGACACAGTTGAATAGATTATGAGAGTTATTAGCGTAGACCCAGGTTATGATCGTCTTGGTGTGGCAGTGATGGAGCTTAAGGAAGATAAAGAAAGTCTTATCTATTCAACCTGTATTGAAACGGACAAAAACCAACCTTTATCGGACCGACTAGAAAAAGTTGGGTCTAAGTTTCAGAAAATAGTATCTAAACACTCCCCCACCACACTTGGTATAGAGACTATATTTTTTAATAAAAACCAAAAAACTGCTATTGGGGTAGCTCAAGCTAGGGGTATTGTAATTTTCCTAGCTAAGGTCGCCGGGTGTGATGTTTATGAATTCGGACCTCAGGAGATTAAAATAGCCGTCACTGGGTATGGAAAAAGCGACAAGGCGGCAGTAATAGATATGGTTAAACGTCTTGTTCCATCCTCCCCGGACAGTGTTCTTGATGATGAATATGATGCTATTGCGGTTGGAATAACCTGCCTTGCACAATATGGCAGAACAAAGTAAAATCTTCGGAAATAAATATTAATAATTGTTCATGTTTGAATCAAACACAAAAAGCGTGGAGTCTGAGATCGAAGACAATGGATTAATGAGTGAGGATCTTCTGCAAGAGGTTGCTGAGGAGAACGAGGAACCATCAGTGTCTGACAAAGAGACTTCAAGTCAACAAAATGAGTATAGTGACGAAGAAAACGAGGAAGAAGACAACGGAAATGTAGACCACGACAACTTTAATGATGTTGATATTATATAAAAAAACAACCTCCAACTGGAGGTTGTTTTTTTATATAATCTCGATTAGGGACATTTTTTTCTTGCCTCTTTTTAAAAAAAGGTATTTACCATGTTCTGCTTCAGAAAGCTTGAGGTTGGTGTCTATTGTTTTGTTTCCACTTATCTGCACGGCTCCTGTCTCTATAAACGTCTTAGCTTCTCTTTTACTAGAAGCTAAACCTGACTCCACCAATACATCCACTAATTGAGCTTCGTTCTGAGACGGTGTGTAGGGGGCGTTCTTTTTTACTACAGAAATCTCGTCTTGAGTTAGTGATGAAAAAGATAATTTCCCAAAAAACACCTCGTTTATTCTCATCACTTTTTCAACCTCTTCTTCACCATGAACAATTGTTGTCACGGCTTGGGCTAGGGTTTTTTGAGCCTCTCTGGCACCTGGATTATCTTTGGTTTTTTCTTCTATTTTTTTTACTTCATCCAGACTGATGAAGGTAAACAACTTCAGGTAGTCAAAAACATTTTCATCACTAACGTTTAACCAGAATTGATAAAACTCATAAGGTGATGTTTTTTCTTTATCTAACCACACAGAATTACCCTCACTCTTACCAAACTTCTTACCAGTGGTTTTATCTACAACTAATGGAGCTGTTATTGCAAACACTTCTGTCTGTTCTTTCCTCCTAACTAGCTCGACCCCTGAGACAATATTACCCCACTGATCTGAACCCCCAATCTGGACTGTGCAGTTTTTATCTTTAAAAAGTTGATAGTAATCATATCCTTGTAGTAGTGGGTATGCGAACTCTGTGTAAGAGAGCCCTGTATCACTTTGTAGTCGGGTGGCAATAGCGTCTTTTTTAACAAGCTCGTTTATTGTGTAGTGTTTTCCTACCTCCCGAAGAAACTCAAGAAGACTCATGTTTTCTAACCATTCTAAGTTATTAACAAACTCGACTTCATGGTCAGAGAAAAAGTCTTCTGCTTGTTTTTTTATTTTTACAACATTATCTTCCACCACAACTTTATCCTTCAACTCTCTTTCAGTATTTGGTTTAGGGTCCCCTATCATTCCAGTTGCTCCTCCTATTAGGAAGATTATTTTATGACCATTGTTTGCTAAGTGTTTAAGCATCATCCAAATAACCATATTGCCAGCTTGTGCTGAGTCTGCTGACGGGTCTATTCCGTGATAAACAGTCCGTTTTTCTCCATCAATAATATCTTCGAGATTCTCGGAAGAGAACTGATTAATAAAACCTCTCTCAGTTAGCTCTTTTGATAAGTTCATAGTGAAATAACTCTATCACACATTCGTAGTAACTTGTCTAGACAACTCATGCTAATATTGGCTATATAACTATATTATATGAAGATTCGAACTTGGTTTAAGAAAAACTGGAAAGCGGTTGTTGTTGATTTTTTTGTTTTCAGTATAGCGGCGGGTGTGATTTTAGCCGCTGTAGTTTTGGTGTGGGTATCAACCTTAGAGATACCAGACCTGTCGGCTTTTGAAGAAAGAAGAGTGCTTCAATCAACAAAAATATATGACCGGACAGGCGAAGTTCTTCTTTATGATTTACACCAAGATGTCAGAAGGACTATTATCCCTTTCGAAGAAATGTCTCATCATATTAAAAACGCTACAGTGGCTATAGAGGATGACCAGTTCTATAACCATATTGGCATCGATTTTAGAGCTATTATTAGAGCCGCTATTTCAAACTTACAGGGTGGAGACCTTTTGGGGGGACAAGGTGGCTCCACTATCACCCAGCAGGTTATAAAAAACTCTATTTTAGACAGAGATAAAAAACTTAGCCGTAAGGCTAAAGAGGCTATTCTTTCGATTAAATTAGAGAGATTGTTTGAAAAAGATGATATTTTAGAAATATATTTAAATGAGTCTCCTTATGGAGGAACTATTTATGGTATAGAGGAAGCTTCTCAATCATTTTTTGGAAAAACTGCTTCTGACTTATCTTTGGCTGAAGCTGCTTATTTAGCAGCAATCCCTCAAGCTCCAACTTATTTTTCTCCTTATGGAACTCATAAAGACTCTTTGGACAAGCGTCAGCAGTTGGTTTTAGATAGAATGAGGTTAAATGGTTTCATTTCTATTGAGGAGTATGAGGAGGCTAAAACTGTGAAAGTTGAGTTTCAACCTCGGGCTGTAACCGGTATCAAAGCTCCACACTTTGTAATGTATGTAGTTGAGCAGTTAGTAGAAAAATTTGGAGAAGACGCTATGGTAGAACAAGGGTTTAGGGTTGTAACCACTTTAAACTGGGACTTACAAAAAGAAGCTGAAAGGATTGTTTTGGAAAATTCTAACCATAATACAGAAAAATTTAATGCCACTAATGCTGGACTTGTAGCGACAGACCCAAAGACCGGCGATCTTCTGGTTATGGTTGGTTCACGAGATTACTTCAGTGATGATATTGAAGGTAACTTTAACGTCACACTTTCTCCTCGACAGCCAGGATCCTCTATTAAACCCTTCGTTTATGCTTCAGCTTTTAAGAAGGGCTATTTACCAGCCACTGTTTTATTTGATGTAAAAACGCAATTCTCCCCCCAATGTGAGCCTGATGACCCCAGCTCAGAATCGCCATGTTATGCACCAAGTAACTACAACCATAAATTTGTTGGGCCTATAAGTATGAGAAATGCTATGGCTCAATCTTTGAATATACCAGCAGTAAAAACTCTTTACTTAGCAGGACTAAATGACACACTTAAACTCACCGCCGATATGGGTCTCTCTACCTTAGATAACCCTGATAGATATGGATTAACTTTAGTGCTGGGCGGGGGTGAAGTTAAGCTTCTAGAAATGACTCATGCTTATGGAATATTTGCTAATGAGGGAGTGCGGGCTGACCCTCGTAGTATTTTAAAAATAGAAGACAGCCGAGGAAATATTATCGAAGAATCGGAAGTTAGTTCTTTTAGGGTCCTAGAAGAGAATGTTGCCTATATGATTAGTGATGTTCTTTCTGATAACGTAGCCAGGACTCCTCTTTGGGGATCAAATTCACTGATACACTTCCCTGGTCGAGATGTGGCAGCTAAGTCTGGTAGCACTAATAATCTGCGGGACGCTTGGATAATGGGCTACACACCCAACCTGGCTGTTGGAGCCTGGGTTGGGAATAACGACAATTCTCCAATGGGTGGGGGTTTGTCAGGGTTAATCACCACTCCGATGTGGCGAGATTTCATGAATGTCGCTTTGGTTAATTTACCGGAAGAAACTTTTCCTCAGCCACAAATAAGCACTCAGGGAATAAAGCCTATTATTAGAGGTGAGTATATAGACACAACCTTATTACTACAGTCTCTCCAAAACACGAAAGACAAGGAAGTTATTATTGATGTCTCTACTGTTTATAACAATATTCATTCTATACTTCATTTTGTTAATAAGAACGATCCTTTAGGAGGCTACCCGGCCAATCCAGACAATGAAGGTCAATATTTAAATTGGGAATATGGGGTTCAAAAATGGAATCAAGAAACCTTTGGGACTCTTCTAAATCCAGAAGAAGAGATTGAGGACGATAATTAATTACAACTAGAGGATAGTTTTAGGTGATTTGTTCTCACCTAAACGTTCTTCTAGTTTTTTTAGTATTAAAGGAAAACTAAGTTTCATTTCTGACTTTAAAATACTAGGTATTTGTAGAGATAGAGTTTTTGTACCCACCTTATAAACAACCTGGCTTTTTTCTATATCAAACCCTGTTACATCTTTAACAACCTCTACACACGCCTTTTCCACTGTGGCTTGTGGGGCTTTAAAACGAGTGTGGTATTTCGCAAAAAGATCACCTACCCTCTTCATTTTTTTTGGAGTAGAGTATTCTTTCATAAAATTACTTATTCATAGGCATCACTAGGTAACGAAGACTTTTATCTGTTGCCCCTTGCATAATCATTGCTCTACCAATACCAGCAAAACTTAATTTGATTGAATCATCATTAATATGTGAAAGTGGGTCCATTATATACTGCTGGTTAAAATTCAAAGAAAGCTCTTCTCCTTCCACATGAGCTCTTAATGTGTCGGTGGTGTGTCCGACATCATTGTTTTGAGAAGATATTGTTAAATTATCCTTAGTAACCATAATAGAAACTTGTCTAAATTTATTAAGGAAAATATTTGTCTTCTTGAATGATTTAAGTAGGTCATCTTTCAAAACTGTCACATGAGTAACAAATTCTTTGGGTATAATTTGAACATAATCAGGAAAACTACCAGCCACCAACCGTGAGGATATATAAATACCGTTAGAGAATCGTAAGGCACACTGGTTTTCATTAGTTATGAATACCGGGTCTTCTCCCACTACTTCACAAATCTTAGCTAATTCAACAGCATTCTTCTGAGGAATCATTAGTGTCTGGTCTAAAACTAATCCTTTTTGAGAAACAGTCTTCTCCATCAACCTAAATGAGTCTGTTGCAACGAGAGTAAGAGAATTCTCTTTTTTTTGTTGAATAAAAACACTTCCTAGTTCAGGCTTAATAGACGTCTGAGAGGCTGAAAACGCCACACCCTTGATTCCGTAAGCAAAAGTAGAATACTGTAACTTAACCTCCTCTCCTTGTAGCTGACTGAGCTTAGGGAACTCTTCATCAGAGAATGTTTTAATGGAGGTGTTAGTACCAACTGTCTCTAACTGCAACACCTGATCTTCAGTCCTTAAGGTTACTTCTTTCTGATTAATAAACTGAATACTTTGTAGAAAAATTTGGGCCGGAACTGCCACAACCCCTTCTTCCATCACAACACCTTCCACAGGAACTTCAATACTTATTTCTAAGTTAGTTGCTTGGAGTTTAATTTTTCCATCTTTTGCTTCCAACCGAACACATTGAAGAATCGGTAAAGTTATATGTTTAGTACTTATTCGAGAAATCAGCTCGAGCGACTGTGTTAGTTGTGTGTGTGGAAGAGTTATCTCCATATTTTTATTATAAGCTATTCTACTCTCTATTATTAGGGGTGTGGAATTGTGTAAAAGTCTATTCTGTGGCCTATCTTAATCCCTTAACAAAGGTGTTGGTTTTAGTAAGGGTGTTGATTTAACCTTGATTGCTGTTAGTAAGATGTGGAGATAAAAACACACAAACAGTAAAAGTGATTTATTTGTTGATAACTTCTCTGTTTTTACACCCCCATCACCACCCTGTCCGTATTTTTGTTTAAAGTATTCCCCAAAATAATTTAAACAAATCCACACTTTATCAACATGAAAATTTGATACAAATAAAAACTCAACACCACTTCCAAAAAAAACTACTTAAGAAGGAGTCTTACTTGTGTAATTTCTTCCTCCAGCTCACCGTCTGTCCTTAACTCACCGCGTATCTTTTCACAAGAATGAATTACAGTTGTGTGGTCTCTTCCTCCTAGTTTTTTTCCGATAGCTGGGTAGGAAACTTGAAAATCTTCACGTAAAATATACATGATAATCTGTCTAGGTTTAACAACTTCCTTCCTCCTGGTTTTTTCATAGATACTCGCTTGGTCGATATCGTAATAACGAGCCACCTTCTCAACCACATCTGTAATAGCTAGGGTTTTTCTTGGACGCGAACTATTTTTGATAATAGTTCTAACTTCCTCAATAGAAAGAGTTCTTCCTAAGAGTTGAGACTGACACATTATTGTGTTTAAAGCTCCCTCCAGTTCCCTGACATTACCCTCGATGCTTTGCGCAAGGTGGTCAACCACATCATCACCAAGAGTGATGCTGTTTTGAGCTGCTTTTGCCCTTAAGATTGCTGCTCGAGACTCTAAGTCTGGAGCAGGAATATCAACAATCATCCCTTGAGCAAAACGAGACTGCAGTCTCTCCTCCATACCATTTAGTAAAGCTGGGTGTTGGTCACTTGAGAAAATAATCTGTTTATTATTATCGTGTAGAGCATTAAAAAGGTGAAATAATTCCTCCTGAGTCTTTTCTTTTGTAGCCAGGAACTGAATATCGTCCATAATTAAGACATCGTACTGTCGATACTTATCTTTAAAACTATTTGCGCTACCGCTTTGTAGAGAATTAAAATAATCTACAGCAAATCTTTCACTGGTGACATAGAAAACCTTTTTACCAGTCTTCTTAATATGGTTACCTACCGCCTGAATAAGGTGTGTTTTACCATGACCAGTCTTTCCATATATAAACAAAGGGTTGTAAGTGATGCCTGGCTTTTCACCCACCGCTTTAGCGGCTGCATGAGCTAGCGCATTATAAGGCCCAACCACAAAAGTCTCAAAAGAATATTTAGGGTTAAGATTGTCGCTCTTGTTTACATAATAATCCTCCAAAGGAAGGGCCGCATTTACCGTCTGATTCTTATTAGCTTCCTGCTTACGCTCGTTTCTTTGAGCTACAGTATATTCAACGCTTCTTACGTGTGGAGTAAGTTCACGTAGGGTTTTAAGAATCATTGTTTGGAACTTGTCTTGTAACCAATCCTTAACAAAAACACTAGGAACACCAACAGTGGCAGTTCCGTCTTCAAGTGAGATTATGTATGTGTCCCGGAACCAAGTTTTAAAGTTAGCTGTGGTAATAGAGAGTTCGATTTTTACCAAAACATCATCCCATAACTGCTTCACATCAACCTGTTCGGTTTGGACAATACTATTAGTGGGAGAATGGTGTGAGATTTTATTCATAAACTTAATTAAAAGTTGTGTATAAATTGCATTATACTCGTGTTAAAAAAACTGTAAATCTTTCGAATAAAATTTACAGGTTTTGAACCGATTTTTCTCAATCAAGAAACGCAACTGTGGATAACTTGTTGATAACTAAAACAACCCCTACCCCATTGAATTATTTGTTTATTCCTGTATAGTTGCGAAGTACTAATTTCTATAAACTATGCCAAAACGAACCTATCAACCAAGTAAGAAAAAACGTGCGACTACGCACGGTTTCCTTGTTCGAGCAGCTACAGCTGCCGGGAGAAAGATTGTGCAAGCGCGCCGAAGAAAAGGACGAGCACAACTTACTGTAAAAAAAGCTCAATAGAGCTTTTTTTGTTATCTACCTAAGATAAGTTTATGTTTAAAAAAACCGAAAGATTAAATCGTTCAGAATTCTCTAAATGTTTTAAGTCAGGACATAAAAGCAACTTTAAACACCTGACTATTGTCACAGCAGACCATCCTTCTCTTAAAGCTGTGGTGGTAGTAGGAAAAAAGGTGGCTAAAAGTGCGGTTAAAAGAAACAAAATAAGAAGAAGGATTTATGCTTCCTTATATAACCAATTGGTTAATAAAAACCACAAAGGAGTGCTTATTGTTATTGTTAAACCAACCTATACTTCACTTACCCGTAAAGTAGCAGATGAATTTCTAATAGGGTCAATTGCCCAAGTGTTAAAAGATGAGTAGAATAGTCGCATATGTTTAGTAATATTTGGCACACGTTCTTTTTCGACCCTGTCTATAATGCACTGGTATTTTTTATTGATGTAATCCCTGGCGGTGATGTTGGTTTGGCAATTATAGCTACTGTGTTGGTGGTGAAGACTATCCTCCTCCCTATTTCAATTAAAGCAGCGAAGACGCAAAAAGCTATGCGGGAGATAGAACCGCAATTGAAAGAGATTAAAGAGAAGTATAAAGAAGATAAACAAGAGCAGGCTCAGGTGATGATGAAGCTTTATCGAGATGCCGGAATGAACCCTTTGGCTAGTATTGTTTTAATCTTCCTCCAAATTCCTTTTATTATTGCTTTATATTTCTCAGTTTATAGTGGTGGTGGAGTAGCTTTACCAGAGATAAACATAGACATTCTATACTCTCTTATTGAAGCGCCAGTGGCTATAACCATGAACTTCTTGGGAATGATTAATATAACTGAACGTAGCGTATTACTTGCTTTAGGAGCTGGTATCACTCAGTATATCCACGTAAACTTAACTATGCCTAAGTTAGAGCCGAAGAAAGAAGGGGCTGAGCCAGACCTGAAAGAAGACTTCATGCGTAACATGCAAACTCAAATGAAATACGTCATGCCGGTGCTTATTGCAGTGATTGCTTACACTATCTCAGCTGCTATCGCCCTCTATTTCTTAGTTAGTAACTTGGTGACTATCGCTCAAGAGTATTTCGTAAAGAAGCACCGGTAGAATATAAAACCTGATAGTCTTTATAAATAAACCAATAATATACAAAAGTTTAATACTTACACTTCACATGAGACTTATCAGCAGCTAATGTTCCAACACCTCTAAAACTTTTACAAGCATCAAGAGCACCATCGCAATTTTTAAACACAAGTCCTTCACAAACATACCTATCCATTTGTTTTTGAATTATTTCAAGTCTAAATATACACCCTCCAGTCGATGGTATGTACTCACCAGGAAGACAAGATGTTATGTCGTAAGGGTCTGTATCTAGAAAATAATCATGCCCACATGTGGTGTTTGTTTTTATTTGCTCACACCTATCTTTAGCTATAGCCGCAGTCACAGCACCACTGTTCGGGCTTTTAAGGTTCACTCCGGTTGGCATTATAATATCACCCGCCTTAAAATTAATACCAACTGGTGCAGCCTTTGCTTGATAAGTGTTATTAAAATTCTCTGGTTTCATCTTTAAATCAACATCCAAAATATCTTTATTAATAACCGAGATAAGTAATACAGCTGACAAGATAATCAAAAGTCCAATTAAGGCTCCTTTAATATCCTCCTTGGCCTCCTCTTTACTTGTGACAACATCAGTCAACATCCACTTTACTCCAGCGATAATTATTTTGATTACTGCCAAAAGAGCAGCTAACCCAATAGAAAGAGCATAGATAGAATTAATATAAACATTAAAGTCACTATTTTTAGGATCAACTCCAGGGACTCCAACAATTGGGTCGTAGAACTGAGCTAAAGATACTGCAGGAATAAGTATGAGTAAAAAAAATACAAAATATTTCATGATTTGTTAATTAGAAGCCCTTTCATAAACCCATAAAGTGGAGTCGTTTTTATTGATAAAGTAGACAGACTCATCTTGGTCTCCTAGAGACAGATTGACAATATCTAACTCTCTGCCGCTCTCAAACAAAGTGTCTACTAACAAAGTGGCCGAAAATATCTCGTTATTTATCTCCCACAAATCATCACTATAAGAAACCTCCCCTCGATACCAAGAGTCAGGAGAGTCTGCTCCAAGGTTTTCTAAACTTATAGCACAAACCGAAGATGATGATGTGTCAGAAAAGACGCATTTTTCAGGAATCATATCCAAACCAAAAGAATTTGACTCCCTCAAGCCTTGGTTATAAATGAAGGATTCGTACTGTTGCGAGGTTTGTTTACTGTAAGTAATAAAACTACCGTTTCCTGATGCTGACAAACCATAACCATCAATCGGCAGACGCTCAACCTTTCCCTCTTTTGCTTGATAAAGGAACCCATCTAAACGACTGCTAGTTTTAGGATAAAACAAATGTGTAGCAGAAGCAGAGGATCCCCAGTCAATAGAGACAGCTCTAAAAGGAATGGTAAACAAGGTCTCGGTATCGCTTGTTTCTGGATTGTGTTCGTTAACAGTTACAGAGTCTGTGTTTTGGATAGTGTATAAGAATGTGTTGTCGACAGTTTCTGTGAAATCTATAATATTTTCTATATTGTCACCAAGAATCATTTCGTCGGTGGTGGAGCTAAGTTGGGCTATCACAACATAACTCCTTGGTCCTTGCTTAGACTGCATAAGAACGTAAGTTCCATCCGGAGTAATAGCAGCTTTTTTACTATGAGGGATGGTTGTTTTAGAAACCCGGCTCTCTTCTCCAGACACTAAATCTATGGAAAAAATATGTCCTGTTCCAGCCTCCACATAAAAAACTTTTGCAGAAGAGTCCTTATCGCCCAATACCTCTTGGTAACCAATAGTGTTTCTGGTGGTTAATTGTCTAAGTTTTTGAATATCAGAAACATCCACTGTGGGAAGGTTTGAATAATCCCCACCCTCCCCAGCAGAAAAAGAAACGTCCTCTGTATTGGCTAAATCAAAATCTGTAAATGAGTCGGTATCTTCTTTAGGAGAACTGAAGAAAAGAACATACAGCCAAACGATTATTAAAATAAACACTAGTATGGCCCCGACTATAATTAATATTGGTCTTTTCATAAAATTACAAATTTATCTGAATACTAGCTTCTGCTCCCTGTAACACCTGTTGGGTGTCTCTGACATGGAAGTTTAAGGAAGCAACACCAGACTCTAAAGCACGTTGGATTGTTATGTCGTACGGGTTTTGGTTGGTATTTTTTACGTTTTCTCTATCTACAGACCACTCACTTATAGACGGGTTGTTGTATACATTTGAATCTAGATTATAAGGCTCTGCTCTAACCATGATACTTTGACCAATAAGAGGTAGGCTCTTTTTAACAGCTTTGTTTTTCGTCCCAAATAGAGAACTAACTTCATAAAACAAAATCGTAGGTTCTACTGATGGAACCAATATAGCTCTATTGGCAAGAGCTCTACCACCCAAGTTTGTTATTTCTAAAGATAGGGTTGAGTTTGAGCCACGTGGTGTTGTGTAAGAAACTTTATTCCTGCCTCGTAGTGACCCGCCCTCAATTACAACTCGGTTTATTCTCCAGGTAAAGATTAAATCTGACACCTCTATGTCTCCATCAACCAAAGCTGTTACATTAACCGTGCTGCCAATACTGGGTAGGGCCCGGCCGATGTAAAAATCAGGAACATGAGTCTGAGCTTCCACCACCAAATCTAAATAAAGTGGCGTAAAAATATTTGCTAATACCTGCCTACTACCACCATCTTTTGTTAAAACAGCCTGTATCTTTTGAGAGACTCCGCTTTGACCAGCGACAAAAACAACCTGTCGCTGGTTTTTTGTTTCTGAAATAACATCACCATCTAAAAACCAGGTAATATCAGAACCAAAAGAAGCTCCGTTGTAATCATTTAGAGTGGCGATTACCTCTTCCCCTGGCCTAGGGTACATTGGCTTAAGTTCAATTCCTGACTCAGAGTCTATGAAAGAGTTTGTGTCAAATTGAGCCAAAACCGGATTCGTAATTAAAATGATTAATGTAAAACAAGAGATTATTAGAG
>JAJOLC010000006.1 GCA_021129655.1 Minisyncoccota bacterium
CAGATTGGTCATATCTCCCTGCATAAACTGCAGTCGTTCTTCCATCAGATTATTATCTTCCCGAATATTATTGAACACAACCGAGTAATCGTAATCATCTACAGCAGTCACTTCCGCTCCAGCTGTAGCTAACCGCAATGATTGTCCTCCCGCTCCACAAGCTAGGTCTAACACCTTCGGTGATTCTAGACTTGAAATATGCTTGATCATTTTCTTATCCAAATTATCAGCTCGTACTGAAGAAACATCTACTCCATAAGTTGTTTTTGTTTGATCTTCTTTTGCTTGAGCGGAAATACTCGAATTTTTACTCAAACTTCTAAAAACTTCACTCGGCTTCATGTACTCATTGGTAATTTCTGAAATCAACAATTCATTCTCATTATTAAAATTATGCGTAGCATCAGTCATTACGTCAGCCTCTTCAGGGCCACAACGCTCTCGCACTTGAACAACAACAGGAATCTCACCCACTCCGTATTTATGAAAAAGTTGGATTCTATGATTCCCTGCCTCTAGCCTGAATTTATTATTGAGTATACCAACTCGCATTATTAGAGGTTCACCCAAACCGTCTTGTAAAATATTCTCCCACAGCTCATCCAAATCAGCAGGAGTTCCGTCTAGCAGTTCAGCTTGCGGAGTTACATCAGTCCCCCAATGATTATATACCCAGTTAGTCGGCACCATCTCAATTAAGCCCGCTTTATACAGATCATGATTTTTCCATCCTACCTTTATCTTCATAAAAAATTATCCTTTTTCCTCGCCAGTAAACACCCAGCCCTCTGCTTGTTCTTGAGTCTCAAACATTTTCATATTATCTCGACCAGTTGTACGAAGAGCAATGTCCACCAAACTTCTAGTTATTAGATTTGCTCCATAAACCCCAGTCCTGGTTACATAGTCCTTGTTGTATTTCACCAGATCAATCAACCACCCGAGGGATTCCTTATCAGCATCAATCTTTTGACCAGTTAAGTCTATTACACAAAAAACTTTTTTAGGGTCAGTCTCTTTTGCTGTATGCATTACCTCTCTCACAGTCTCCGACCACTCCATAAACTCATCTTCATAGTCACTACTAACATTACCGGCCATCTTAATCCGAATCACTCCATTATTATCCAGACTACACGCCAGCTCCATATCATACTTCTTCTCGTGAAATGTTTTCATAAAATATAATTAAGTATTTAAACTACAATCTACTTCAGAAGAATCTCCCTCCTCTTCAATCTCCATCGCAGAATGAACAACCTGATAATCTTTAAGCTTCTCAACCAATCTTACTTAGTAACAGTAACTATGTTTGATATATGGTTTTCTCCGCTAGTCCATTCGCTATGATCATTAGCATTTAGAGTCACTTCAACCACATTGTCTCCATCGTTCAAAGAACTAGCTGGCAGGTTATACCAATCACCATACAACCGTGAGACCTTAGTCCCGTTCACGTAGACATGAGCATGACCTTCACCCTGCACTGGCTCCTTATTAACTTTCTCTGGAGTAAATTTAAAATTCTCTGTTTTTAGGTGCAGATTATATCCACCTTTTACATCAGGGAACACTTCAACAGTGACTGAAGGTACAAGTGAATTTTTATCCACCTCCAACATCGCGTGAGCAGACATACCCATATCGTGTTCCATACTCATCACGTCTGGACTTTCATCAGTCGGTACAGCGAACGACAAGTAGCCAACCCCTATTCCCAACACGAAACCGATTAAACCAATACCTATTTTATCTCCCATATAACTAAATTAAATTCTTCTCATTATACTGCAATGTTGAACCAACTTGAACCAACTCGATGTTGTATACTGTATTTCACTAAATATAATTAATATCAAATATGCATCAAGGAAATTGGAAATGTAGTAGTTGTGGCGGAGCAATTACTGAACTGCCCTTTCAACCTAGAAGTGAGTCGGGGCTAACTTGTCGCACATGTTGGAGCAAAAATAACGGCCGAGACAGTCAACCGGCAGTAGAAGCTGAGGTGGATGCCGGAGGTGCTGCAGCAGCTGAAATGCCCAACGACATGCCAGATGATGCTGGAATAGCCAGCGGACCAATGCCTGATGATGCTTTTGCAGGAATGGATGCTGCACCAGTCACACCAGGTGAGAAACCGAAGTTCGAAGGTAATTGGCAATGCTCTGGTTGTGGAGGTTCAATTACCTCATTACCCTTCAACCCCCGAGATACTAGCAACCTGAAGTGCCTTGATTGTTTTAAGAGAAGTAAGGAGCAAACGTAATTTACGAATTAAAAGACCGGAAGCAAAGCTTCCGGTCTTTTAATGCTGCTACCCGACAGGGATTCGAACCCCGATTGACTGCACCAAAAACAGTAGTCCTACCATTAGACGATCGGGTAATAAGGTGGTGAGCGTACCTCTGTACGCGCAACTACCATAGCATATTTGCTCTTAAATTTCACCAAGATTAAGCCTGTGCCACCTTGGCATCTTCATACTTCTTAAACAAGAGAAAGTGTCCCCCGCTGCCAAACAGAAGTAACAGCACGACTGCTGCGAAATGCGGCATATGTCCAGCCAATTCAATTGGACCAAGAATGAAGAGTGGAATAGTAAATACTATAGCCACAATCAAAGCATTAAGTCTCGTTACGACACCCAGAATAAATACTAAACCGAACAGCGACTCAACTGCTCCGGCCGATAGAACGAAGAGATAATTTGAGAATTCAAAACCTAGAGACTGCATAAAGTTCCAGTCATGCTGGGCCAGGAAATTAATTCCAAATTCTGGATTTAGTATTTTTTCTGAAAAACCAAGAGTAAGGAGAGTGAATCCTGTACCTAAACGAAGAAAGGATAATGCGTACTCCTTATACATCTGAAACTTGTCTCGTAGTGCTGATGAAGATACTAATGAGAAATAGTCATTGCCCATCACAGCGATAAAAGCAGCGGTAGACAATACCCAGATGTTTTCTAGGGCCGCGACCCAGCCAGTAAAAAATAACGAACATAACCACACCAAGGCCAGAGCAATAGCTGCTACCCGCGTCATGATGCCCAACATAAGAGCCAGACCGATAGAAATCTGAGCTACTATCAAAACATAAGGAAGTCCTGATTCGTAGCTCACATTGGGAGAAAACAAATATTCATGAGTTCCCGCAATCAAGAAGAATGCTCCGACAACCATTGTAAAGGTAGAAGCAGCTCGTTCATAAGCGTGACCAGCCTTTGGTCGCAAAAAACTAAGTCGCCACAGATTACGCTGATGCAGGTAAATACCAATCCCTACAACCACGGCCGCTATAGCTGCCCATATACCTAAATAAAGAGCGGTCGGTTCAGTTATTTGTAGAGGGGCTGGTTCTCCGTCTAAAAACCATCTAGTGTGAGCAGAAGCCAGCGCCGGAACAGCAAAAGCTGCTACTAACAATAATATTTTTTTCATATGACAGTATTATGTCACTTTGGTTTAGATTAAAGTGATACTTTTCCCCGTAGCAAAAAGACCCGCAGCGAAGCTGCGGGTCTTTTTGCTACATATGAAACTCCTAACTTTCGTACGAAGCTTTAATAAAAGAAGTGAAAATTGGATGAGGATCGAGTGGGCGAGCAGTCAGTTCTGGATGGAACTGAACTCCAACGAAGAAAGGGTGCTCACTAGTTGGCAATTCTGCTATTTCCATCAAACGACCGTCAGGCGACTTGCCGGAGAAATGTAGACCTTTCTCCTCTAGTTCTTCTATAAAGTCTGGATTCACCTCGTAACGATGACGATGACGTTCAACAATTTCTCTTGAACGATAAGCTTTAGCGGCGACTGATCCAGACCTTAGTTCTGCTGGATACTCCCCCAAGCGCATTGTGCCGCCCATTTTTTTATCAGCGACATTTTCTATTTGTTCTGGCATTATGCCAATAATTAAATTATCTGCCTTTGCATCGATCTCCTCAGTACTAACATCTTTAATTTTTGCTACATTGCGCGCAAACTCTAGAACAGCCAACTGCATACCATAACAAATACCGAAATAGGGAATTTTATTCTTTCGCGCATATTCAATCACATTCAGTTTGCCTTCGACGCCTGTCTTACCGAAGCCTCCAGGAACCAAAATACCGTCATACTCTTTAAGTTTCTTTAGTTGTTTTTTGTCTTCAAAGTCTAGAGAAGATAGATATGAAATTTCTGGTTTCAGTCCAAGTTTATATGACGAGAATTTAATAGCTTCTAGGACAGACAAATAAACGTCGGACAAAACGAAGTCCCCTGAACTGAAGTATTTGCCGACTACCGCTATTTTCACAGGGTCTATCTGACTCTTTGAGCGCTTAACGAACTTACTCCACTCTTTTAGATCAGTTTTCTTTTTCGTAGACAGTCCTAGCAATTCAGAAAGTTGCGCTGGCAGATTCTCTTTCTCATAATGCTGCGGGATATCATAAATACTGTCTACATCAGGACCTGATATAACATTTTCTAACTTCACATTACAAAACTTGGAGATTTTCTCTTTCCTCTTCATATCTACTCCAATCGGACTACGGCAAATTATCATGTCGGCAAACACGCCAGCACTGTTGAGCATGCGTACAGCAGTCTGAGTCGGCTTAGTTTTCATTTCTCCGATTGAGCCTGGTACCGGGAGATAACTCACCATTACCACAGCCACGTTACCGGGTTCCTCAGTTTTCATCATTCGTACCGCTTCCAAGAAAAGCACGTTCTGATACTCACCAACAGTACCTCCTACCTCAACCTGTACCACATCGGCGTTGGCCTCCTCTCCAGCCTTTTTGATTCGACGAATCACTTCCAAAGGTATGTCCGGTACAACTTCTACATTCTTTCCTTTGTAATCCAAATTTCGCTCCTTTTGGATAACTGACTGATAGACACTACCGGTGGTCATATAATTGATTGCTGGTAAATCTATATTCAAAAAACGCTCATAATTTCCCATATCTTGGTCTGTTTCCAAACCGTCTTTTAAAACAAAAACTTCACCATGTTCGGTAGGATTCATTGTTCCAGCGTCTACGTTTATGTACGGGTCAATCTTCATGGCTGTTACCCTGTGTCCGCGTGCTTGTAATAATGTAGCGATAGAAGAGGAAGCTATCCCTTTACCAACTCCACTCATAACACCACCAACCACAAAGATGTACCTGGTCGCAGTCTTTTTAGTTGTCTTTCTCTTACTTACCTTCTTCATAGAATTACTGAATTACTTAAAATATAATTAAGTTCTGAGATAGCGAGCAACGGCAATCATGCTGGAAATTAAACCAAGTACAACACCAATACCAACCAATAGGCCGAATATTTCTCCGAAATGCACTATGTAGTAGTCAAATAGATTTAGTTCAAAGAAAGCTTCGGTTCGGGGACCAATCCACACTAGCAGTGGGTAAAATAGTAGCATAGCTAGTGTTCCTGATATTAAACCGTACATAATTCCTTGCAGCATGAATGGGCCACGAATGAACACATTACTAGCACCCACCAAACGCATGATGGCAATCTCTTCGCGTGAGGTATAAATAGCTAGTCGTACAGTATTGAAAGTAATCAAAACAGCAGCAATTAATAAAACTGCCATTATTGTTAGACTGGCTTGTTCAACCGCATTAATGATGGATGTAAGAGTATCGATAGAGTCCTTATTCTTTGCGTAATTAATCTCATCTATAACCTGAGTCTGTGCACTCTCCAGCCCTTGCTGCTCTTCCAAAAAGCGAGCTATGCTTTCGTACTGAGAAGTTTCTTTAGCTAGGATGGCAATGTTGGACCCGAGCGGATTGTCGTCTAGCTCTTCAAGTGCCTGAAGAGAGATTTCATTCCCCTGATTTCGCTCACGGTATTGCTGCAAAGCCTCTTCGGCTGAAGTAAATTGCACTACTGACACTTCTGGTAGAGCAGCTACTGCATTTCTAATGCGTTCCACTTCTTCCTCTGGTGCATCAGGCACGAAATATACATTTATGTCCACCTTTGTTTGAAGTGTGTTAAGGGAGGTAGCCAGAAGCTGATCAAGGAACATTGTTGAACCAATAACAAACAAGGCAACTGTTAATACAAAAATCGAAGCCAGAGCAACGTATGAATTACGCCAAAAACCAACAAATCCAGCTTTCACTATTCTTCTTAATGCAGTAATCATAATATTATAAAACGTACTTACCTGTTGCGTCGTCACGGACTATTCGACCATCGTCCATTGTTATTACACGCCGTTCAATTTCATCGATAACTCCCTTATTGTGAGTAGTCATTATGACTGTGGTTCCTAAATCATTAATCTTTCTCAGAATTTGTACTACTTCGTAAGTGGCGATCGGGTCTAGATTTCCAGTTGGTTCATCGGCGATGATAATATCTGGCTGGTTTACAATTGCCCGTGCGATAGCCACTCGTTGCTTTTCTCCTCCAGAAAGTTCGTTCGGAAAATTCCAGGCTTTATCGTCTAAATCTACCAACGCCAAAGCCTGAGGTACGTTCTCTACAATCTCTTTATCATCTCGTCCGTTAGCCTCCATAGCAAAAGCAACATTCTCATACGCAGTTTTGTGAGATAATAGCTTGAAATCTTGAAATATCGTTCCTATTTTTCGCCGATAGTGTGGCAGCTTTGTTTTAGGAATTTTGTGTACGTCTAAAGATTCAAAAAAAACCTGTCCGTGGGAAGGGTTATCTTCTGCGATAATCATCTTTAACAAGGTGGTTTTACCAGCTCCAGAATGACCCACAATAGAAACAAATTCTTTGGGAGCGACCTGAAAAGTGACCTCTTGGAGGGCGGCCGAACGACCGTCATTGTATAGCTTTGAAACGTTGTCAAAGTAAATCATACGGACAGTATATCATGCCCACGTACACCGAGAAACTAGGCTTGTTTTATGACTTTAGACAACCTCTATAGCTTATCTGAATTTAGCTCCGCATCTATAAAGGTTTGTATATCTCCCCCTAAAACTTGCTCGACATTTCTAACTTCGGTGCTAGTACGATGATCTTTAACCAGCTGATACGGATGTAATACGTACGAACGTATCTGACTCCCCCATTCAATCTTCACTGTTTTTTCAATTGACAAGCCTTGTAATTCGCGTTGTCTCTGAGCTTCTTCGAAGACGAATATTTTACCAGTCAAAAGTGACATGGCTTTTTCCCTATTCATTTGCTGAGTGCGTTCTGAAGAAATATTAACTGAAATGTTCGTTGGTGTATGCACTATCCTTACAGCTGTCTCGCGCTTGTTTACATTCTGTCCACCAGCCCCACCAGAACGAGCAAAAGAAATCTCTAAATCGTCTTCGTTTAACTCCAAGCTTGTGGTCGCTTCCACCCGGGGAGAGACCTCTACTAAGACAAAGGAAGTTTGACGCTTACCATTACTATTAAAAGGGGAAATACGCACCAAACGGTGCACTCCTGATTCTTTACTGAGCATTCCATACACACCCTTACCTTGTATTTCAAAGGTGATATTACGATAACCGTTCTGAGTATTAGTATTACTATCTACTATCATCACTCCCCAACCTTTACCCTCTGCATACTTTTGATACATCTCTACCAGCATTCGAGCAAAGTCTTCAGCATCATCTCCTCCGGCGCCAGACACTACAGAAAAAACCGCATCGTTTCGGTCATACTTACCTCTACCCTCTGCTTCATCTTTCAAATCCTGCAGCTCCTTAATCATGGCCTGAGCCGCGGGTGGATTATTCCAAAAAGTTGGCTCAAGCATAGCGGTCTCAATTTCTGTAATTCGAGGATTAATACTTGCATCTGTCATGAGTGTGAGTATAGCAAAAACAAAGAGGCGCTGCCTGCGGCAGCGCCTCTTTGTTTTTCTTGAGCCAACACACAGAATCGAACTGTGGACCTCATCCTTACCATGGATGCGCTCTACCGACTGAGCTATGTTGGCAATCGAGAAACAGAATAACAGAATTGACATATATATTCTAGTTACGAAAAAGATTAAGGCTTAATTACTGCTGACAATACTCAAATTAATGCAGACCATAATTGCAAAAATACCATAAAACCGATATACTCTTGCCACTTACGTAGAGTACGTGAGTGCGCGTTTGATGAAAATGTTTCATCCGCTGCATCTAGAATATATAAGTTCACTTTTATATTTTTCTTCATTTGCGGCCGTAGCTCAATTGGTTAGAGCACCCGCCTGTCACGCGGGAGGTTGAGGGTTCGAGTCCCTTCGGCCGCGCACAAATAGTTAAACCCCAGTCTATACAGGCTGGGGTTTAACTATTTACCTTAGATATGAACTCCGAGAGTCAGGAGGCTGGGCGGAATATTATGAAAATTAACGAGCTTTAATCACATCTCTAAAAGAGACAATGAACCAAACTGAGTTCAAGATAATAAACGGAATACTATCAATCAGTACCGCATAAGCTATCAGAATAAATGAACCCACTACATTAGACCAATCGTACAACAGACTGTTCGAAGACCACCTGCCTATTTGATTAAGGCTAAAAGCGATTAGTATAATTGTAGCTCCCACAACTCCTAAAATTGTAACTGGTTCCATATAGCTGGATTATAGCAAACTAGTAACAAAAAACCGCCATAGGGCGGGTCTTGAATGTGTCGACGGGAAGATTTGAACATTACATGTTCAGTACACCTTTTGGGTATATTCTCCCTACGGTCAAATCTGCCTCAAAAGCTCTTCAAATCTTTAAGAATAGTTCCCTGAACTATTCTTAGTCGACACAACAAAAACCCTGACGGGTTTGTACTTGGTGTCGACGGGAAGATTTGAACTTCCGACCCCAACTTTATGAGTGTTGTGCTCTAACCAACTGAGCTACGCCGACAAGTGAGTGCGTGAGCGAAATATAAATATTTATATTTTCGAACAAACGAAACTTGTATGATTCATCCTACAAGTGAGAATTAGAGTACCTTATTTTCAACTAGGGTTCAATACTTCTACCCAACAGCAGAGCCAATTTTTGAACTAAGAATCTTCTCTGCTTTCTCAATATCTTCTGGATAACCAATTGGAATCCAGAGATTTTGCTCTACTACTGCGATTGGATATTCTTTAGCGTACTCAGCAATTACATCAGTCAAATAGTATTCGCCCTTGGTCTCTTTCGCATATGGATCGAACTTGAATATATTATCATCCAATACCATGACTCCGGTTGAAGCTAGGTTGGACGGTGGATGTTTCGGCTTCTCAATCATTTCTGCCAAAGTCCCGTCTGGGTGACGTACGACAATACCAAATTTTTCCGGAGTATCGGTGGTCAGAGTTAGCATAGAGCGCGAGAATGAAGTTGCCCGAGCAATATCATCAGCCCCATGCAGATCATCAGCAAACATAAATAGAAACCGCCCGTGACCCATCAAACGTTCCTTACAGAGCCACAAAGCATGAGCTGTACCTTTTTGCTCATCTTGATCAACATAAGCAACCTTGCGACCATGAAACTCTTCTCCACAATAATCCTTAATCTGATCTCCTAGATAACCAGTAACAATAATCAATTTATCGACAGCACTTGGCAGAGAACTAACGATATGGTCAAGTAAGGTTTTGCCACCAACCTCTATTAGAGGTTTTGGTGTATTTTCAGTAAGTGGGCGTAATCGGGTTCCTTTTCCGCCAGCCAATATAACGCATTGCATACGTACTTTTATACCATGTCAGGAGAAAAATAGTTACTTTATTACACACCCACACCACCTAAATTAAAAACACCAGCTTAAAGCTGGTGTTTTTAATTTATTTGTTGCGGGGCCCGGAATCGAACCGGGGTCTGGAGGTTATGAGCCTCCCGAGGTGCCTCTCCTCTACCCCGCGATATATTTAATTTTACTTCACCTCAAACGTTGGAGAAAACTCTCCTCATCTCTACGAGATCTGTACACCTTGTCGATATTTCTTTCGTTACCTCAAGACATATCTGGCAAGGTCTTGCGGAAGTCTCCCAGACTTCCTCACCCCGCGATGTATTATTCTCTTGCTACCAAGACTCTTTATTCATCTCTTGAAGTACCGCACACTGTACACTCTTTTAGACACTCTGACAACCTAAACTATATCAAACTCATTGAACACTAGACGGTACTTACCAATAGTTTCTTGCATAAGTCTTTTAGTTAAAACGAAGTCGGGGCCATCGTGGGCTATTCTATTTCGAATCTTATGAGCTTCCCAAGCCTCGTTAAGAGTTCTTAGCTGTTGCGGAGAGATACTCTTCAAACGCTCTCCCAAAGACTTCCCAGCATACCCCCGTTCTTTTAGAAGATTATCTAAAATAATATCAGCCTCTATAATCGCTAGCTTCCAATCATTTGGGTTTTCTGAATTTGAATGCTTTAGAATATCTTCCAAGCGACTAGCTCTAGGCCCACCTCGATATTGCTCATCATACATTCTCTCCATATCACGCAAACCTTGAGTTTCTAGGTCCAAATATAGATTCTTGCGTACAGAAGCATAAACATACATAACCAACAACAGAATCGATACTATGTAAGCCAGCACTACATACACTGACCAAACGCTACCAAGAAAATCAAACAATCCTCCAAAATTAGAAGCGGCGGAAAAGGTGTCGTTACCACCAAAAAACCCTATAAGTGGCGTAATAAAGTCATATCCAACTGCTGGGATAATTATATCTGATGTAGAAACTGTTGATGTGCTGGCGTAAGTAACTGGGTCCATATGCGCTATTTGCACTCGTCGTAGATAGTTTTTCCGGCGACAAATAGACGAGCATCTCCACCGTGAGGTCCAATATATTGTACCCCAACTGGAAGTGATTTACTGTCTCGTTCCACTGTTCCCATTGGGAAAGAAATTGCCGGCACACCAGTCAGGTTGACCGGTACAGTAAAGATGTCTTGTTTATACATCGCTAGAGGATCTTCTTTGTCACCGAGTTTAAAGGCTGGTGTTGGAGCAGTTGGAGTAAGTATTATATCTACCTTTTCGAAGACATCATTCAACTCTTCACGCATTTTCTTACGTGCAAGTTCAGCTTTGCCGTAATACGCATCATAGTAACCAGATGACAGAACGTGAGTTCCAAGCAAAATTCGTCGCTTTACCTCAGCTCCAAAACCTTCCGCTCGCGACTTTTCGTATACGTCTAAAAGATTCTCTCCTTCCGCTGAGTGTCCGTATCGGATTCCATCATAACGAGCTAAGTTTGAAGAAACTTCGGCCGGCATAACAATGTAGTAAGCTGCTAGCCCTTGTTCAAATAGAGGTAGGTCAATGTCTACTACTTTGTGACCAGCTGCTTTCAACGACTCGACATGATTTTCAAAGACAGCCAAGACGTCTTCGTCAACCCCTTCTGACATAAAGTGTCGAGGTACTCCAAAGGTGTAGGTGGTTTTAGAATCCAAAACCGGGTAAGTATCGTCAGCAATGGTGGTAGCGTCCATCTCATCTAAACCTGCCATAATATTATGAACCAGCTCTGCATCAGCTACCGAATTTGTCAGCGGCCCAGCCTGATCCAGAGAAGAACCCATGGCCATTAATCCATAACGAGACACCGCTCCGTAGGTTGGCTTATACCCCACCAAACCACAATAGCTGGCTGGCTGTCGGATGGAACCACCGGTGTCAGTACCAATCGCTATTGGAACTGCGCCCATAGCTACAGCCGCCGCCGAACCTCCTGAGGAACCTCCTGGCACTCTGGTAGTGTCCACAGGGTTCTTGGTGGGACCAAAAGCTGAGTTCTCAGTTGAACCACCCATAGCAAATTCATCCATATTAACAGCACCTACAATAATAGCTCCCGCAGCCTTCAAGCGCTTAACAATTGTGGCATCGAAAACGGCTGTGTAATTTTCTAGAATTTTAGATGCGCCGGTTGCCTTCTTTCCTTTTAGGAGAATGTTGTTCTTGAGAGCAATAGGTACGCCAAGCAGGGCTGGGGTATCTGCTCCCTTAGCTTTGTATTCCTCAGTAGCTACTTCAGCCTCTTTAATCGCTTCTTCATACACATCAAGAAAAGCGTGGATCTCTCCATCTTTTTCTTTAATGGTATCTAGGGCAGCTTTTACAGCTTCGGTCGGAGTGTAATCACCGCTGATAAATTTCGCTCGTAAGCTTAAGGCAGTTTCCATATTATTCATCAGTCTGAAGAATTTTCTTAACTGACATAAACCGTCCCTCCGACTCAGGCATTTCTGAAATTATGTCTTCTGAAAATTCGTTAGGTTTGTTAGTTATACTGTCCTTTCGGAATATATTAAAACGAGCACCAACTTGTGGCTTATCTAGTTCTTTATTGTCGGCAATTCCACTAACTACACTCACATACTCCATAATAGTAGAGAGTTCTTTTGGTAGAGTTTCGATCTCCTTTTCAGTTAGACGAATGCGAGACAAAGTCGACAAATGTTCAATATCTTCTCGTTTCATGAGACCTAGCATACCATTCTCCTTTCTATCTGGCCACGAGCTTTTGAAAATCTGTTTCAGACAGAACTTCTACTCCCAAACGCTCAGCTTCAGCAGCTTTACTGCCTGGCTCAGAGCCAACCACTACATAACTAGTATTCTTTGAAACACTAGAAGTTACCTTACCTCCCAAGTTACGAATTATTATTTTAGCCTCATCTCGAGTTAAATATTCCAATGTTCCAGTCAGAACAAATGTTTTATCCGAGAGGATATCTGACAAAATGAGTTGGTCTGGATTTTCAATATTTAAATAGGGAATCAATTCGGAAATAGTCTGCTGATGGTCAGAATTTGCAAACCAGGACACTAATGACTGAGCCACTGTATCTCCTACTCCGTGGATTATCGACACATCTTCAATAGTGGCTTTCATGATATTTCCCAGAGAACCAAATGTCTCTGCAATCAATCGAGCTGTTTCTTCGCCCACGTTCTCAATCGATAATCCTACCAGCAAACGATACAGTTCTACACTTTTAGCTTCGTCGATAGCCCGCAGCACATTCTGAGCAGCTTTTATTTTAAAGCCTGGTAAATCCTTCAAATCTCCCTCTGTCAGAGTGAACAAATCCACATAAGTAGAAATCAGTCCGTGCTCTAAAAGTAGGTCAATAATCTTGGGTCCGACTCCGTCGAAGTTAAGAGCCTTTTTAGATGCAAAATAATAAAGTCGCTGCTGATGTAAGGACCCTGAATCCTTCGACACACATCTAAAGGCAGCTTCACCGGGAACACGTTCAATCGAACCATCGCCACCACATTCTGTAACAGACTTGGGGAATTTATACAACTTAGTTTTGTCTGGACGTAGAGACAACATCACTGATAAAATCTCTGGAATAATATCTCCCGCTTTACGCAAAACGACAGTGTCCCCAACTCGAACATCTAGTCGAGCAATATTGTCTTCATTATGGAGAGTGGCACGCGACACGGTAGACCCGTCAATCAAAACCGGCCTAAGATGTGCGACAGGAGTCACCACCCCTGTCCGACCCACCTGCAACATAATATTCTCCACCACTGTAGTTGCTTCCTCTGCAGGGAATTTGTAGGCCATCCCATAGCGTGGAGATTTTGCTGTATAGCCAAGCAAACGCTGTAGTTTTACATCATTAACTTTCATTACTACTCCGTCTATTCCATAAGCTAACTTGTCACGATTCACAACCCAGGAGTCGTAATAGACCTGCACCTCCTTAATAGACTTACAAAGTTTTGAGTCATCACTAACCGGTAATCCTAACTCTCGTAAAAGCATCAGCTCATCCCATTGAGACTCAGGCTTTTGTACAGAGGAATTTTTTACATCTAGTAAATCAATATCATAAACAGTCAGAGACAGATTTCTACCAGCAGCTACACTGGCATCGAGCTGACGCAAGGTTCCGGCTGCAGCATTTCTTGGATTTGCAAATAATGGCTCATTATTTTTAGCTCTCTTTTTATTAAGGCGAACAAAATCTTTCTCCCCCAACCAAACCTCACCAATGCAAATCAGGTCCACCGGAACAGATAATTCTTTAGGAAGGGACTTAATAGTCATCGCAGTATGCGAAACATTCTCCCCCATCAATCCATCACCACGTGTCGAGGCTCTCATCAGTTTTCCATCTTTATATTCAATCACTAGCTTCAAGCCGTCAATTTTATGTTCAGATACATAGGACAAACTATCGACAGGCTTGTCTGCTTCAGCAATCAATCGTTTCAATCGAGCGTCCCAATCAGCTAACTCAGTTTCAGTAAAAACATTGTCAAAAGACCACTGTCGCACAGTATGCTTAACCTTCGCAAACGCTTTGTTTATTTCACCACCAACTGCACTTGATACTGAACTCACTCTTCCTTCCACAGCTAACTCCAAGTTTTGTAATTCGGACACTAAAGTGTCATACACCTGATCACTTATTTCTGGATTATCCTCATGATGATATCTTTTCTGGTGATATTTAACAGTATCTCGCAGCTGCCGCAACCTTTGTCTGTCTTCAGCTTTACTCATATTTAGAATTGTAACAACACTTCACGTTGAATGGTACCGTAACCAGTCGCAGTATTGCAGGGTCGATTATATCCTTGTACAGAAATTACCGTACAGCGAGCCCCCGGTTCACAAAACTTATCGTCCCCTCCTGGATAGCCGGGTATTAAAGCTGTCATGTTGGTAGTAGTAACTCCAACTCCAATTACACTAGACGACGCAACTAGTGTGCTAATTTGAGTACACCGTGGGTCAGCACCCCAAGTAAATAAATAAGTGTACAAATTTACTTCTCCGTCGACAGTAATTACTGTGGGTAATATACTATTAATCGAATTCGTATCAGGACCAACCCCAAAACAAGTAGGATTTATTACTTGACCAGACTCCATTTCATTAGAATTATTACGACGCCAATATCGAGCACACTCCATACCAGCATTTGCAGCATGAAAAGCTATTTCAGAATCTTTAGCGTTAGAAGAAAGCTTCACTTGTTTAATAGACAAATCTAAAATTGATAGACCAACTGACAGAACCACACTAACAACAACCAGTGTCATAAGTAGAGCAAAGCCAGATTCTTTTGCGTGTGTATTCATATTAATTTCCATAAACATCTAACAGGTAAGTTTCAACTGTTACTTCCTGAGCGTCTCTCTGTGCTCCTGTTCGCCAGGTAACTCTTGAGGTTACATGTAACTCATCAGCATTGACCGTCTCAAAGAAAACCACCCTGGTGTACAAAGTATCATCATTACCAACAGAACTGTATGTATAGCGAGAACGAACGTCAGAATTGTCAAAATATAATTTACAGTTTGAGCTAGAACACACAGGTATAGGTGTCTTAATAGAGCCAGCAGTATCGGTATTTAACTCTAAGCCACAACCACTAGCCTTAAAACAATTTTCATACGGCGCACCGAGAGCAGAGCTAGCAAAAAGTGACCAGGGGTCAGACAGATAATTAATATCTAACGTGGGTAAGAACTTACGTAACAAAATATCATCACGAGCCTTTTGAGCCAGCTCTGCCCCCTCTTGAGCCAAAAAGAAAGCTACTACTTGCTCGCTAGCAAAACTAGTACTTTTAGCAGCTGAGGAACTGATGGTCATAGGGCCAACAATGACTACCAACAAAATTGTAATAGCGACCAGAGTTTCTACTAGGCTAAAGCCTTCTTGTGATGTTTGGTATTTCATATATCAAGTGTTCTTTGTGTTACGGTGGTTTGAATTCTGTATGGCTTTGCGGACATATCATTAATATCTTTTGCTTCTATAAAAATAGTAATTGTTGCCTGCTCTTCACTCAATACTCCTCCAGTACTGAGCGGTTTGCTGCCAGTCACAAAAAAGTCTACATCTGTTATATAAATTCCTGATGACACAATAGATTGTGCAGGTTCACCTCCTACCCGACGGTATATCTTACCGTCGCTAGCATTATGATAGTACAAAATACGACTACCACTAGAACCAGAAATACTGTCTCCACCCTCAGAAAAAGCTATGCCGTGTAAATCTTGACCACCTTGTCTACCAGTAGAACAATCATCGACAGCACTATTATTTAATATTGGAATACTATCAAGATCATTTAAATTATTGAAAATGTTATTTACTCCTCCAGCAATTGTATTAGGCCTTGTTTCACAAAAATAGTGAACTCCCGTTCTCAACTCTCTGGTCATACTATCTAGAGCAAACGATAGGTTAGTCATAACACTTTGTTCTTTCTGCAACTGCTCATTTGTCCCGACCAGAACCAACAAGGCTCCAACAGAAATACCAATAACGGTAGTAAAAATAGCCAATGAAACTATCATTTCAATTAGAGTGAAGCCTGATTGTAGATTTTTGGAAGTTTCCATATTTACTTATAGTACAGCAATCTGACCAGTCGAAGTTATCTCGATTGTGCGAAATACTCCAGTCCCTGCTCCTGTTACTCCTCGACGGGCGACATCTATTTCAATACTAGAACCAACAATCTCAGTGCTCGGAGCACTGAAGAACCTAGCATCAAAGTTTGGGCGCACAAATATCACAGAAGCTTCAGCCACAGTTGCTGCTGTACCGTTAATTCTTATCTCTCTAATTTCAAATCTGTTATCTAAAACCCCCTGTATACCAAACTCTTCTCCACTATCAAAAAAACCATCTAGGTCAGCATCACGAAAAATATCATATGCACCATTGGCTGATGAGTCTGTATCGAAATGTATTCCTAAAACAGCTCTAAACTGACCCGAACCATCACTACTTGCGCTAACGGCATTTAGTTGTATTTCACGTAATTGTAAAGCGATTTTGTAAGCTTCACCACGTAGTAGAACTGAGCCGTTAAATGAACTTTGTCGAGTAAAGACAATCGCTGTCACAATGGCCATAATACTGATACTGACCATCAATTCAACCAAGCCAAAGCCCTCTTGTTTAGATGGTTTTGAAGCACTTAATCTTCTTTTATATAAAGCTAAATAGTTGCAAAGCATCAAAATGTGTAAATAAAATAATTAGACTACTCGCCACCAAGAATGGTGCAAACGGGACGGCACTTTTCATTGTAAGTGCTTGACCAGGTAAATGTAAGTGAGTTTTTCCCCGTTTGAGTTTTTCCCAGCCAATTATCAATAAACTAATAGCTGCTCCTACCCAAAAAGACAGGACCACAAAAGAAAAAACCTTTGCTGATCCTACCAACAAACCTAATGGAAAGGCTAATTTTACATCCCCAAAACCAAGCCAAGCTCCTTTTGACACAACCCACAAGAAAAGAAAGAAACCTACTCCACCCAAAGCCGCTACTACTTCAAAGCCAATTGACCCCAAACCTGTCGGTCGTAAAAAATATCCATAGCCAATCAAAGCTAAAACAGCAATAGTTAATGCAACAGTCAATTCATCGGGAATAATAAAGTGATACAAATCATAAACAGTAATCACCATAAGTGTAGACATAATGAACCAGAGTAGACCAATGACCATCACATCTAAGGTAAGGGTCAGTGTCAAAGCAAACAAAATTCCAGCACTTAACTCAACCAGAAAATATCGTGAAGGTATTTTACAACCACAAGTTCTACAACTTGCCCTAAGAGCTAGATAAGACAAAAGTGGGAATAATTCAAACCAATGGAGCCTCGTGCCGCATGACAAACAGTGTGAGTGTCCAGCTAGTGACTTACCGGTATGAAACCGGTAAATGTAAACATTAAGAAAACTTCCTATAATCACACCAAAACCAAAAGCTATCGGGTAGAGCCAACCAATTGGAACCAGTAAGGATTCGAGTGAAAACATAATAATGATTATACCCCGTCAAACGACTGCAGATATAATTTACAAACATACTCTAAAGACAAAAAGTTGACGCAAAGCGCCAACTTTTTTACACTACCCCAACAAAACTACGGACAAGCAAACTCCTCAAAACCAACAGCAGTATTTAAGGCTGCAGCAATTTCTTTTTTTGTTCCAAGGCTGTCTATACACAAATAAGCAGTGCCGACAGCAACGGATGCTGCGTATTCTGTCGTGTCACTATTACAAGCCACAGTACTTGAAGCCAGAGATTCTATTGAAACAATCAGACCAGAAATTATAGGAGACTGCGTAATTCCGTTAGAACCACAAACTGTGTTGTAAGTAAAAGATCGAGACTCATCTATAGCTGCTCTTTTTGCTAAGGTATCCATTTCACTTTTTACTTTTGCATCAATTCCCTGCTGTCGAGCATCGTTCAAGGAAGCAATAATCACCGCTGCCAAAATTCCAATGATAGCGATCACTACCAGTAGTTCAATTAACGTGAATCCTGATTTTTTAAACTTCATACTGCTTATTATACATACTGAATCATACACAAAAAGCGCCAATGGCGCTTTTTGTTAACTCAAAGTAAGTATTATGGACAAACTGTAGCGTCAACACCAATGTATGTAGCTGTACGGGTTGCTACTCCTGAACTATCTACACACCATGAGTTTGCAGTAGCTAGAGGAGCCTGAATTGCCCACTCAGTTGCACTATCGTTACACGCTGCATCAGTAGCACTTGGTGCAGAAACGTTAGGTTCAACAAATAATGTTCCTACATTAGTTGCATCAGCCGCTGCTGTTACGAGCTGTTGAATCTTCGTGTCTTCACAAACACCTGCATAAGAGAATGCTCCATTTGCGTTGTATACAATTTCTGCTTGCGATCGAGCATTACCAAGACTTTGTTGGATTGAAGCATCTGTACCACTGCTTCGAGCATCATTCAATGAAGCCAAAACAACGGCTGCTAGAATACCAATAATAGCGATCACTACGAGAAGCTCGATAAGTGTGAAACCGCGTTGCATTACTTTTTTCATAATAATTTAATTCTTTTTTATTAATTAATATTGAGTTTCAGATATCAGCTGCGTATCTGAAACTCAACAGCCTACGTTGTTCGCGGCTACTACTATTATACGACCTTCCAGTGCCAGTAAGTTGTGACGTGGGGAAAAGTCCTAGAAGCTGCTAGTTAATCCGTAAATTGGCATCAGTACTGATGCCAGCAAAACTCCTACGCCAATACCAAGCATTACAATCATAGCTGGTTCAATCAGACCAATCAGAGTATCAACTGCGTTGTTTACTTCACGACGATAGAAATTTGCCAAGGTGGTAAGAATGTTACCCAAACTCCCTGTCTCTTCACCCACTCTCGCCATCTGCGCTAATACACCAGGAATTTCTGGATACTCGGAAATAGCATCGGCGAATGAGCGCCCGCCCTTAACCTCAATCAAGGAATTATCAAGAATTTCTTTAAAGACTACGTTGTCCACCACGTCTGAGGTTACTTCGAGCGCCTGAACGATAGAAATACCACTACCCAACATAGTCGCCATGTTGTCGCAGATACGGGTTAGGAGAAGTTTTCTTTGTAGGTCGCCTAGGTACGGCACGGATATCATGAATTCATCTATTGTTCTCTTACCGACGTCAGTTTGTTTGAATTTCCAGAAGCCAACAGCTCCGGCCGCTAAAGCAATTAGAATCAATCCAATGTAATTCACCATAAAATCAGAGATACCAATTACGATTCGGGTGTAAATTGGAAGCTCTTGACCTGATGAAGTAAGTATTTTTGCAATACTTGGAATAACCAACGTCAGCATCATCCCCATCACAATAATAAAGACAGAAATAACAAAAGCTGGATAGACAAGGGCATTACGAGCCTTCGAGACAATTTCATATTGTCTGTCAAGATAATCTGCCAGATAATCAAATGACTTCTCGAGAGACCCTGACTCCTCTCCGGCCTTAACTAAGTTCACATAGAATGAAGAGAAAATAGCTGGATGAGCAGCCAGTGATCGAGAGATTGAGCTACCGGCCTGCAAATCTTCCACGATAGCATTCAATGCTGTCCTAAGCTGAGGGTTTTCTACTTCAGCTGATAATAATCGAAAAATTCTTAATGGTGATACCTGAGCTTGAAACAACGTTGCGATCTGTCGTGACAAAATAACCACTTCCTTGTTTGAAACAGATTGAAACATTGAGAACTCGATGTTCAACATCCCCATCACTCCTTCATTCTGACCAGCCTCATCAATTGAAATTAGTGTGTAGCCTCGTTTCTGCACTGCAGAAATAGCCGCATCTACTGTCGGGGCTTCCACCGTACCCTCACGTTGGATGTTTGAGCTATCTATAGCTTTGTAATTGAATAGCATACAAAAAAAATTAAATGAGTCTCTCCAGACCCTTCTGATTAGATGAATAAGTAAAGGCGTTTTCTACCGTAATATCGCCATTCTGGACTAGACGTGCTAGTGAGCGATTCATGTCAATCATGCCTTGTTCTAGACCAGTCTCAATTACTGATGGGATTTCGTGGATTCTATTCTCACGAATCAAGTTCGCCACTGCAGTGTTATTAATAAGCAATTCATAAGCTGGCACCAATCCTCCGGCAATATGAGGGATCAAACGCTGAGAGAAAATAGCAATCAATGAGCCGGCTAACTGTACTCGAATCTGGTCTTGTTGATCTCCCGGAAAAGAATCAACGATACGGTTAATAGTTTGAGCTGCGTCATTAGTATGGAGCGTTGAATACACCAAGTGTCCGGTCTCAGCCGCTGTTACAGCCGCACCGATTGTTTCCTTATTACGCATCTCTCCCACCAGAATCACATCTACATCCTGACGAAAAGCAGAGTTAAGGGCTGATTCAAAATTCTTTGAATCAATCCCTATTTCTCGTTGGTCAATCAAGGATTTTTCTTCCTGGTAAATATACTCGATAGGGTCCTCAATGGTCACGATATGCTCTGCTCGGGTAGCATTAATTTTGTTAACCATTGCAGCTAAAGTCGTTGATTTTCCCTGACCAACCGGACCAACACACAGAAAGAATCCTTGTGCCCGTTGGGTGAAGCTTTCAAGAATTGGTGGCAGATTTAATTCTTCGAAATTACGTATCACATTTGGTATCAGTCGCAACGCGATACCCATCTTTCCTCGTTGATGAAAAGCATTTCCTCTAAAACGTACGCCTTCGGTATTCTCAAACGAAAAATCTACCTCATTAAACTCCTGATAACGAGCGAATTGGTCTTCACGCATCAGTAGCTTAGCAAAAGATTTTGCGTCAGAATCTGTCAAGATTGGTTTTTTAACCAAAGGAATCAACGTTCCCGACACACGAATTAGCGGGTGTGCACCAACCGACAAGTGCAAATCGGATGCTTCTTCCTGAATAATAAGCTCAATCAATGCGCTTAGTTCTCTTTTATAATCAACTGCCATATTTATTTCTTAGAAAGTTTATCAACCTTTTTAACTACATCGCTAGGAACTGCTTCCGCTTTAATAATGTACCCGACTGCGCCAGCTTTAGTCGCCTCTTCTATATCTTCTGCCTGTCCTTGGTTTGAGAGCACGATACACTTTGCTTTCAAATCTGGAAACTGTTCTTGTATAGCCTTGATTAATTCAATACCAGACATACCTGGCATAATCATATCTAGCAAAATCACATCAAAAGTTGGGTCTTCCGAGATTTTTGAAAGCCCGGCTGCCGCACCATCGGCCACCTCTACCTGGTATCCACTTTCAGTAAATTTAATCGCGTACATGTCACGCAAAAATGCATCGTCATCAATTAGAAGCAGCTTCATCATCTTCCATTATAGCCTCTGAAATCTCAATCTCTTGTAGGTTATCGACAGTATCGAACTCTTCTTCAACTAACGCCTCTACTCCCAACTTCATACTGAAGGCATTCATTTCCTCGTATGGTATCTCATGATTTAAAGCTTTTATGATTGCATCCTCCTGAATAGTCACAAAACCATTAGTTCTGGCGACTTGAAAGAATTCTTCTTCCGAAGCATTCTTAAGAATTAGTTCTTGAATATCTTCATCAATAGCCAGAACCTCAGTAACTGCAGTTCTACCAGCATATCCTGACACGCAAGAAGGAGTCGGTTTTGGATGTAGCATGGTAGTGCTCTTAGGGATTTGATCATGATACTTTTCTGGCAAGGATTTAAATGTTTGATTCATTCTCATTTTGGTGCTTGAATCAACCTCTTCTTCCTCTCCTTCACCGTTACATAAAGTACGCGCTAATCTCTGAGCAATTGCCATCTTGAGGGTTGGAGCAATCAGGTACGGGTCGACACCCATGTCAATCAAACGAGGTATCACCCCAATGGAGTTATTAGTGTGAATAGTAGAAAGAACCAAGTGACCAGTCAAAGCAGCTTGAATAGCAAGCTGGGCAGTTTCCTTGTCTCGAATCTCACCAACCATGATAATGTCGGGGTCTTGTCGTAAAGCTGACCTCAGACCCTTTGCAAATGTATAACCAATCTCTGGACGCACTTGAGACTGACTTACTCCGTCCATGTTGTATTCAACTGGGTCCTCAAGAGACATGACGTTTTTAGATACTGTATCAAGCTCTTGAATCATTCCCCGCAGAGTTGTAGATTTACCGGAACCGGTTGGACCAGAAATTAAGATAATTCCGTACGGCTCCTTAACTATCTTCCTAATAATTTCCATGTTGCCAGCAGAAATACCACTGTCTTCAAGAGTACGAACTCCTTTACTGGTATCAAGAATACGCATCACAACTTTTTCACCATGATTGGTCGGCAAAACAGATACACGGAAATCAATCTTATGATCATCAAATGTAGCAGAGAACCGTCCATCCTGAGGCTTTCTTCTCTCATCCAAGCGCATTGAAGATAGAATCTTAACTCGAGCTACCACGGCCATGTGCACATTTTTAGGCAATTCAAGACTAGTGGCCAAGGTACCATCAACTCTAAACCTAACCCCAATTTTGGAAGGACTAGGTTCAATATGAATATCAGAAGCATTTCCATCTACTGCATAACGTAAAATAGTCGCCACAATCTTTGTCACTGGAGCATCTTCTTCAATATGCTCCAGAGCATCTTTATCATCTTCTGTAACACCACCTAAGCTTGCGGCAATTTCAGCGTCTAGCTCTGTTTCTAAAGTTTCTAAAGCATCACCTACGTCACCTTCTAGATTTTCATAAAAATTTTGCACCTTAACCAAATCATCTTCCAGCATGTATACCAATCGATATGGAATATTATGCCTAGTACTAATGAAGTTAAGAGCTTCACGCATTTGCAAGTTATCTGGGTTATTGACTCCAACTACGAAAACATCATCCTCCACCATCAGCGGCACCATATGATAATGAGAAGCTGAGTCTTGAGAGATATAACCAAGGACCTCCTGCTTTACTAAAAATCCCTCAGGTATAACAAAAGCTGGCACCTGATAGTACCCGGCCATAAAACTACGGACGTCTTCCTTGCTCATACCAAGTTCCACAAAAACAGATTCGTGGGAACGTCCGGTTTCAGAAATAATTAGACCAGCTTGTGTAATGAAGGTTTCGTCTACCCCACCACGCTCTTTAAGTGCTTGTAGTGGATCCATAGTAATTAAAAGTTAGAGGGACCAGTTACTTGCGTTTCAGCAAAAGGATCTGGTCTCCCAATCGGCTTTTCTGGAATTGGCGTAGTAAAACTGCGCAGTGATCTGAATCTCTTATCTTCAAAGAAGCTGATATCCAAAGTAACTTTATCAAGAGTTTTGCTTCGTTCAATAAATACCTGGGTATTCTGAAGCATGTTCTGCAAAACCTGCTCGTTATCATTTTTGAAATTTAATAGTGGGGTTGTGCTCTGTGTATACATATAGTATCCCGCAAAAGCAATCGTAATCAGACCTAAAGCAATTGCCAAATTTGTAGCTGTTTTTCCCATACTAAAATACTATTTGATTAATACTATCAATCGGCTCTTGATATGAATAAACAATCAAATCAATTTGTGCAGTCAGAAAACCTCCGTCGATTTGCTGAATGTTTGCTTCACGAACTTCAAGCGGGTAATGGTTTTGTTCCAGTAACCTAAACAGGTTTTTAAACTGACTATAAGTTCCCTCTACAGCCAAGGTGAAACTATGCTGCGATGGCAATTGCATATGTTTAGCTGATTCGGAGGCTGCACTGTCAATCTCCCCTACATAGATGGCGTTCTTATATAAAACTCCTGCCTCATTGGTAATAAGAGTCAGATCTCTAGGAACCGCAATAACATCAACGCTATCAGGCATGTAGGTTATTAATTGACGCTGATCCTCATTTGAAACACTCTGTAATTTGGTCACTAATGTAGCCAGATTAGAATTAACATCAACCACCTTACCAATCTCTTGGTTATAAACCTCAATACTATCTTGCACGGATGCTATACCGTCGAAAGCAGGCTGAACGTAGGTAATGAGAATTGCGGCTGCAACTACAATCATTCCGACCTGACTGAATAATCCTTTAGGAATCATATAATATCTTGATTAAGCTCGCCATCGATCAATTCAGATTCTGGTTCAGGTAACTCAATAGTTGGCTGAGTAATCACAATTGGTTGACTCTGCCCAACACTAACTACATATGGCACTGATGACAATGGAACTTCCAGAGTAGCTTTGAAATTAATGACATCTGACTGCACCCCACTGCTGTCTTCTTGCGGATTTATTGTATTGCTAACTATAGAGTTTTGAATATCAGAAATAACGACGTTTGAAATAGTCTGATTGCGCTGATAGACACCGCGCTGAAAAATCGTTGAGTCAAAATTGTCTGTTGCAATTGCGGCTTCTAAAACAAATATTTCATCCCCTTTTCTTTTCATATTCAAGGATACAACTTGGACAGTATCAACAGTAGCTGCCTCCAGCGCATCGAAAACAGAAACGATAGAGACACTGTTGTCTAATCGTCCATAAGCCTGAGTTAGACGTAAATCAAATTCCAATACTCTCTGCATATCAGACTCTTCAAAGCTTCCGATTTCTGTATTTAAAGCAGTCACAGCATCATTCATTTGTTGGTCGATGTAATTTCCATATAAATAGACACCAGCTGAAGCAATTAAGGTGGCAAACATGAGCACGTAACTCAGTATTGTAAAAACATATATAGGTCGAGACGGCGCTCTACGCTTCTTCTTGTTTGCTGGCCCCCGCTTGGGAATGAACGAATTATTTGAAAGATCGGGCATACTTAGTATTATACGCTGCAATTTTATGTAAAAAAGTTAGCACTGTGGAAACCTATTCAAAAGCCCTCATCGCCGCTCCTAGCGCGACCGAAAAAGACGGGCTAATCTGATGCATAGTGTCGTCCATAAAAGCTGGATAGGCTACTTTAGAGAACGGATTAGCCATAAGAACATCACGATTCAAAACTTCTTTAATATGTGCCACTGTGCCTGGGAACAAAGCTCCCCCGCCAGTTAAATACACAGTGCTCAATTCAATACCAGTTTTCTTTTCGTACTCACGCAGCACTTGATTGAACTCTCTAAAAGCTCGGTCGTAACTAGTATTGTGAGCGCGTTTCATTTCAGAAAAATTAGCAGCATTCTTGTCAGCAGCAAACTTCATCTCTTCAGCTTCTTGAAAACTAACTCCCAATGCTTCCGATATCTGCTTGGTAGCCAAAGCTCCGCCAGCTCTAATCCTGTACATACGCATCAAGAGCCCTTTTCTAATGATGTACATCTTGGAAGAGACAGCTCCAATGTCAATAACTGCTACATCTAACTCCTCACTTTTGTACAATCCTCGTATCGTACTGAAGCATTCTATTTCAGTCGGAGGATTGTTAAGACCTACGAACTGTAAAAGAATCTTGAATCTCTCTAGAGCAGAATTCTGAATAGCTGCGATAAGAACATTCCGATAATTTTCTCCATTTGATTCTTCTTCTACTTTTGTGACTTCTACTTCTGCCCAGTCTAGTGTAACTTCGCTCAAAGAAGCTGGAATAACTTTACGAGCCTTAACTCGCACCATTGCAGCCAGGTCGTCATCAGCGTCTGCCTCGATACTTACATTTGTTACAAAGCTAGAAGACAGCGGAGTAGCAAATACTGCTCCACGTGTCTTTACTGCTGATTCACGAATAACGTCAATCAGAGCTTCTTGTTCTTGCTTAGGTTCAAGCACTACTGACTCACCAACAGACTTTCCAATATAGGGGCCTAGCTGTACTTCACCATAGGTAGCCAGAGTGATTACTCCCTTTCGTTCTTGCAGCTCAACGACTTTAATCGATGACGAACCGATATCAATTCCCACCACACCGTTTGATGTGTTGGGTTTATTTGATGTAGAAGAAAATAGGTCGCTGAGTTTCATATACTTTATAATATTCTAGCATGAAGAATTTTGTATACTTAAGCTTATGCAAAAGTTATTCACCAAATTTATAGATTTACTGTTTCCCCTTTCTATAGAAGAAAAAATGATTCAGTCAGTAACCCCAGCTACGATAAAAACTTTGTATAGTCCAAATATTTATCGTAATATCACATACTTATATAGGTATTCTGAAAAAATAGTCCAGACGGCCATAATAGAAAATAAATTTCATAATAATCCCCAAGCAAATAAGCTATTGGGAAGAATGCTAAACCAATGGGTCTCTAGACAACCTTATAATATTATTTTGATACCAATTCCTCTTGGATCTAAACGCCTGCGCCAACGAGGTCATAATCAGGTAGAAACCATCTTAAAAGAATGTAAGACTAAGTTTCCAGTAAATAATACTATTCTAAAGCGTATCATTGAAACAAAACCACAATCAAAACTTCAGAGAAAACAGCGTAATGATAATGTAAAGAATATTTTTGCATGTACGTCTGATATCAATAACATACCTGCCAATAGTCACCTGGTGCTGGTGGATGATGTTGTTACGACCGGAGCAACACTATTATCTGCTAAATCCACCCTAATGAAACATTTGCCAATTTCTGTAACGGTGAGCTGTATCGCTGTAGCTCACTAACCAAAAAACCGTGCTTTTTATTGAGTATTTAATAAAATTGTGGTATAAATTTAAATCTTTTCATTTGAAGAGATTTTGCAATTACCTAGGAGTCTGAAAAATGCAAACAAAAACGTTCTTTACATCACTTTTAGTAGCTGGTTTTATCGCCACATCTTCCACTGTTTCAGCATCTACGTTGTTATACACTGAACTACATGATTATGGGATTAGCAAATATGATCCTGGTGGCAACGACCCCTTAAAGGCTGATTCGGTCAAGGTTAAGGATAGTAGTTCTAGTAGATTTTATGACTCGTTTGATTTGTCTGGAATTACTGGAACTATCGATCGTATCGAGTTGACACTAGATTTCAAAAAGGCTGGACCATTTTGTCCATTAGGAATCTGTGCTTTGGGAGAAACCTGGTCCGTCCGAGCACAAGGTTCTAACTCATCAACTGCTAGCGATGACTCATTTGGACAATTGTCTGATGTGTTATCGCCTCAGACTTTTGTCTACAGTGCAGCTACCGATACCGGAACTATCGATACATTCCTAGCTTCAATACTCAGTGGAGAATTTGAGTTTTGGTTTTCTGAAGGGTCTATCTGGAAAGACGCTTTTAATCTAGATACAGCAGAAATAAATGTCTACGGTGTTTCTGAGGTATCTTTACCAGCAGCAGCCTTCTTGTTTGGGCCAGCCCTACTTGGTTTATCGGGTTACGCAGAGAAAGCCA
>JAJOLC010000044.1 GCA_021129655.1 Minisyncoccota bacterium
GAATATGGGTAATGTTCATGATTGATAAGAATAGTTCGTTCAGGACCATAACGAAGCACGTAATGATAGTTTGTATTCTTGTCTTCGTGAATTTTTACAAAGTCAGTATGAATACCTTCATGTCGAAGAGCTTCTAAACATTCCTTGCCAAACTTGTCATGGCCGAGGTTGGTTACCAAGGCTGTTTCTAGTCCTAGTCTGTGAGCACCTACAGCCGCGTTAGGTGAGTTTCCTACAGCTGGAACAACAGTAACGTTGTCGTACGGCAATTTGCTGCCAAAGGGCATCTGTAGAGTTTTTTTGCCGGTATCAAAATCTACCGACACGTCCGCTTGGTCTTTGTTTAATTGAATAAATGCGTCAATCAGGATATCGCCAATGGCGACAAAATCGTATTGTTGTGACATATGGTGTGAGTATATCACCTTGTTCTAGATACATATGTTGTTGATGTGGAGTAATTAGGTGTTTATTTTTTAGAAATTTATGCTAGTCTAACCCTCATGACAATCACATTACCAGTCACTTTGCGTGACGATGCTACCTCAGTAGCTAAAATTCGTTCAGAGGGCAACATCCCAGCTGTTGCTTATGGGCCAAATAATGAACCCGTTTCAATTTTTATTGAAGAGAAAGCTTTTGCCAAAGTCCGTAAAGAGGCAGGTGAGTCAACTATCGTTGAACTTACCGGTCTAGAAAATAAGTGGGAGGTGCTTATAAAGGGAATGGAATTTAGTCCTGTCAGGCAAGAGATTCTACATGTAGATTTCTATGCTGTTGACCTGAAGAAAGAAATGACTACTAACGTAGCTCTTGAATTTATTGGTGAAGCACCGGCTGAAAAAGCTAATGAAGGTTCAGTTACTAAAGTCCTTCATGAAGTTGAGGTTACTTGTATGCCAGCTGATTTACCTTCACACATTGATGTTGACTTAACAGCATTGGTAGCGGTTGATAGTAAAATCTTCGTTAAGGACCTTGAGGTTGGAAAAGGAGTTACTGTTACTGCGGAGGGTGAAGAACCAGTAGTTATCATCAGCGCTGCTAGACAAGAAGTGGTTGAAGAAGAAGTGACTGAAGTTGATATGGATGCAATTGAAGTAGAGCAGAAAGGTAAAGATGAAGCTGAAGAAGAAAAAGCTGAATAACGCAGCACTCCTACAGAAAAAGCAGATACCCTGTTATAATACCGGAATGATACGAAAGTTCATGACCGGTATTTTAATGCTTGTTCTCCTTGCACCCCCAGCTGTTGCGCTTGGTGATTCTGATTCTGATTCTGAATCTGAGAAAAGGAAGGCAATAGAAACTCAGCTACAAAACCTTGAGCGACAAATGCTTACTCAAGAAAGGTTGGTTGAAGATACTCGTTTGGAACGTCAGTCGCTTGAGCGTGACATTACTATAATGGAAGGAGAGATTAAGAAAAGCCAGCTTGGTATTCAAGCTCGGGCCGTAGCTATTGAGCAGCTAACCAATCAGATAGGAGAGAAGGGAGATGTTCTGGAAGTGCTGGCCGAAAGTTTGAAGCGTCAACAAGCTTCATTGGCTGATTTGGTTCGAAAGTCAGCCTTAATTGAAGAATACTCCTTAGTTGAGGTTCTGTTGAGCAAGCAAAGCTTTTCAGAATTCTTTACCGACGTTGCCACTTTCCGAGCTATTAAAGATTCTCTCAACGATTCTCTAAATGCTTTGCATACCATTAGAAGAGACACGGTAGATCAGAAAAACCAGCTGGAGAACAAGCAAGAGACAGAAGCTGAAATGAAACGTATTCAAGAAATACAGAAAACTGAGATTGAATCTAAAGAAAAAGCTAAAGAGCAAATCCTAACTGTAACCAAGGGTGAAGAAGAGCAGTATCGGTCACTGCTTAATTCTCAGCGTAAGTCAGCAGCTCAGCTACGTAACGCACTCTTTCAACTGCTTGGAGGAGGTGGAGGTATTGCTTTCCCGGAAGCTGTGAGGTTGGCTCAGTATGCATCAGGAGTAACTGGAGTCGATGCGGCATTAATTTTGGCAATTCTGGAACAGGAAACAAACATTGGTTCTAATCTAGGTAGTTGTGTATTTACCGATAATAAAAGTAGCCGTCCAGTAATGCATCCGACCCGTGACGAGCCTGTGTTCTTGGCGATTGCCAAAGTTCTTGGTTTTGATCCTTTCACTAGAACCGTATCCTGTCCAATAATTCAAAACGGTAGTCGAGTCGGGTGGGGTGGCGCGATGGGTCCTTCACAATTCATTCCCTCAACTTGGGCTATTTATAGCGGTATTGTAAATTACGGTAATGGTTGGGAGTATGACAAGTCAGCTGATGCTATAAGTCATATTAACGGTAACTCTGGTCCGTCAAACCCTTTCAATAACCAGGATGCCTTTATTGCGACCGCACTATTATTGAGAGACAATGGGGCTAAGGGAACATATTCTACCGACCGAGTAGCAGCTTTGCGTTATTACGCTGGTTGGGGAGGGGCTACTAACCCAGCTAATGCTTTCTATGGTGACCAAGTTATGAATCGAAAAGCCAGGTTAGTTAACGAAATAGCTATTATTGGTCAATAGAAGGTTGCTAAAAGACAAGTATTTGGTATAGTGTCGCCACAAGAAATTAGGTGAGTCCGCTTATTATATTCCAGAGGTGGGCAGAAATCTCAGTCGAGATTTCTGCCCACCTCATTGGACTCGCCGAAGTATTTGCAATATGAAAAAAGATATTCACCCAGAAAATTACCGAATGGTTATCTTCCACGATAACTCAAGTGGAGAGCGTGTATTGGTTGGTTCTACTGTTGAAACATCTAAAACTGAAAAGTGGACAGATGGACAAGAGTATCCAATTAAGCAGGTTGATGTGACAAGTGCATCACACCCGTTCTATACTGGTAACGAAAAGATTATGGACACCGCAGGACGAGTAGAGCGATTTAAGGCTCGGTTCGAAAAAGCTGGTGCTCGTAAAAAGAAGGCTTAACTGCTTTAATAACAGCGTACTGAAGATTAAGTCTTTGGTGCGCTGTTTACGTGTACACTAAACATACCTATGGAATTCTCAGAAGAAAAATTAAAATCATTTCGTGAAAACCACAAGACGCAATTTTTAGCGTCTCAATTTGACAGTGAGTCAATCAAGCTTAAAGAAGCACAAGAATTAGCTGATAGTGATCCTGAGATGGCCGAGTTGGCAGCTGAGGAGATAACTACCCTAACCAAGCAGTTGGAAGGTCAGTTTTCTGAAATGGATAGAATAATTGAGGCCAGTAAAGAAGAAGAAACTAAACCATACGGAGTTATGTTGGAAGTACGAGCCGGTGCCGGAGGTGACGAAGCTTCTTTGTTTGCCTCCGAGGTGGCGAATATGTATCTAAAGTTCGCCGAAATAAAAAAATGGCCGACTAGTCGTTCACACGTATCCTCCACCGAAGCTGGCGGCTACAAAGAAGCTTCCTTTGAAATAATGGGTAAAGAGGTTTACGACTTTATGCGATACGAAACTGGTGTGCATAGAGTACAGCGTATACCAGCTACAGAAAAGCAGGGCAGAATTCATACATCAACAATTACGGTGGCAGTTTTACCGATGCGTAAAAAATCAACGATTGAAATAAATCCTGGTGACATTGATATGGAGTTCTCTCGTTCCGGAGGGGCAGGTGGTCAGAATGTAAACAAGGTGGAGTCAGCGGTGCGAGTAATTCATCGACCAACGGGAATTGACGTGCGCTGTGAGACCGACAGGACTCAACTGAAAAACCGTATTAAAGCCATGGAAATGCTTACTGCTAAACTCGAAGCTCTGCATGAAGAAGAAGAAGCTCGAAAACACTCAGAGACTCGAAAGAATCAAATTGGTACTGGGGACCGTTCAGAAAAGATTAGAACCTACAATTTCCCTCAGAACCGTATCACTGACCATAGAATTAAGAAATCTTGGCATACTATCGATGCTACCTTGGCCGGCACTGCACTCTTGCCGATTTTGGAAACTTTGCGAGCGGAGGCGGCAGGTGAGGGGGAGGAGAAGGCTGCTTAAACAAAGGGTTTAGCAAAGTCATGACTATTGCACTAGGATAGTGGCTATGGTACTATCTCGCAGCTATAGCGCTAAGGCGCTTTTTGCTTATAATTACTATGACAAATATAACTGATAAAACTACATTCATCGACCGGCTGTTTCAAGCTGGCTCACATTTTGGTTTCAAAAAACGACGCCGTCACCCAACGGTGACTCCTTTCCTTTATGGTATTAAGGACGGAAACGATATTTTTGACCTAGAAAAAACTACCGAATTACTAGATGCTGCAAAAGAAGTTCTAAAAGAAACTGGTCTTCAAGGGAAAACCGTCCTATTCGTAGGTACTAAGGACGAAGCTTCTATTATTATAAAAGCAGCAGCAGAAAGAGTTGAAGCTCCTTTTGCTACTAATCGGTGGATTGGTGGAATGTTGACTAATTTCAGCGAAATAAAAAAGCGAATCAACCGTCTCCAGGTATTAACAGCTGAAGCTGAATCAGGTGAACTTGAACGTAAGTACACCAAGAAAGAGCGAGTTGTTCTTGGCCGAGAAGCTAAAAAGCTAGGTTTCAACTTTAAAGGCATTTCTGAAATGAAGAAAATGCCCGACCTAATGCTAGTTGTTGACCCTCGTCACGACTCAATCGCAGTAGCAGAAGCACATGAGCGAAATATTCCAGTTATGGCTATCCTTAGCTCAGACTGTGATGTCTCTCTAATCAAGTATCCTGTAGTAGCAAACGACTCATTGCAAACAAGTGTCACTTTGGTTCTAAACGAAATGACTGACGCTTACGCAGAAGGAAAGGCTGCTTACGTTCCTAAGCCCGTAGAAACACGCACAAAACCTACTTCAGTTCGATCTACTCCAGTACGCCGAGCTGCTAAGTAAGCTACATTTACTACTAATCTCGTCTAGAAATTTTTGGTGGTAACGGCCACAAATTCAGACGTAAATTCACCCCAAGGCACTTCCATTATTATGGTCGTAAACTCCCTAAAAATTAGGGCGCAAATATATACCTTGGATATAAATTCACTCATTCATCTATGGAAATTACATCAGCACAATTGAAGGAATTACGAGACAAGACAGGCATCTCAGTGATGCAATGCAAAAAGGCACTGGAAGAAGCTGGAGGAGACTCTGAGAAAGCGGTTATCATCCTAAAGAAAAAGCGAAGTGAAGCGGCTGACAAGAAGTCAGACCGAACTTTAGGAGCAGGAGCTGTTGGAGCCTACATGCACAATACGAACGAAGTGGCAGCAATGGTTCTTTTGTCTTGTGAGACTGACTTTGTTTCAAAGAATGAAGAATTCATTAATCTAGCTAAAGATATTGCTATGCATGTTGCAGCTACTGATCCTAAATACATTACTAAGGAAGAAGTGCCAGCTGAGGCTACCGATAAAGCAAAAGAAGTGTTTGCCGGAGAGGTTGCTGATAAGCCAGCTGAAATGCAAGAGAAGATTATGGAAGGTAAGCTATCTTCATATTTTAAGGATCAGATTTTGCTAGAACAAGATTTCATCAAGAATCCGGAAATGACTATAAATGATATGGTTACTGGAGCGGTACAAAGGTTTGGAGAAAATGTGTCAATTGCACAAATATCTAGAGTGTCTGTAAAATAACCAGATGATTACCTCGGCAGCGATAGCGTTTGCGACAAGTAGCTTGCTATTTATTGTTCTCCTTATATCTGTACACAAAGAGCGTCGGCGGGGCCGGCGGTTTTTTGCAACTAAATTTAGAGATTCGCTAGATAGAGTGATTAACAAGGTCGGTGACTGGATAGTAAATAGCTGGAATCATTTTGTTAAATATATAGTTCAGTTGCACTGGTATTACAGTATTCATTCATTATTACGAACACTGTTGCGCGTGATTGTAACTTTCTATACATATTTCGAAAATGTATTTGAAAGGAATCGTAGCAGAACAAAACAGCTAAGGGCCGAAAAAAGGCAATTGAGCGAACTAAACCATTTACGTCAGATGACTGACCATAAGGAGGATACAGCTCTAACTCCTGCTCAAAAAAGAAAGCTTAAGCATAAAAAGCTGGAAGGCAAGCATTAGGTTAATTCAAGGCTGGAAAAAATATTTATTTTCTGGTAGGATGCAGTGCGCAGAAGAAGGTGTTTCGATTTATGCCACCTTAGCTCAGTTGGTAGAGGTGAGAAAGTACTGGGTACTTTTGAACCACTTGTTACAAGTGAGTTGATGTGCAGGAGTGAACAGACCGGAGAACAATTCAATATGCCACCTTAGCTCAGTTGGTAGAGCAACTCACTTGTAATGAGTAGGTCGTCAGTTCGAATCTGACAGGTGGCTCCGAGGATTTTATGTTATGTCCCACCTTAGAGAAGTTGGTGGAGACTGTCGAATCACTTGTAATGAGCAAGCAAAGCTTTCTGAACCTGCTCTCGCATCGTAAACAAAATCACCCCAACCAAACCCCAAAATTCGACATTAGCCAAAAACAAGGTATTTACCTAAATAAGGCTTTATTTTAAGTAAAAATAGGGCTATACTCTCTCAACTATGGATGATAAAAGTCATTTATTGCCGTATGCACGGCGGGCCGATTTTAAGGTGGCACGAGCTACAGAACTAACTGGTAAAGACCGGCGGTTTTTTCGTTTTCTAGAAATTGTCCCAGGGGCTTTTGCTTGGCTGACTTTAATCGGTATTATTTTGGCATCCATTTACGCACCCTTTTTTGCTGCGTACTTTATTATCGCTTTTTCTATTTATTGGGTTTTGAAAACTATTTTCATGTCCTTCCATGTACGTTACAACTGGAAGCGTTTGAAGCACCACATGGAACTAGATTGGGGAAAACTGATTGAGCGTTTTTCTTACGACCATTTTCATCACTTAGTTATATTTCCTTTTTATAAGGAGCCTCGGGAAGTTTTGGAAGGGACTCTGCAGGGTCTAGTTGAGTCGAAGTACGACCCTAAAAAACTGATTGTAGTTTTGGCAGCTGAGGAACGAGCTGGTAAGGAAGCGTCTGATTTGGCTAGTGATATGGAAGCTAAGTTTGGTTCAAAATTCGGACACTTTTTAGTGACTGTTCATCCAGATGATATCGCCGGTGAAATTGCTGGTAAGGGGTCTAATACACACTATGCCTTGCATAAAGTGAGAGAAATTATTCTTGATCCAAATAATATCTCTTACAAAGACATTCTCACTTCAATTTTTGATATCGACACTGTCATTTATCCCGATTATTTTAACTGTTTGATATGGTACTTCATGACAGTAGAGCGACCGTATAAAAGCGCTTTCCAGCCAGTACCGTTGTTTACTAACAATCTGTGGGAGGCTACAGCATTGTCTCGAGTTATGGCGATGTCTAGTACGTTCTGGCAAATGATTATGCAGGAACGTCCTGACAAGGCTGCAACCTTCTCATCGCATTCGGTAAGTTACCAGGCGTTGTATGAAATTGGTTATGGACAAGCGAATGTTGTAAGTGAAGACTCACGTATTTTTTGGAACCTGCTATTGGCAAATAATGGGGAGTTTGATGTAGTGTCGCTTTCTTATCCAATTGCTATGGATGCTACTACAGCACCAACTGCTTGGGGAACTGTACAAAATATTTATCGACAACACCGACGATGGACTTATGGGGTAGAAAACTGGTGTTACTTGATGTACCACTTCTCTAAGAATAAAACGATTCCCTTGCGTAAGCGTTGGGCGATTGCTTTGGTTCAAGGAGAGGGGTATTGGTCACTGGTGACCAATCCTATTATGCTTTTTATTCTGGGCTGGGCGCCAATATTTTTAGGTACTCGTGAATTTCATGAAACTGTTTTATCATACGAGCTACCAATCATGGTGCGCAACTTATTGATTATTGCTATGGGAGGCTTGGTAGTATCTTCGATTATTGCACTGTCGTTAACTCCGCCACGACCATCTCATCACAGTCGCTTCAAGTATATAGTGATGGCCTTGCAGTGGATTATGGTTCCTTTGACCATGGTTTTCTTTAGTGCTATTCCTGGTCTAGATGCTCAGACTAGGTTAATGTTCGGACGTTATATGGGTTTCTGGGTAACTCCAAAACGAGAAAAATAATTATGCCAAATGAACCACAAATAGAATCCTTTCCTCGCCACCATCGTGCGGTGTTTTTCTGGGCTCTAGTAGTGGTCTTTTTGGTGGCTCTTCCATCGTTGATTTTTTATACTACTGGCTATCGTCTGAGTTTTGAAAATGAGGAGACTACGGTGGTTACTACAGGAGGTATGTACGTGACTACAGACAATTTACAGGTCGATGTATATCTAGATGGGGAGCAGGTAGAAAAGCCGAGACTATTTCGTTCGGCCTACTATATCCAACACATTGAAACTGGTCAGCACCGAATTGTAGTGCAGCGTCCAGATTTACATACCTGGGTTAAGGAGTTGCCAGTTGACTCACATATCGTAATAGAAGCCTCAGCTTTTAATATGCCAGCTGTACCACACGTACGCCCAATTGCAAAATACGTAACAGCTACTGGCACCCAGGTTTACCTGAACGTTTCTGACGTGAATAAAATATTTGATGGAGTTTCATCCACTGAGCCTTATGTCACATACAGTTCATTAGATGTAAAGAAGTACCAACCAAATGAAGAGTATTTATTCATTGATAGTTTGTTTGCTTCGACATCCTCGTCTTCTCAATCGGTATTTACTGATAGGGCAGCTACAGAATTATTCAGATTTTCAACCACTACAGAGTTATTGGATTACGAAGCAACGACAACTGAGTCAGTAATTGAAAGTGGCGGGGCTAGAATTATTGTCAGAGAAGAAGAACTTTATGCTGTCTGGCAAGATGTGATTAAAACCATTCCACATTACTTCTGTATATCAGGAACAGTCCCAACTTCAACTATAGCCGAACGTTACGGTGAACACGTAGCAGCCGAATTAGACCGTTTGAACCTATCTACAACCACACCCATTATGGTTGATGATAATCGCATATGTCGCTCAGAAATAAAGTTAGATAGAAAACGACAAGATGTTTATTTTTATGACTTTTTCCCGAATAGTTCCGACCTAGTTTTGCTTCATCTAGAGGACGGCCTTTACGTTACTGAAATTGATGATCGTTCGTGGCAAAATGCCCAGCGAATATATACAGGAACAGATTTTAAGGTAGTAGTAGAAAATGATTCAATATTCATTTCCTCTAAGGGTAAATATTTCGAAATTATTACTGAAATTGAACTCAACTAACCCCGTGCTACACTTATAATCTATGGAAACTCCCAAAGGACACAAGCACCCAATAACCCAAATGATTACCGAAATTAACAGCATTTTCGCTGAAATCGGTTTTAACTTTTCTCAAGGCCCTGAGGCTGAAACAGAGCACTACAACTTTGACCAGCTTAATGTCCCTAAAGACCACCCTTCGCGAGACATGCAGGATACCTTCTGGTTTAAAGATAAGGATGTTTCAGAGCCAACAGTGTTGCGGACTCACACCAGTTCAGTGCAGGCGAGATTTATGGAGACACATGAGCCTCCAATTAAAATTATCGTGCCCGGTAAAGTATTTCGTAACGAAGCTACCGATGCTACACACGAAGCTCAGTTTTACCAAATTGAGGGTCTTTGTGTAGACAAAGGAGTTAATCTTGGGCACCTAAAAGGAACTCTCGAGCATTTCTTTTCAAAGTTTTTTGAAGGTAAAACCGAGGTGCGTTTCCGTCCGAGCTACTTCCCATTTGTTGAGCCGGGAGTTGAAGTTGACATGAAGCTGCTTGAGGGAGAAAGTAAATTGGCGGGAAAATGGATTGAAGTAATGGGAGCAGGAATGGTTCATCCAAATGTTCTGACAGCAGCAGGTATTGACCCTAAAATTTACTCAGGGTTTGCTTTTGGTATGGGTATCGATAGATTGGGTGTTATGAAATATGGGGTAGAGGATGTGCGTGATTATTACACTGGAGATTTACGATTTGTTAATCAATTTTAATTTATGAAAGTAGTTCACAGTTGGTTAAAAGAATATGTAGGCGAAGCCATTCCTGACGCAAAAAAAGTCGAGGAGCTTCTGGGAGCTTATGCTTTTGAAATTGATGGCACAGAAACAGTTGATGAGGAGTCAGTGATAGATGTGGACATTCTTCCAAACCGCGCCAGTGACTCTCTTTGTCATCGGGGTGTGGCGCGAGAGCTGGCGACTATCCTTGGTGTTGAATTAGAGAATGACCCATTACGTGTCGCACCCGAGTTATCTGAGACAGACAGGATTCAAGTTAGTATTTCTGCACCTAAAGTTTGTTCACGATTCACAGCTTCATTGATTACTGGAGTGACAGTGAAAGAGTCACCACAATGGCTACAGAAGAGGTTGAGAGCAATCGGACAGCGTTCGATTAACAATATCGTTGATGCTACTAACTACGTAATGTATGCAGTCGGACAGCCTTTACATGCTTACGATGCAGATTTGTTTCCTCAAACTGACGGTAAGTGGAAGTTTGATATTAGACTAGCAAAGGAGGGTGAGAAGGTTAGTTTGCTGGCTGAAGGTGCTTCAATCGAGGATAGGGAGATTGAAATGACCGGTTCAGAATTATTAATTGTGGACGGTTCATTTGACGCAGCTGTTGGTCTAGCTGGGATTAAAGGTGGTCGCTCAACCGGGGTGAATGCCGATACAACTAATTTAATAATTGAGGCAGCTAGTTTTCATCCTGTAGGGATTCGAAAGACAGCTCGTGGACTAGGTATAGTGACTGACGCTACTAAGCGATTTGAGAATGAGCCATCACGAGAACTACCAGCTTTTGCTCAAGGTGAAATAATTAAACTGATTTTGGATATTACTGACGGTGAATACGAGGGAACAGTTGATGAATATTTAGTTAAGCAGGAACTAGTGTCAGTAAATGTTTCAGTAGACAAGGTAAATCAGTTGTTGGGATTATCTCTTGAAGCTGATGAAATCAAGAGTATTATCGAACGAACTGGCGCAAAGGTTGAAGCAGTGGCTGATGCTTTTGTTTGTACTGCACCATGGGAGCGAACAGATTTAATTATTGAAGAAGATTATGTTGAAGAGGTGGGAAGGCTCAATGGCCTAGATAACATTAAGTCAGTAGTGCCTGACACTGTTCCTTTGACTGAGATCAATGCTCAGCAATACTACGGAGATAAAATTCGTGAAGCGCTTACTAGTGTTGGTTTTTCAGAAGTTATAACAACTTCTTTTCAGAAAAAAGGTAAGCTTCAGCTTTTCAATGCTCTAGCTAGCGATAAGAGTTATTTACGAAAAAACCTAACCAAGAACCTGACAGATACTTTAGCTGCAAACTTTGCTCATACAGACTTACTGGGAACTACCGATGTGCGGATGTTTGAAATTGGAACAGTCTTTACTCTAGGTGAAAATGGAGTAACTGAGCACGTTTCTTTGGCTCTGGGAGCAAGGACAAAAGGTGACGGCTTTAATCAAAAGGATGACACTGTAGTTAAGGTTGGGTGTGATTCTGTAGCAGAATGTCTGGGTGTGTCAGTTGATTGGTCTATAGAAAAAGGAGTAGCAGAAACAAACCTGACAACTGTGTTTGCACAGCTACCGGTTCCAGATTCATACGATACTTTTACTAAGTCTGAAGATGTTTCTTATAAAACTGTTTCTCCATATCCAGCCATGGCTCGGGATATTGCTCTATGGGTTAAAGAAGAGCAGTCTGCTGAAGATGTTCTGGCGGCTCTGATTGGAGAGGCTGGCGCCTTGTGTGTTCGGCAAGATTTGTTCGATACCTTCTCAAAGGAAGGTCGTACTTCATATGCTTTTCGATTGGTTTTTCAGGCTAAGGACAGAACTTTAACTGACGAAGAGATTAGTGGTGTAATGGAAAATATTAATAAATTAGCAGCTGAGAAGGAGTGGGAAGTTCGATAGAAACACAATGATGATAATGAGGGAAAAGGTGCTGAATTGCTAAGTAATTCAGCACCTTTTCCACAAGCAGGCAAGCAACAAATCTGCTATAATAGGCGTTACTTATTGATTATTTACTATACCCATGCCCGCTAAAAAACCTGCTAAAAAGAACTATGACGCTTCTTCCATCTCTGTCCTTGAGGGGCTAGATCCAGTGCGCAAGCGACCTGGTATGTATATTGGTACAACTGGTCTTGAAGGTTTGCATCATCTAATTTGGGAGATTTTTGATAACTCCAGAGATGAAGCTATGGGTGATTTTGCCAATCGAGTAGAGGTGGCGTTATTGCCAGATAATTATATTCGGGTGGTGGATAATGGACGAGGTATACCAGTAGATATGCATAAACAAACAAAGGTGTCTGCACTTGAAACCATCATGACAACTCTGCATGCTGGAGGAAAGTTTGGTGGAGATGAAACTGGCTACAAGGTGTCGGGCGGTCTTCATGGGGTAGGTATTTCTGTGGTGAATGCTCTTTCGACCCACACTCGAGTAGATGTTCATAAAGATGGTGGGCACTACATGCAACAGTACGAGATAGGTATTGCTAAAGCCAAGGTCAAAAAGCTGGGTACAACAAAATTCAACGGAACAATTGTTGCCTTTCAGGCTGACCCAACTATTTTTCCAGAGATTGCTTATGACTGGAAAAAAATTGTAAACCACTTGCGCCAACAGGCTTATTTAGTTAAGGGAATGCACTTAACTGTTATTGATGCACGAGAGAGTGAAGAAAAACTAGACCCCAAAACATTGGAGAATGAAATATTTATTTCTGATATGAGGCTTGAAGTACCTGCTCAGACTTTCTACTTTGAAGGAGGTCTTAAGTCTTTGGTTGCTTTCAATAATCAATATCAAAAACCAGTGCATAAAAACATCTTCTACATTGAGAAGAATGATGTAGACAAGGCTGTTTACTCAGTGGAGGTTGCTTTGCAATACGTGGACGATATTTCTTCACGAATATCGGCTTTTGCAAATAACATTTATAACCCGGAGCACGGTACACATATTACGGGATTCAAAACAGCCCTGACTCGTACCCTTAACAATTACGGAAAAAAGAGTGGTCTTATAAAAGAGAAGGACGGTTCATTCACAGGTGACGATGTTCTCGAAGGAATAACAGCCGTTATTTCGGTGAAGATGCCGGAGATTCAGTTTGAAGGTCAAACTAAAGGAAAGTTAGGTTCGGTAGAGGCTCGAGGAGCAGTAGAGTCTATCTTTGGAGAAGCATTTAATGCTTTCTTGGAAGAGAATCCAGACGATGCCAAAGCAATGATTAACAAAGTTACTTTGGCTGTGCGAGCTCGTAAGGCAGCTAAAGCGGCTAAAGACAGCGTCTTACGAAAGGGTGCACTGGAGGGAATGTCATTACCAGGAAAGTTGGCTGACTGTCAGAGCAAGAAAGCAGAGGATTCAGAAATCTTTATTGTAGAGGGGGACTCAGCGGGAGGTTCTGCCAAGATGGGTCGTGACCGAAGGACTCAGGCTATTTTGCCACTTAGAGGTAAGATTTTGAATGTAGAGCGAGCGCGAATCGACAAGATGCTAGCATCAGAACAAATTAAAAACATGGTAATCGCACTAGGGACTGCTATTGGAGATGTGTTTGATGTTTCAAAACTGCGTTACCACAAGATCATCATCGCTACAGATGCTGATGTGGACGGGTCGCATATTAGAACACTGCTTCTGACTCTGTTCTTCCGTTACTTCCGACCACTGATTGAAGAAGGGTATGTTTATATCGCACAGCCGCCTTTGTACAAGATTCAGAAAGGCCGAGACATGCGTTATGCATTTACTGAAGAAGATAAAGTAAGTATCCTAAAAGACATGGGAGAGGTGGTTAATGAAGATGTGGCTGAAGGTGAAGAGATTGAGGAAGAAGTTGAGGACGAAGCGGCGGCAAAGAAAAGTAGTAAGGTTAGAATTCAGCGCTACAAGGGTCTGGGAGAAATGAACGCTGAAGAATTAGCTGAGACGACAATGAATATAAACAATCGAATTTTGAAACAGGTGGTAATTGAAGATGCTCAAGAAGCCGATAGGGTGTTTGATATCCTGATGGGAACAGACGTGGCCAGCCGAAAGTCATTCATTCAGAGTAACGCTATGAATGCAAATCTGGACATTTAGCCACTTGATGATTGGTTATTGATTAAAGGCCGGAAAGCTTCGCTTTCCGGCCTTTAATTTTGCTATAATACTCCCAATGACCCTACCTCGAATACTTGTCAGTGTGTTAGCTGTAGGAATACTTATCTACCTCGGAACCACTCCCTTTGCCTCTTCCTTAAAGGCTTCTTTTGGAATCGGTAACACTATCACCACTAATCTAACTTTAGAAGATGGGCTGATAGGGCACTGGACATTTGATGGGCCAGATATCAAGTGGTCTGATACTTCTTCAGAAATAAAAGATATTTCCGGCAATGATTTTCATGGCGATGCTCAAAATATGACCAACCGTTATGTTAGTGCTGGGAGAATTGGCCAGGCTTTAGACTTGTCAGGTTTAGATAATGCTGATGTGAGTATGGGCAGTCCGGCCGGTTTGGATGATATCGAAGACCAGGGTGGGGGAGGAATGACTATCTCTGCGTGGATTTATCCTAAATCAAACGGAGAATTTGGAGGAAATATTGCAGGAAAACACACTGATCCCTCCCCAGGATCAGGTAACTGGGTTTTTTCTATTGATAGTAATAGACTGAAGTTCCAAAAAAGTTTTGCTACTTCTATTTTGAATGTAAGTGGTGGAGCAAATAGTACTCAGTACAATGAATGGCAGTATGTGACTATGACATGGGATGGCAGCTCGACCGCAACTAATGTCCATATTTATGTTGATGGTAATGAAATATCCTCTTATTCTCAACAGACAGACGGTGTGGGCGTAAAGGATTCTGATGTTGGAAACAATCTTGATATAAGTAACAAAAACAGGGAGTTTGACGGATCTATTGATGATTTGCGTATTTATAACCGCATTCTCACCCAATCTGAAATCAACCAGTTGTATCAGATGGGGCAGTAACCTATCCCGAGGTCCGACCTCGGGATAGGTTTCAGGCCTTGTATCGAATGTGTCAGTAGAGGAAACAAAAGAGCGGCACCCTTAGGGTGCCGCTCTTTTGTTTCAATATCTCAATTTACTTATTTTAGGAAAACTACAAATTGTGAGAATTGGTCGTTAGATGTGTTTCGGTCAGTGTTTTCGTCAATAGTTACCTTGAAAGTGTGAGTGGGCTTGTCAGTGGTAGGGAAACCAACTGTCAGAACAGCTCGTTCGTTTGGTTTTAGAGGAGCTAGTTCAGGTGATTCGTATACTCCGCTGCCCGGCAAGGTAACTTCATATGACCACTTGTCTGATGTTTTGGTGCCATAGTTTTTAACCTCAAACTGGATAGCACCAGTTTCTTCCTGCTTGATTACACCAGCGAAGAAAGAGTTTCCGACAATCGTTCCAGTATTTAGAAACTTGGTAGACAAGTCCGTTCTACCGTTAGGGTCAGAAGTTGGGATTGTGTAGACAAACTCTTGTTCGTAAACTGGTGTTCCTACTTCGGGAATAACTAGCTCTTCTGTAACAGTCTCTACTTCGGGTTCTTCTGCAGCTGCTTCTACAGTTTCCTCATTATCATTGTTCTCAGCAATAATATTTGAAATTTCGCTATTCACTACAGTAATTGAAGCGCTACCACCAGCTCTTGGCTCAGTGTCATTGGTTGCTAGAAATGAGATTGTGTAGTCGACATCAGCATAACGTTCCTTTTCAGAACTAATTAGTATAGATAAAGAATCAACGTCACCAATATTGTAGTTAGTATCACAGTTGATGCTGCCGATACCAGCAACATTAACGATATCGACTGCTACACCTTCAGAACATTGGTACGCAAAGGTATAACTCCCAGGTACTTTGGTAGTAGCCCATGATAATTCCACTTGTTCACCAACATTGATAAGAGTAGCATTACTGGTAACTGTTAAAGCTTCAAGTCCGTTTCTTTTAACTATAGTCTCTTGATACTGGTTCATGCTACCGGCCAGTGAGGCTAGGGAAGAGAAGGTTCCGGGGATAACGTTAATTAGTTGGATTGATACCCAGGCGATTAAAATAATAATACCGATAAAACCTGCTACGGCTAGGGTCTTGAGGACAGAGTCCTTCTTTTTGTTTGAAACATCAGTCATAATGAGAAGAAACTACCACACTCATATACATTTGTCAATACGTACAGTTGTGTGTAATTTAGTACTGTTGTAGTAAAGCAGGCATCAGAATACTTGACATAGTATAAATAAGTGCTATAGTCACACAAATTAAGGGAGATTATATATGAATATAAACGAAATTATGAAAATTATCTGGGAGAATAGGTTCGCATTTCTAGGCACGTTCTTTTTAGTGTTTACGGTCTCATACGTAATTTTAGTAGCGGTAGATTTTCTGCCTGAAGCGCCAGCTGAAGAAGTTAATTCAGAGAATGTTGAGAATAGTAATTCTGATCAGATGCTTGAGGTGTCTGAAAAAATGGCCCCCAGTGATGAGTCAGAGGTGTTGAATATTGATTCTACAGAACGTACTTTACCAATTGCTGTGTCAGAAGAAGTTGTGATGCCGCTTACTATTACTATAGAAAAGCTAGACAAAACTATTACTGTTATAAATCCAACCTCACGTACGATTGCTGATTTAGATACAGCCTTACTAGATGGTGTAGTGCGACACCCAGATTCGGCCACGTTGGGTCGAGATGGTAACGTCTTTATTCTGGGTCACTCAAGCTATCTTCCAACAGTGTTTAATAAGAACTTCCAAGCTTTCAACGGAATTCAGAAATTAGAATGGGGGGATATTATCGAAGTCTCGTCCGCTGATGCTGTGTATCAATATAGGGTAGAAAAGGTGTATAAGGCTATCGCACAAGACCTAACGGTACCAATTGCCGGAACTGAGAAAATCCTTACTCTAGCTACCTGCAATAGCTTCGGTAGTGTAGATGATAGGTATATTGTAGAAGCTAAGCAGATTAGTGTAAATAGTATCTAAGGCCTTGACAAAAGGTGTTTTGTACTATATTGTAGTAATATTGAAATGCTCCTTGTGGCAGCGAGCCACACCGTTCTCTTAAAGAAAATTTGTTTAAACGAAGCTTCGTAGGCTTGGTTACTCTTGCGTATATGGTGTAGGTAGGAGTATTAACCTTATGAACAATTCTAATATTAATTATATGAAAACTTTTTATAAAGCTATTGCTAGTTCAATAGTGATGTTTGCGTTGGTGTTGACTGCATTTTCGACGCCAATCTCAACTGCAGTTGCAGTTTCAGGGCTTGATTCACAGTTTGGTTTCGATACCAGCTTTGATTTTAGTAATACTCCTGATTATTTTGACAATGCTGATTCGAATGAGTCTGGTGTTGTTTATTCAGAATCAAACAGCTCATTTACTGAATGTGTGCTTGAAGCTAGTCAAAACATCATCACAGTCGGTGATGGTATTACTTTGAACTGGAGCACTACTGGTTTTACTTCTCTGAAGCTAAACGGTGACACTATTTCAGGTAATTCTGGATCTTTGAATATTTCAAATATTCAGCAAAACACCTCGTATACACTTGAAGCCCTTAATGACAGCGGTTCACGATGTCTGCAGACGGTACATATCACTTGTTTACCTCCCGAAGAACCAAAAGAATGTGAGCTAAAAGTAACCAAAACCGTGGACAAGCATAACGCTGTCCCGGGTGACGAACTTACCTACACCATTACTGTAAAGAACATCGGTGACGCTGACTGTACTGGCGGCGGTGTTCGAATCTTCGATGCGATTGATAGTAACGTGACATATGTAGATAATACCTACACAAGCAATCTGAGTGCTGGTTATGGTTCTTACTCTGTATACACTGCGAGTGACAGAACTCTACGATTTAACGGACACACACTTACTCCAGGAGAATCAGGAACTATTGTTTGGACTGGTGAAGTGTCAAAGCCAAGTCAGTGTGGAGGCTTCGATGTTAAGAATCAAGCTAAGGCAACTGCCAAGGAGTTGAACAACTTCCAAAACTGGGCTTACAGTCCGGTAGTTAAAACTTGGGTAGAATACAAATGTGACGTACCAAAAGAGCCAGTTTGCCCACTAACAGATAAGGATGGACGGACACTGGTTTACTTTGATGGGCTAAAACTACGAACTGACCAAGGTATTGCAAAAGCTAATACTATTACGGTGCCACTAACAGTGAATCCTGGTTTGTACGACATAACTCTCGTATCTTGGGATGGGTACACTTCGCGTGTTAACACATCACAACCTCACGAACAATGGAATCTTGAGTTCATGAACTCTGGTTCTGTAGTTGGAACTTCTGATATTATCGGTGATTTAGCTGACAATGTTATCGAAGCAACTAAGATTGAAAAGGTTAATACTAACTACTCTCTAACTTCAGCTGCGACTGGGATGCGAGCAGCACATCCTTTTTACCCAGACACATCTTCAGCTAATAGTCTTTACCCTATCTGTGCAGCGTTAGATTATAAAACTGTAGAAGACAAGTCAGCGTCTGTTGTAGCTCATAAGGTTGTATGTACTGATGAATCACAGCTGCCAAACTATGGAAATGGTGGTCCGGATATTACAGCTAATACAGCTGCAGATTGGGTAGCAGCAAACGATAGCTGTTCATTGGTATCAGGTTGGGAATTTGAATGGACTGATAATCAGTCTAACGACCCGGGCGATACGTTTGTTGGAAAAGCTGGTTCTCCATGGACAGCCTTCGGACCAACAGATTCAAGCGGAATGGCGTCTATTGATATCGATTTAGACAACCTAAGTACTGACCGAGTATGGTTCCGTGAGGTTCTACAGAGTGGTTATATTCCATTTACACATGGACTTAATAGCGGAACAAACGTTGATGATATTTCAGCTGAATTCTACTGTAATACTGATGTTCTGAACTACGATAATCGAGACTTTATCCTAGGTATGCAAGATGGTGAGACTTATAACTGTGTTGCTTGGAACTCTCCAGTGCAAGATACAGCAGCTCCAACTTGTGACTTGTTCACAGCTAATCCAACTATTATTACTGTTGGAAACAGCTCAACTCTAACTTGGGAAACAACCAATGCTGTTCAAGTATTCCTTAATAATGGAATCGGAGCAGTCCCAGTTGATGGTTCAATCTCAGTATCTCCACTGGCAGACATTGTTTATATACTGACTGCTATTGGTGCAGAAGATAAGACAGTAGATTGTGAAGTACCAGTTAAAGTTTCTGAAGACTTGGTACCAATTTGTGAATCGTTCACTGTAACTCCTAGTGTATTGGGAGTAGGAGGAGGAGACGTGACACTTGATTGGACAGTATCAGAGGCAACAACTGTAACTATTGCTCCTACTGTAGGAACAGTCGGGCTGGTAGGAACTGAAGTGGTGAATGTTACTCAATCAACTACATTTGTACTGACTGCTACAGATGGAAATGGTGACCAGGTGACTTGTCCAGCTCCAGTAGCTGTAGCAGACCCAGAACCATTAACTTGTGCCGGTAACGTAAACTTCTCAGCTACTCCAGCTGTAATTAAGAAAGGTCAGAATGTGACTCTAGAATGGTCTACAACTGATATTGATTCAGTAACTATTACTCACATCAACCTTCCTGGATTGTCCGGTTCTCATGTTGTTACTCCAGCAGATGATATTACTTACGTACTTACTGCAACTCAGGGTGACCGAAGTATTGATTGTCCTGTTTCAGTTGATGTATCAAGTGGCGGAGGAGGAGGAAGTTCTTCACCTCGTTGTGATTTGGAAATTTCAGACACACACATTGAACTAGGAGATACTATTACTCTTGAGTGGGACACACGAAACGCTACTGAAGTTACTTTGATGGATGATAGAGGTGAAATTATTTTCACTACAGATGATTATCTAGCATCTGAAAAGAGAGAGTATTACGACGGCTCAATTACTTTGAAGCCAACTCGAGATACTGAATACACACTGTTGGCTGAAAAAGGTTCAAAGGATCGTGAATGTAAGGTGGAAGTAGAATTAGATGACGATGTAGTTGTGCTACAAGCTCGAGACCAACAGCCACTTGTTGCTGGTATCTCACTAAGTCAGGTTCCGTATACAGGATTTGAAGCCGGAGCCTTCATGACTGCAGTGTTCTACATGCTACTAATCGGTTGGGCATTCTACATTACTTATCTGCTAGTAGTTCGAAAGCATATTGCTGGTGGACTAGCTTCAGGCGCAGCTATTATGAGCTCTGAAGGTGAAGTGGTTATGCGTAAATCTGAAGAAGTACGACCTGATGCATTTGTTGCTTCTGTAACACCTGCATCAACAGTTCCAACTAATTTACCAATTGCTACCCCAGTAGTGGGTTACGAAAATCAAACCAAAGAAGTTGTTAATAATCATGAAGTTGGCGACACAGAAGTTACTGCTCTAGAGAATCGTGCTCACGCACAGAAGACTCTATTATCAAGTGATGCTGTTCGGCATCTGATTGGAACTACTTCTAATGAGGCTGAACGCAATGAAGCACTTGATGCAGTGATTACTGAAGCTAAGAAAACTTATCCTCTAGAAGATGGATGGTTAGTGATTAACGAATCAAGAATGGTAAACCTGTGTGAAGAATGTAAATCACACTCAATTGCTTCAAAAGATGCGCCCTATATTCCAGCAGTTGTGCCGGAAGGAACAGGCTCATTAGCGGAAGCAATTGTGACTGGTAACGTAGTAGCTGCTTATCAAATGATTGGAAATCGTCCAATGTTTGCATTAGCTGATGCTGCTGCTGACCTAGACGCTGTGTATCGTTCACGACGGGGAGGAGAAACTAAGGTTTCTAACCTATTGGCAGAAGAGACCAAAAGTCTTTCAGACGAACAGATTAAGAACATGATTACTGCATTAACTGGAGCTATTGACGGTACTTATAACGACGAAGCCTCAGCTGTTAAGATGGCTATTATGAAGGCAGTTAAGGAAGTTGCTTAAAGCTTTCTAAAATTTCCAGCGATATCGTTACTGTAGAGTAATTAAAAAAGGCCGGCGCTTTGCGCCGGCCTTTTTGTTTCTCTCACCATAATCAATAATAGTAATTTATAGCCTGGTCCTCGCTCAGTGGAGTACTATTATTGATTATTAAACATTCATCTCCGTATGAAGCTTATCAAGCAGCTCATTAACTGAAATGACCACTGGTTCACCTGTATCACGAGATTCTAAGGTGACTGTCTTAGTTTCAATTTCCTTATCACCAATAACAATGAAGTAGGGGAGTTTCATCTTTTTCGCCTGACGTATTTTCTTGCCCATGGATTCAGACGAATCATTCATCTCAACTCTCAATCCTGCTTCCTGTAGAGATTTAAATATTTCTGACGCATATTCATTATGTGCTTCCGATACTGGGATAATTGCAACTTGTTGCGGTGCTAGCCAGAGAGGGAAGTTACCAGCGAAGTGCTCGATTATTACTGCCATAAACCGTTCTAGCGAGCCGGCGACAGCTCGGTGAATCATCACTGGCGTTTGCTTATTACCTTCGTTGTCTGTGTACTCTAGTCCGAATCGTTCTGGCATAACAAAGTCTAGCTGAGCAGTCGCTAACTGCCATTCTCGACCGATAGCGTCCTTAAACATGAAGTCAATCTTTGGTCCATAGAAGGCGGCTTCACCGGCAATTTGTTTGCTCGGTAAGCCTAGACGCCGAGTTACGTTATCCAGCATTTGTTCGGCTTTTTCCCAGTTCCTGGTGTCACCTAAGTACTCATCTGGCTCTTCGAGGTTTCGTACAGACAGTGACACCCAGAACTGGTCGTCGCTGAACATGCCTAATGAGTCATAAAACTCTTTTATAACCAGCACAATATTTTCTACTTCTTGGTCCACTTGATCTAGAGTACAAAAAACGTGACCGTCATCCTGAGTAATACTTCTTACTCGGCTTAGGCCCATAAGTTCACCAGCTTGTTCATCGCGGTAAACCATAGTTGATTCTGCATAACGAATTGGCAGATCTTTGTATGAGTGCGGTTTACTGGCAAAGATTTGGGTGTGATGGGGACAGTTCATTGGCTTCATTACGAATTCAACATCAGATTGTCCCTTTACCTTAAATAATTCATCACCAAACTTTTCCCAGTGACCAGAAGTCTTGTACAGGTCACTCTTAGTGATGTGAGGAATGGTTACTTTTTTATATCCGTATTTAGCTTGAATCTTCATTATCTTTTCAACAATCAGGTCTCGCATTAGAGTTCCGTTAGGGGTAAAGAGAGGAAGACCTGAGCCGACCAAGTCTGAGAAAGTGAATAGGTCTAGTTCCTTTCCTAGCTTGCGGTGGTCACGGGCCTTGGCTTCTAGTATCATTTTATTGTACTCCTCAAGCTCCTCCTTTGTGTCAAAAGCGATTCCGTAGATACGAGTAAGCATCGTGTTCTTTTCATCACCGCGCCAGTAAGCACCAGCGATTTTATCTAACCTGAAAGCATCCATCGCTATTTCCTCTTTAGGATTTTCGGTATGACCGCCTCGACATAGGTCAGTAAAATCTCCACAAGTATAAAGGGTGATAGATTCTCCTCTCTCATCAATCTCGTTCACAAGTTCAAGTTTGTATTCATTGTCGGCAAAGACTTCTCTAGCTTTGTCTGCGGTAACGATTTCGTGAGTGAACTCTGTCCACTTGTTAATGGTTTTCTTCATTCGCTTTTGTAGGTCTTTTAGGTCGTCGTCACCTGGAGCGTCTCCACCCGAAAAATCTACATCATAATAGAACCCGGTTTCAATAGCTGGTCCAAGGGTAAGCTTGGCATGAGGGTATTTGTCGATAACAGCTGCCGCTAGGAGGTGCGCTAGTGTATGTCGTTTGTGTTCTAGAGATTGATTCATGGTGTTTATGATTGGGTTAGTTAGTAAACAAAAATCGTCCGGGTAAAAATATAACGGAGTTATATTTTTACCCGGACGATTTTATCGCGGTTCCACCGAGTTTCTGTTCAGTATTCCGAACAGCACTTAATTAATACAGATTAGGAGGTGATATCTCGAGTACGAGCAAAGCTCTCACTCCAACAGTTGGTGGCTGTTGCAATCTCTACCTTACTATCCTAGCGTGACAACCTAGAATGTCAAACTTTTTCTCCCAAAAACAGACCCCGATTAACTACCTGTTAACAGGTAGTTAATCCCCCCGGGGGTTCAGTCGTTGGATCTTTTTGCTAACCTAAGTCTGGCTTTATAATTTACTCGCGAAAGCATAAAATCCTCCAGCAGAGAAACAAGCTCATTTTTATCTTTTTTTGTTACACAGTTCAGTAACTTGTCAAAATTACCTATTTTATATTGCGAGTATATACGCTGAGCAGTAGAAATACTTATTCCTAATGTCCGGCTAACTTTATAAGTAGAGTAATGTTTTTGAAACATTACGGCAGCAGCGAATCGCTTAACCAGCATTATTGTTTCTGATTCAGTTAATAATCCGTCCAAAAAATCGTGAGTGTTTCTTCGTTGTAATCTAGATACAGTATCAATGAGCTGTTTATGAGCTATTTTGTAACTATCGTCATCAGTTTTTTCAGAAGATACATTCGTCATAGAATTTAATTAAAACACAATTTTATTGTTTTTTATACCTGTTAATAGGTATAAAAATGGGGTGTTGGGTAGAGAGAAAGGCTATAGTGAATTAATCAGTTGGGCTACTGGGAATTTCTGAACTGGCCAGAGCTTTAACTTTGTCTATCAGGATACTGGCCTCATCATTGCGGAAACTCAATTTTCCTTTAATGGCTACACAAGTTCCCGGTTCAAGCAGGTCTTTGTTGTCGTTAAAACATTCAGGAAAAGCCACCATTTCAATGCTGTCTTTTTGGTCGGATAATTTCACAAAAGCCATTCGATCGCCTTTCTTAGTGAGCAGCTCTTTAACAGTTTCAATTAGACCAGTAGTCACAACAGTAGTTCCTTTGTGTCCTTGCAGGATAGCTGCAATCTTTGGCCTTTTATCTACTTCAGCAACATGGGCTTCTAAAGGGTGTCCTGATACATATACACCAAGGAGTTCTTTTTCCCAGAGCAACTTCTGAGTTTTGGTCGCTGGTTCTGAAGGGTGAAGGACCAGGTTGTTTACTGCGTCGTCCATACCGCCAAATAAAGAATCTTGGTTAGCCTCCTTACCAGCCACCAGCTCCTTGTTGTAGGCTAGTAAATTCTCTAGATTCTCAAAAAATTCACCGCGCTCTCCAAAATTATCGAAAGCACCCGTGGTGATGAGAGCTTCCATTGATTTCTTGTTAAGCGCCCGGTCATGAATACGTTTGAGGAAGTCTTGCATTGATGTGAAAGAACCTTTGTCTTTTCTTTCGTCAATAATTATTTCAGCGATACCAGCTCCGAAGTTTTTTATAGTGGTTAATCCAAAACGGATGGTTTGCGTGCCAGGCACTACTGAGAAGTCCGCGAATGACTCATTGATGTCGGGCGGTAGAACTTCAAGTCCCATTCTTTCACATTCATGAATCGAGTCGGAAATACGTTCGGTGTCACCAGAGTCGGCTGTTAGTACAGCCGACATGTACTCAACTGGATAGTTTGCCTTCATATAAGCGGTCTGGTAGGCAACTCGACCATAACTAGCAGCATGAGCTTTGTTGAATCCGTACGCCGCAAAAGGCTCGATAAGAGTCCACAACTTTTCTGCTTTTGGTTCGGTTAGGCCATGCTCAATAAAACCTTTGAAAAGTTTTTCCTTCTCCGCAGCCATAATTTCAGGAACTTTCTTACCCATCGCTTTTCGTAGCTTGTCGGCTTCTAGCCAAGAGTAGCCAGCCAGTTTGATGGAAATCATCATAACGTCATCCTGGTAGGTAATAACTCCGTAAGAACGCTCGATGATTTCTTCTAGCCGAGGGTCAAGATAAGTAACCAAAGAAGGGTCATGTTTTCGTTCAATGTACTGAGGAATCATTTCCATTGGTCCAGGACGATAAAGAGCCACCATGGCGTTGATATCGTGAATGGTAGTAGGCTTCAGTTGCTTTAGAAAAGAGGTCATTCCGGTACCGTTGAGCTGGAAAAGCCCCATAGTCTCGCCCCTGGATAGCATTTCAAAAGTTTTGGCGTCGTCGAGTGGGATATCTTCGATATCTACTTCAATATTGCGAATTTTCTTAACACGCTTAACAGCATCAGCTAATATGGCCAGGTTTTTTATACCCAAAAAATCAAACTTTAGTAGACCAACTCCGTCCTCTCCCACACTATGCATTTCGTATTGAGTGACAAACTTACCGGTTTTTGAGTCGGGTTGAATTGGGACGTATTCATTGAGTGGGGTGGGGGCAATAACCACTCCAGCAGCGTGCACTCCAAGATGTCGCACTCGACCTTCAATGCGTTTTGCTAGGTCAATCACCTCGCGTGATTCTGAGTCTTTTTTATATAGTTCTGCCAACTCTGGTTCGATACCGAGAGCCTTGTCAATAGTCATGGCTGAGCCTTGAGCTCCAAGAGGGATAAGTTTAGATATGCGGTCACCAGTTGAGTAGGAGTGACCGAGTGCTCGAGCCACATCACGTACAGCTGCTTTAGCCATCATAGTTCCAAAGGTACCGATTTGCGCTACTTTATCTTCACCGTATTTTTCCTTAGCGTACTCAATAATCTCGTCACGACGATTGTCGGCAAAGTCCATATCGATATCAGGGGCCGATGGTCTTTCTGGGTTTAGGAATCGTTCAAAAGGGAGGTTGTATTCTAGTGGATCCACATTGGTAATACCGAGTACATAAGTAGCGTAAGAGCCCGCTACTGAACCTCTAATGGTGGTATAGATACCACGCTCTCGAGCTTCACGTAGCAAGTCTCCCACTGCCAAGAAGTATGTAGAGTAACCTTTGGTTTTAATCACCTCTAGCTCGTAGTCGAGACGCTCTTTAACAGCCTCGTCATTAATATCATGCTTTCGCCAAGTTACCCCTTTGTAAGCCATATCCTTCAGCTCGTCATCTGAATTTTTACCAGACGCAATTTTGTAGTCTGGGAACCGCCAAGCTTCTTGTCCTAGAGTAATTTCTACATTGCATTGCTCGGCGATTTTTACTGTGTTAATTATAGCTTCTGGGGTGTCAGCAAACCATTCCTTCATTTGTTCTCGGGTTGTAAAAGAGAAGTCCTCACCAGTTCCGTCTGCAGTAGTGTCTACTACTCCACCGCTTTGAATCTTCATCATTAGTTCACGAACGATGTGGTCTTCTGGTTCCATGTAGTAGATATCGTGAGCAGCGACAAGAGCAGTGTCAGTTTTTTCTGCCAACTCTTTAATTTTCGTTTGATTCTCTTCGTGCTGGTAAATTTCCGGGTGGTGGGAAATTTCTAGATAGCAGTCATCACCAAAGGTTTTTTTGTACCAATCAAGTCGTTCGGCCGCTTTGTCAGGATTACTGTCTTTGAGAGCCTGAGCTACCTCACCGGCAAAAGAGGGAATGATGCAGATTAGGTCCTCTTTGAATTCCTGTATAAGTTCTTCATCAATACGAGCTCTATAATAGAAGCCGTCGATGTTTGACTTAGTGACCAGTCCAATGAGGTTCTGGTAGCCTTTAAAAGTCTTCGCTAGCAAAACCAGTCGAGAGCGTGGTCGGTCAATGTTTACCTCTTTATCAAAACGGGTACGGGGAGCCAG
>JAJOLC010000060.1 GCA_021129655.1 Minisyncoccota bacterium
CGTCGTCAAGCGCAGCAGCAAAAATATCTTCGTACTCACTGTCGCTTCCATTGAAGAAAGTGAAGTATCCCACCATGAGTACCAGTGCAAACGCTGTCGCAGATAGTCCTACTAGTTTTTTAATATTATGCATAATATATGAGTTAATAAATGTGAACTCCGTATGGGTTCCTTCAGGTATACGATGCACTGGAAGCTTTGTGACTGAATCCATCGTCGCACGAAAGCTCTTTTGCACATCATTTGTCTGTGGCTCACATGAAAGCTCATGGAGTACCTGATCTATTTTCTTGTCTTCATTATTTTGTTGTGGTGTATTGTGTTTATTCATATGCGTAGTGTTCATCTTCTACTACCAATGCTCGGAGTTTGGCGAGTGCTCGCGAGTACACTTTGCGCGTGGCACTTTCGTTTTTATCTATAATGCCTGCGATGGTAGTGTACGACATTTCGTCTATGGCTCGTAAAGTTACCACGTCAGCTTCTTCTGTATCTAGTTTTGTCAAAAGTTTTTTAATATACAGTGCATCAATTCTTGCTTCTGCTGCATGTTCGGTGTTTGATACACGGTCGTCCGCTACAATTGCTTCTGGCCGCTCAAGCAACTCATCTTTGTGTTTCTTAAAGTGATCAAAGAGTGTATGACGGGCGATGGTGAAGACCCACGTATAGACTGTTCCTTTATCGCTATTATAGTGATTCAAGCGTTGGTAACACTTTAAAAACACTGTCTGACAAAGTTCATCAGCGATATCATTATTGCCAATACGCTTCAAAAGGAAGTGATACACAGGCGCATATAAATTGCGCATCAGCATATCTTGTGCATCTTTATTACCCTCCTGTGCAGCACAGAGTGTCTCTAACGTTATGTCCATAGTATGGTCTTATTGTATACGATTAGTACTACGTTGTGTGACGAAAATAAACACGCCTTCCCGGAAATACAAATCATCTATATTAAATATATGGGGAACACTTGAACTTGAACAGCCCAGAAAGAAAAACCACCCTTACAGGTGGTTTTTCTTTCTGATTACTGCTCTCAGCAGGTATGCAATTACAGAATAGTCGTATGTGATTTTAACCGAGATCTGTGTATTTTTGAGGGACTTAGGACACCCCTCTGGAGAGGTTCGTGTCCATGGTCGGTTCAAAAAATATGTTGCTAAATATAGCTCTTTTCAAGACCTCGGTCGGTCTCACATGCTCGCTGCCGGACAGGGAATCGAACCCCGATTTACGGTACCAGAAACCGTCGTCCTACCGTTAGACGATCCGGCAATGAATCGTTTCTTATTCTCTACTCTTCACTTCTCCTCTGGTGGCACTATATTGCCAGAATTTGATAAAGATTCAAGCATTCTACCCAACAGACCAGGCGCACAAATCATCGGAAACCTCTCCATCAAACTGAAGCTTGGTCATATGAGCATTAGGCATGCTTAATATCTTTCTGAAGACTTTGACAGCATCGAACAGTGACAATGATTCGTCACAACATATATGAGCCACAAATAAACTCATGAAGACTGAATGTGTCACAACTATCACTTTTGCGTCGTCTGGGTACTGCGAGAGTAATTTCTTAGCCTCCTTAATACGCCCTCTTAACTCTTCGTATGATTCACCATCTTTTGTTCTACCAAAAAACCATTGAGCGTAGAATAATTTTGACTTTAGACTATGGTGGCGATGGCCATACATATGTTTTGGTCGCACTAACTCAATCAAGCTAGTGTGGGTTTCAGGTATTAGGTCACAAGCATCTCCAATGACACTTGCAGTCTCTACTGTTCTCACTAATGAGCTACTAACTAAATGAGTAGGATTGAGTTTCTTGATTTCTTGCGCGACTGTTGCTGCCTGCTGCCTACCCTTAACAGACAGCGGCGTTTCCTCAGCCTGATGGCGATGAGCCACATTACCTCCAGTTTCCCCGTGTCGTACTAGAAAAATTTCCATACTATTCTTCAGTCATTTCAATAATAGCGATTTCTATAGGAGCTTGCGGGATTGGCGAACGAGATACTAAATCAGCAGCCTGTAGTAATCTAAGGAGCAAATGAGAATTAAGCGGGGTGGCACCACCTGCGTACCCTTCTATTTTGTCTCGCATATCTGTACCGAAAGCACTCAAGATGTCTTCTTTTTTAGCTGGCAAATTACGAAGGAGCATAACGGCTCGAACATGATCTAACAACAACCTAACGAACAATTTGATATCTACATTACTCTCTACTGCCTGCTGAATAGATTCTAGTGCCTCAGTTCGCTTCTTGTTGTGCAACGCATCTATCAACTGCATCATTATGGATGATTTAGGAGCTCCAATGATAGCAGCTACTTCATCAGCATCTCCAATGGTGTCACCAGAGGCCATAATGACTTTTTGCATTACTCCCAAAGCATCTCGGAACGAACCATCAGCCGCAACAGCAATCAAATCAGCTGCATCAGGATTAAGCCTGAAGCCTTCTTGCTCAGCAATATCGGTCACTGTCTCAGCCAAAACTGAACGTGATGGTGAGTGCATTCTAAACACCTGACATCGTGAAAGTATAGTGTCTAATAATTTTTCTTCTTCAGTTGTAGCTAAGATAAATACTACATGCGACGGAGGTTCTTCCAGCGTCTTCAAGAGTGCGTTAAAGGCTTCCTTAGTGAGCATGTGCACCTCGTCGATAATATAAACTTTATGGTCCGATTCATAAGGAAGAGTATGGACAGCTTCTTTAAGTTCACGAATATCGTCGATACCACGATTGGACGCGGCATCGATTTCGTACAAGTCTAAATCCTTAGTGCCAATTGCTTTGGCAAAGATACGAGCGAGAGTAGTTTTACCAGTTCCGCGAGTACCAGAAAAGAGCATTGCGTGAGGAATATGACCCTTCTTAATTGCTCCTTCAAGGACCGCTACAATATGGTCTTGGTCTCGAACTTTAGCAAAAGAATGTGGGCGGTATTTTTGGTAGAGAGCTCCTGTAACTGACATGATGAGTAGTATACCAAACTATTCAAACTGTACCGAATCAAGACTAAAAGAGGCGCACCCTTCGGGTGCGCCTCTTTTAGTTTCAAAAATCAAACTACTTCTTCTTAGCTGTTTTTTTAACAGTTTTCTTGACTGGCTTCTTAGTCACCTTTTTAACTACCCTCTTAACTGATTTTTTTGCTGCTTGTTTCTTTGGCTTAGCTGATTTCTCAATTGCTTTCCAGTGATCCTTCATTTCAGACTTAAAAGTCTTAATGTCCACTTTTGAAGCATTTTTAAGCTCAGAGTAGGCTCCGGCCACAGTATTGATAACTTCCTCATATTCTTCTTGGGACATTTCTTTTGCTACTTCTAACTTCTCAAGCACTTCAGCTTTTGCTTTTAACGTCCAGCTTTTGATTGTCTTCCTATTCTTAGAAGCATTCTTGCTTCCATATAAGAAATACGCTCCGGCTGCGGCTACCGCTGCAGTAGTAAGACCGACTCCAACACTAATCTTTTGAGCTGGTGACAATTCTTTCTCTTTCTGTTTCTGTTTCTTTGGCATAGATTTTTGTTAGGTATTAATCTTTAGAACGTCGCTTACTTTTCGAGCGAGACTGTCCGAAAGCAGCACCCATTATAAACTGAAACGCTCGAGAAAACATTCCTCCGCTGGTAATATGTTCTCTCAGTTGTGCTACATCTTCCGCAATAACTTCACTTCCCGCTTCAATTCGCTCAACAATAGATCTAAGGCTTTTCATTATCTTCAAAACATGAAAAAGAATAAAGCTAATTAAAATACAAAAAATAACAGTTGCTGCACTAGCAATAATAAAAAATATGTTAGCGTGAAGGATTTCATTCATTACTGTTAGTGTAGCAGTCTTATTGGTAATTATTTACCACATCTATACACAGTAAGTTTTACTTGGTTGTACAAGCAGCTAAGTAAACATTTATTCGTTCTTCAACTTCGGCCCCATTATTAGCCTCCATTAAATCGGCCCTTAGTTCAGCGGCGCCAGGAAAAGAATTAACATATGCCTTGTAGTGCTTTTTCATAATAGAAAAGTTTTTGAATGACAGAAGTTCTTCAAACAACTTAGTGTGCTCAACTAACACCAGTAAACGTTCCTCCAGAGTTACATTATCCAAGTCTTTGTCAGGATGGAACAACCAAGGATTACCAAAAATAGCCCGACCAAGCATTGCCCCATCAGCTCCTGTCGCAGACACCTTGTCAGCAGCGTCTTTCAATGAGTAGGCGTCGCCATTACCAAGAATAAGAGTCTCTGAACCTAATTCATCTCTTATCTCCACCGCCCGCTTCACTCTATCCCACCTGGCTGGTACCTTGCTCATCTCTTTTCTGGTACGGGCATGGAGTGTGAGAGCTGCTGGCCCCTCAGACAAAATAGCTGGCAACCATTCTTCTAGTTCGTCTTTATCATATCCGATACGAGTTTTTACTGACACCGGAATACCATCTACTTCACCCATTCTACAACCGCGCTTGGCAGCTCGAATTATTTCCTTGGCGCTATCTGGATTTTTAATCATAGCAGCTCCACAACCCTGCTTCTCGATAGAGCGGTCAGGGCAGCCCATGTTTATGTCTACCCCATCAAAACCAAGCTCCAAGCACAATGCAGCTGCCTGCTCCATATGGTCAGGATTGCTAGAAAAAAGCTGAGCTACTATTGGGCGCTCCTCTTCAGAGTAAATTAGGTCTGCCATCAGTTTTACTTTTCCTTCTGGAGTAGCCCTGACCAGTCCATCAGCCGCTACGAATTCAGTCCAAGTAACATCGGGACCACCGACACTACCGTCCTTTCTGGTGTGGGAACTATACTTAGCAATCATCTGCCGAAAAGGTGCATCGGTGACATCAGCCATCGGTGCTAGAACATATATAGGTTTTGGTAAATTTTTCCAAAAGTTCATATAGTAACAAACACTCTACAAGTTAAAAACTTTGTGTCAAATAAATATTAGCTACTCTGCAATAGTGGCCGGAGGAACATCTTCATCAGTTATTTCTGAAGCATCAATCAGCTTCTCTTCATTTACAAACACCTTATTACCAAACCGTAAGTCTATATATTGGAAATTGCCTGGCTGAATGTGTGAAAATTCTTCAGAAGTTAGCACGACGAATAAATTCTCGACTGTTTTTTCAGGATGCTGAGTTAAAGAAATTTTTAATTCTCCACCGTCAGTCAGAACGACAAAAGCATCTCCTTCCTTATCAAGTTCAAGCTGTGACACAAACCAGCCTCTTTCAGACAATAAACTATCCAAAGATTTAAGTTTCAAAAATTCTTCCGTTGTGGCTATTGAGTTATTGAGTTCAGGCGTTGCGCCGACTTGTGTAAACCTCAAAAAACTTCCTCCATTCAAATTGGGAGCAAACGCAAATGCATAACCGTTTTTATCTAGAAACAAGCAGTCCCTACTTTCAACCGAGGCACACCAAAGGGCATCAGGCACATATTCCTCAAAAGTAACTAAAATACCAGTCGCTTTTATACGATTCACGGTCACATTGTGAATTTTGTCTATTTTCTCTACTGACTGCTTAATATCATCTTCTGGGTAAAACCAAGTAAATTGTCTAGGTACTAAACCCAAGTACGTACCGACCAATTCATTCAGAGCAAGAATTTTTATCGCTTCATGACTAATCGTTTCTCCACCTCGCACCTGAATGGAGTCGATAGTGAGTGCCTGGACTCTAGTTCCGTACCAAATTGAAACAATTATCAAAACCACGCTTGATATCACCAAGATGCCGATACCAATATGTTTTAGTAACACCACTGTGTTGGGGTCGATTAATCTGTTTTTCCTGGAACGCATTGATGATATCGTAGCATGAAAAAAGGACGGAAGGCGCAAGCCTTCCGTCCTTTTTTCAAACCTCTTCTACTCTACCCAATTTGCTCCTTTCCAAAATATTTCTGAAGAACTTCTGGCACCTTCACAGTCCCATCCGCTTGTTGGAAATTCTCCATTAAAGAAACTAATATTCTAGGAGTCGGAATCGCAGTACAGTTCAATGAGTGAGCGTACTGAATTTTTCCGTCTTCTGCTCGATATCGGATATTGAAGCGGCGAGTTTGAAAATCGTGGAAGTATGAAGCCGAGCTAATCTCTCGATATTTCTCTTCTCCAGGGACCCAAAGCTCAACATCGTACTTCTTGACCTGACCCTGTCCGATGTCCCCACCACAGTTAAGCACTGTACGATACGGAATACCGAGTGACTCGATAAATTCTTCAGTATTACGATTCAGGGTTTCGTGCCATTTAACACTTTCGTCATGAGATGCTTCAATCAAAACTACCTGCTCGAGCTTGTAGAATTCATGCACTCGAATGAGACCTCGAGTGTCCTTACCGTGACTTCCTGCTTCTCGTCGATAACATGGTGAGAATCCAAGATACTTAATTGGGAATTGTTCCTTTTCTAAAATTTCATCAGCATGGTAGCCCATAACTGAAACCTCACTGGTTCCAATCAGATAATCTTCATCCTGAGTTCTGTAAACATCATCAGCTTCGTTCGGAAGATGTCCTGTCCCGTAAAGGTTCGCCCTCCGCACTATCGCTGGAGGAATTACTGGAATGAAGCCTTTTTCACCAAAGAAGTCATTAGCGTAGTTCCAGATGGCCCAAGATAATCGTGCACCATCACCCATTAAATAGTAACCCCGAAAACCATGCACTTTAGAACCCCGTTCAAAGTCCACCATCTTGTGTGCAGTCATTAGGTCGACATGGTCCTTAGCTTCAAATTCAAATTTAGTCTTATCGCCCCAAGTTTTAATTTCCTGATTATCAGCATCACTGTCACCGTCAGGAACTGTCATGTCAGGTATATTTGGTACCTGCAACATAAGCGCTTGCCACTCTTCCATAACAGGTTTAATAGACTCTTCTTCTTTCTGAATCTCCGCCTTCAGAACTTGCATATCAGCAATTAGCTGTTGCTTAACGACCGGGTCAGTCGCAGTAGGAATACCGTCAGAAACACGGTTCTGCTCCGCTCGTTTTTCTTCTATTCTCGACATCATTGTCCGCCTCGAATCATCTACTTTGATTAGTTGATCAAGATCGATTTTTATCTTCTTTTTTACAGCAGCCATTTTGACGAGCTCTAGATTCTCGCGAATAAATTTGATATCTAACACAGTAAGTTTCTTAGGGGATTACCTCTTAATTAACAAGCTGATTATACATGAAAGTCACTAACTGAGTAGTGAAAATAACCTAATTAGCAATTTCTTCACCCTCATTTTGTAAAGCCAAGGCCTCTTCACTTATAATTGAATTAAATTCTGGATAGGTTTGTTTCAGATGAGCTAGAACATCGTCATTCTCTCCAACACCTTCTAAGTAATCTTGCAATTCTTCTACAGCTTTATCATCTAAACTAAGAAGTAAACGACCTACAGCCGCATCCAGTATCAATGATCCAGCCTGCTCCATCATATTATTAAATTCTTCTTCACTCATTTGAGGCGTACTCATATCTAATTAAATTTAGCGTTAATATCCTTAGCTGCATTTTCCAATATCAGTTTTATCAACTCACCTGTCTGAATTTTATCCCCGGCAACAAGTTCCTGTGGGTCTCCACTACTAAAGCCTAAATCTTGCCACTGCCCAGAAGTAAGCTCCAAGGACTCAGATCCACCAAACCATACACTAACACGGTTGTTTACTAGCTCTTTAGCACTTTCTTCAATGAAACTATATAGAGCTGTTTCATTAGCTGAAACATACGACTCTCTTTCCGCCGGCAAGTTCAAACTTCCCTCTTGATAGGCTTTTAACATTTCCTGATAAACATGCTCAAAAATATGTTGCCCTTCGGCTGGCGATGTCACCAGCTTGTCTAGCTCTGGGATAATTTTAGGCTGATACTCACCTGACGTTTGAAAATGACTAAATCTTGATTGAGTCAGTTCGCGCTCAGCAAGAATATCTTCTCTAGATACGTGCTTAGCCTCGTTAGTGACAACAATCTCTTCACTTGCAGTCTGCACTTCAGTTGTCGCAGAGTCATTTGAATCTACATTACCGACTGTTTCAGACTGAGTTTCAGTGGACGTGGTATCGACTGATTCTGCATTATCAACTGGCTCAGGCTGGTGTGACCTGAGTTGCTCATAGAAAGATTTATTTTTAGTGACACTTTCAGTCTGTTCTGTCGGAACCGAAACATCTACTGGCTGCTCAACTGATTGCAGATTCTCTAGAGTTTCTTCAGCTGCTCCACCTGACATCACAGCATCAGTTTCTGAAGCCCAACCTTTCAGTCTCATCTCGAGAGCACGACTAATATGCTCACCTGGGTATTTTGTGGAGGTGATTTCTGATTGCACAATCTCCTGTTGGGCTGGCTTTATTTCTTCTAGAGTATTCTCGTTCGCATCATCAGTCACAACGTCATGTATCAGTTCAGAGGGGGCTTCTGAAATAACCGGAGCTGCTTCGGCACTGACAGTGCCTACGACCAATTCATCTGGTGTTTTTGTTAGCTCATCAATAGCATGAGTGACTGCTTCGTCAGTAGCACTTGAGTCTATTCCTTTTGTCTGAACCTCTGAAACAACAGCCGGTAAATCTTCAGTCAATACAGTGGTAAGACCAGCATCTGGAAAAGCAACACCAGCACCAACGGCGGCTCCAGTAGCATAAACCTTAGCCTTGGTTCTCTCTTTCTGAGCATTATTCATTGACTCAAAGATATCTTCCATTTGGTCCAAATCAACAAAAGAATCCTGCATTATGGTATTCTCAGCATTTTTAATTTCAGCCTCCATTTCAGCTGCATAAGCATCTGCAAACCCTGACTGTATCTTTCCGGCCATCCATCCAGCAGCTAATCCAGGGAGGTTAATAACAGCACCTGATAACAAAGCTCCAACCTGACGCTTCTTACTAGCACTAATCCAATTCACAATTGAATTTTTAACCTTGGCCAGCGGTGCCGGCATGAAACTTTCAGTTTGCAGCGACAGTCTTTTTTCAGCTGCTCGAAGGAGGTGCCTGTCCGCTACGGCATGATCAATCTGAACAGCATCGTCTGAATCTTTGTCACGATTCAACCGTTCGGCAATTTTTTGATATTGGCCAGACTCTTGTGCAAATTTAAAATAAGCATTATTGGAGGAAATATAATTATCATAAGCCGCTCTAGCTTCTGGACTCATTCCGTCTAGGTCGCGCTTTAACCCAAACAGTCTGTTGGCAACATTTCTATCAGAATAATCCTCTTCCAATTTTTCATAAAAGTCATTCTCGGCTGCTCTAAATTCATGTTTTAGTTGAAGATATTCATCTTCAATACTCTCATATTCAACATCAGAAACTTTTGGAACTTCATTGTCTATATAATTCCCTTCTGTTTTACTAGACAGATTTTCGTACTTATAAATCTTTTGTTCCAGGACCTCAACCATTTCATCTGCTTTTGTTGTACCCATTGTACCGTTCTGGACGGCAGTATTGATTTTATCTATCTGGGCTTTTAGTTCGTCGATATTAGATTTGTTTTCTTGATGATAAATCTCATTTTTAAGACTTGCCACTTGTTCATTTGTTAAATCAGTATCCAGAGAATGATTTTGAACAGACGCATTAATATTATCTATTCGGGACTTTAGTTCATCAGCACTGGCGCTTGCTAACTCTGATTCAGACAGAGAATAGTCAGGGAGTGAAACTTCTTCAGAATCTTGGATTATTTTTTTGTTTGAAAAATATTCTTTCATAACGTAAAGCTCATGCTTCAAATAACCATAAGTTATGTTGCCATGCTACCATGAACACACATGACGTTTTCGATTCGTGAACTACCTACTTCAGATTTTCCTCCACTGCTTCGAGAAATTCCACAGCCACCAAAAACTCTAAATTATCGAGGCTCACTTCCCTCTCCTCACACCAAACTTCTTTCAGTTGTTGGCTCTCGAAAATACACCACCTACGGCAAGCAAGTGGTGGATGACTTAATCGGGGGATTAGCTGGCTACCCTGTCGGAATTGTATCTGGGCTGGCAATGGGCATCGATTCACTTGCCCATGAAGCAGCTCTACAAAACAATCTCTATACCTTATCTATTCCCGGAGGTGGACTAAGTGACAACTCCCTCTACCCAGCCACTCACAAACCTTTAGCTCATAAAATTCTCGAATCAGGTGGAGGCTTACTTTCAGAATTCGAACCAGACTTTAAAGCGACTAAATGGTCATTCCCTCAACGCAATCGGTTAGTAGCCGGTATCAGTAGAGCCACTCTATTAATTGAGGCCGGAGAAAGATCTGGCACTCTGATAACTGCTCGTATGGCGACAGACTACAATCGGGAACTACTGGTAGTCCCCGGCAGCATTTTTTCAGCAACCAGCCGCGGCACCCATCAATTCCTAAAACTCGGAGCAACACCAGTCACTACCAGCCAAGACATTCTTGACTGCCTGCAAATCGAAACAAAAATACCTGACAGCCCACAACTTCAGTTAACGTTATCCCCAGCCGAAGAGATAGTTATCTCACAACTAACTGAACCAATGCATAGAGATGAACTAATCAGGAAAATCAACCTTCCAACTAACGAAGCTTCACAATTATTAATGATGATGGAGCTACAGGGATACGTAAAAAGTGACCTACATATGTATCGTTCAAATTTATAACTATGATACAAACAGGTTGACAGATTACGCTCATGCTAGTATTTGTTACCCGCATATATAAATAAACTATGTCAAAAAAGACCCTAGTAATCGTTGAGTCGCCTGCAAAGTCGAAAACAATTGAAAAATATTTAGGAAAAGACTACAAGGTGTTGTCATCTATTGGTCATGTTCGTGATATTCCAAAAAGCAACAAAGACGCTATAGATATAGAAGGGGGATTTATTCCCCATTATGTTGTTTCACCCGGAAAAGAAAAAGTAATCAGCGGACTACAGGATGCAGCCAATAAAGTTGATGAGGTACTACTAGCATCCGACCCCGACCGCGAAGGTGAGGCGATTGCTTGGCACGTACAGGAACTTCTAAAAAAACATAACTCTAAAATAAAACGAGTTTCTTTTAATGAGATTACCAAGGAAGCAGTTTTGGAAGCTATTAAAGTTCCGCGCAAGTTGGACATGCACCTTAAAGAAGCCCAGGAAGCTAGACGGGTGCTAGATCGCTTAGTTGGTTATGAACTGTCTGGCCTAATTTGGAAGAAAGTTCGCTATGGTCTTTCGGCTGGTCGAGTGCAGTCTCCGGCCCTACGTATCGTAATGGAAAGAGAGCGAGAAATCAGAGCTTTTATTCCTGATGATTTCTACGTACTGACAGCGCAACTTAAAGACAGTAAGGATATTATTCCTTTTGTTTGTATGGAGGAGCCTGGGGAAGAAAAAGAGGCTAAGCGAATCAAGAAGGCTGGAGAAAGTAATGATTGGGTAGTTAAGTCTGTAAAAGAATCTGAAGCTAAACGCTCACCAAAACCTCCCTACACTACTTCAACCTTGCAGCAGACCGCTTCAACTCGCCTTGGATTTACTCCCTCAAGGACCATGGGGGCTGCCCAAAAACTGTATGAAGGTGGTCATATTACCTACATGCGTACAGACAGCACCACCCTAAGTGACCAAGCTCAAAAGCAGATAGCTAATCTTATTAAAGATGAATACGGAAAGGAATATTTAACTCCTCGAACTTACAAAACTAAAAGTAAGTCAGCTCAAGAGGCCCATGAAGCTGTTCGGCCATCTAACTTCAAGAAGCTTAGCGCAGGCAACACAGTTGACCAGAAAGAACTATATAAACTTATTTGGGAACGAGCCGTAGCTTCACAAATGACTGACGCTGCCCTAAAACGAACAAAACTACTGACCAACTTAAAGGATTCAAAAGAGGAAATTCCTGACTTTGCGGTTAATGGCTCGCGAGTTATTTTTGACGGTTGGCTGCGAGTAGACCCTCGTTCACGAGGAGAAGATACCGAAGTGCCAAAACTAACTGATGGTGACGAACTAAAGTGCAAAGAAGTCGAAGTCGAAGCTAAGCAAACCCAACCACCAAATCGATATACGGAAGCTGGACTCATTAAAGAATTAGAAAAACGTGGTATCGGTCGACCTTCTACTTACGCTTCAATCATGAACACGATTGTTAACCGAGGTTACGTAGAAAAGGAAGGCAGGACTCTTATTCCTACCGACACTGGCGATGTTGTTTCCAGCTTCCTAGAAAAACATTTTATCGAATACATTGACGACGACTTCACTAGTGAAATGGAAGATCAGCTCGACGAAATCGCTACCGGTGACCGAACCTACAAAAAAACCCTGACCGACTTCTACAAACCATTCAAAAAAGCTGTCGACGCTAAAGAAGATATCGAAAAACTTACCACTCTAGGACCTGGACCAAAAGAATTTCCTTGCCCGGACTGTAAAGCAGAAATGGTAAAGAAGCTTGGTAAGAACGGAACTTTCCTTTCTTGTATCCGCTTCCCTGACTGTAACGGAGCTCGATTGATTGACGGGTCAGAGGTAAAACCAGAAGAGCCAATCGGAAAGCATCCAGAAAGTGGTGAACCAGTTTTCTTAATGAATGGAAAATTTGGACCTTACGTACAATTAGGAGAAGCTCCGGAAAAGATTAAGGGCAAGAAGTTAGTCAAGCCACACAGAGCTTCATTGCCACCAGGTGTTGAGATTGAAGACGTTACTCTCGATGACGCTGTTAAATATTTACTCCTACCAAGAGAGCTCGGTGAACACCCAAAGACTGGTGAACCGATCATGGCAAACTCAGGTCAGTACGGACCGTACATTGCTCATGCTGGTGACTTCCGTTCTCTGAAAGACAGCAAGAAAGACAATCCTTACGAAATCACCTTTAAGCGTGCTCTAGAAATTCTGGCTGAACCAAAAACTCTACGTAAAGGAGAGTCTCTTCTTAAGGAGCTCGGAGTAAATCCAAAAACCCACAAGTTAGTGAATGTGTTTGAATCTAAATCAGGACGCTACCTAAAGAAAGGTTTCAAACGAATTGGAATTCCGGACAACATCAAGACGAAAGACATCACTATCGAAATCGCAATTGATTTATTGAAGCAAAGGTAACACCTTGTCGTCATAAGCAGTCCAAAAAGCTTGTCAAGCTTTGATTCAGACTCTAGAATAAAAGGATGTTCACAGCGAATGAAATTGCCAACTTACTTATTAACCCCAGCAAGGCTGACAAGGCTTTGGTGATTAAGTCTTATGACTACGCGGCTGAGGCACATAAGAACGACACCAGGTATTCTGGGGAGCCGTACATGACACATACTGCTGCTGTGGGCCACAAATTGGCTGTGATGGGTATGGGCCCGAGAACTATTGCTGCCGGCCTGCTTCACGACACGATTGAAGATACACCAGTCACTTCTGAAAATATTAAAAATGAATTCGGTGATGAAGTTTTATTCCTGGTTGAAGGTGTCACCAAACTGAGTTCAGTTCGATACTATGGCACCGACAGACACAACGAGAGTCTGAGAAAACTTTTTGTAGCTACCAGTCAGGACATACGAGTACTCATCATCAAGCTGGCTGACCGTCTACACAACATGGAAACACTCAACTATATCCCAGCTGAAAAGCAGCTGCGGATTGCTCGTGAAACTTTAGAAATTTACGTTCCGGTTGCTCATAGATTAGGAATGGGTAAATTACGTAAAGAGCTCGAGGACTTAGCTTTTCCATATGTATATCCAGAAGACGCTAAAAGAGTTAAGGAGACGCTGTCAAAAAGATTCGGTAACGCCGACGAAGTTCTTGAGCGAGAACGTAAGACCCTGCAGAAAAAACTAGCTGACGCTAAACTACTAGACTTTCAGACTTCGTTTAGAGTTAAAGGTATGTACAGTCTTTTCCATAAACTGAAACGTAAGGATTGGGATATAGACGACATATACGACCTATTAGCTATGCGAGTAGTGGTCACTTCGGTAGAAGACTGCTACCGAGCGCTAGGCATCATTCACGAGCTATGGCGTCCCTTACCAAAACGAGTGAAGGACTACATTGCTTTTCCTAAACCGAATGGTTACAAATCAATCCATACCACTGTCACCACTAAAAACGGGATTATCTTAGAGATTCAAATCCGTACCGGACAAATGCATCAAGAAGCTGAATTTGGAGTAGCTTCTCATGTTTTCTACAAGCAGCCTGCTGTTTCTGATAAGGTCAAAAAACCTTCGATGTTTTCTAGTTTAATCCCCTCCTTGTTTAAACCATTCACTCAACGAGACGAAGATGAAACTGAAAAAATTGAGGAGAAGACCACTACTCCGCACAACCTAAAGATTCCATTATGGATATCACAAATTGGGCAAACTTATAATCAGGATGGTGAAAACGGTACTGATGATTTTGTTAATGATGCAGAGTCTGACTTTTTTTCAAATAGAATTTTTGTTTTCACACCGATTGGTGATGTAGTTGATTTGCCAGTTGGTGCTACTCCGATTGATTTTGCTTATGCTATTCACTCAGAAGTTGGAGACCATACCTTTGGGGCTAAAGTTAACCGAAAAATGGTGCAGCTAGATACTGTGTTAAGTAACGGCGATATCGTTGAAATTGAAACTAGGAAATCTGCCAAACCAAGTCCGAAATGGCTTCATTCTACCAAGACTTCGATTGCCAGAAAACACATAAAAAGTGCGACTGAAAGTGAGATCTAAACGTTAAAACTCCTCATTGAGTAAAGACTGCTATCGTCCTTATCATCTTTTGATTCAGTCTTGGCCACAGGTTCAGGAGAAGGGGCTGGAACACCTACTTTTTCAGATTGCACTTGCGGCACTGTTTCCGCAACAGGTGTAGACATTATCGCTTGCGGACTAAACGATAGTGGGCGCACTTCTGGTTGGGGTTCATTCTTAATTAAGACTGGTACTTCTTCCGTTTTTTGCTCAACAACATTTTCTTCAGTCACCGCTGGTACAGGTTTAGCAGGTATCAGAGGAGCGCGCACCACATCAGGAGTTGGCAGTAGCTCTTCTCTAGCTTCGACCACTTGAACCTCTTTAACAACAGGTGAGGCTGTCAGTACGGTCGTAGCAGACTCTGGAACTGTCTCTAGTGGTGTGTTAGCAGCAATCTTTTCTGCGGCTTTTTGGTCAGACGATGCATCAACATTAGACTCATCTCGGACTCGTTTCAAAATAACCTCTAAGTCCTCCTCGGAGAAGTAGTCGATAGTTAACTTACCGCCAAAGTCTGTTTTTTGAATCTGTACTCTAGTTCCCAGCGTCTCAGTAAATTGCTTTTCAATCTCAATCAGACTAGCTCCAATGTCGTTGGAGTTCTTTTTACGAACTTTATCAGTAGCAATTTTTCGGACAATTCTTTCAACCTCTCGAACAGACATCTTTTTCAAAAGTATTTCTCGGAAGATTACGTCTTGTTCTTCTGGTCTGTCTGTAAGCATGAGCAGAGTACGAGCATGACCTTCTGACATATCTCCCTGTGTGAGCGAGGATAGAATTTTATCGGGCAGGCCTAGTAATCGGATTGTGTTAGAAACATATTCTCGGCTACGACCAACTTTCTTGGCTACTTCAACATGAGAAAGCTTGAATACATCAGACAATTGGCGAAATGCCAACGCGCGGTCTACTGCATTCAAGTCCTCTCGCTGAAGATTCTCGATAATCGCCAGTTCGAGCTTTTCCTGTTCAGATTGTTCACCTTCACGAATTATTACTGGCACTTGTGCAATTCCAGCCAGCTTACTGGCTCGTAAACGCCGCTCTCCCGCAATTAATTCGTATTCTGTATAAAATGTACCATCATCCTTTTGTACTTCACTACGAGTCACTGTGAGAGGCTGCAACACTCCATACATACGAATAGAGTCTGCTAATTCTTGCAATTTTGATTTATCAAATTCCAACCGTGGCTGAAACGGATTTGGAACTACTTTTTCAACTTCTACCCAGTATATTGAATCTCCTTGAAATGCCATAAATAAAAACCATCTGTTACCTCAGGGCTTTTGCCCTTAGTTAACAGCATTCTAACACACTGGACTTTTGTACTTATGCACATGTTTTTATTATTATTCGCTACCTATGGCCACGTTTATTAATTATAAATTTTCTGCTACACTCTCTGTCACACCTGCCTCGGTGGTGGAATTGGTATACACGTACGACTCAAAATCGTATGCTTCACGGCATGAGGGTTCGACCCCCTCCCGAGGCACATATGAAAAGACTCCCAACAGGGAGTCTTTTCATATGTGCCTCGGGAGAAACTGCCTTACGGCAGTTTCGTAGGGGGTCGAAAAGCTTTTGAGTCAGATTGAAAGCGGAGCGAATCAATCTGACTCAAAAGGTCTACTTATCCTGTAAGGATCGACCCCGGCTTGTAATGTCTACTGAACTCGTAGAATTCGACCCCAGATGCTTACACCCTAAATCTTACCCACCAAATCTACACCAGGAGTCAACACGTCATCCCCCTCATTCCAGCTAGCGGGACACACGTTGGCAGGATGTTCACCAACAAATTTTGCTGCCTTGAACTTACGCAAAGTTTCTTTTGCACAACGGCCAATTGAGTTGTCATTAATTTCCACTGCTTTTATCACACCGTCTGGAGAGATAATGAATGTTCCTCGTAGAGATTCTCCAACCTCTGGAATCAGAGTGCCAAATAATTCTGATAATTCGTGAGACGGGTCAGCAGCCATTGGATAATTTACTGTCTTAATGGCGTCTGAAGTATCGTGCCATGCTTTGTGCACAAAAGCTGAATCAGTTGATACAGAAATAATCTCTGCACTTGCCTCTGTGAACTGCTCGTACATAGCGGCCAATTCAGCCAGTTCAGTCGGACAAACAAATGTAAAATCTCCGGGATAGAAAAACAAAACTACCCACTTTCCTCTAAAGTCCTTAAAGCTCTTATTATCGATTGAATTATTCTGAAATACATCAAATGACAAATCTTCCGGTACAGTGTCACCAACAGTTAGCGGAAAATTATCTGCTTCAAATATCATATCGTCCATATCAATTTGTAGTTAAATAGTAATTATTCGCCATAATAACATAATGACAATTCAGTATATAGAGACTGTGTACTGTTTAATCAGCTAATCTTTGCTACACTCAAACCTATGGACAAGAAGCCTAAAATTATAGCGGTCGTAGGACCAACTTCAGGCGGCAAGACTGCTCTATCCATCGCTCTCGCTAAGAAATTTTCTGGTGAGATTATTTCGGCTGATTCTAGGCAGATTTATCGGGGTATGGATATTGCTACCGGAAAAGTCACCGAGGAGGAAATGGGAGGAGTCCCTCATCACCTATTAGACATAGTTGACCCTAACGAAGTTTATACTGCAGCAGATTTTGAACGGGATGCCAAGTCTATAATTATAGATATTCTAAGCAGAAACAATCTACCAATCATCACTGGGGGTACCTTTTTTTATATTCAACTTCTACTAGGCAATATTCAATCTGCACCAGTTCCACCCAATCAGGAGTTTCGTGATGGACTAGATCAACTTAGCAACGACGACCTTTTCACCTATCTCAAGGCATCTGACCCGGCTAGGGCAGCCACTATTGATTCTAACAATCGACAGCGTTTGATACGGGCTTTAGAAATTGTTGATGCACTAGGAGTCGTCCCGGAGCCAAAGAAAGTTGAATCCCCGTATGAATGGTTACTCATCGGAACTGACGTACCAAAAGAAGAGCTACATACGAATATTCACCTGCGCCTTAAGCAAAGAATAAGTAATGGTATGGTCGACGAAGCAAAAAGACTACATGGAGAAGGAGTGTCATTTGAGCGTATGGACCAACTTGGTCTTGAATACCGCTACTTAGCAAAGCATCTGCAAGGAGAAATCACTGAAGAAGAAATGTTTGAGTTGATAGAGACTAAAAACAAGCAGTACGCCAAAAGACAAATGACCTGGTTAAAGCGAGAAGAAACAATCAAATGGTATTCACCCGACAATCATAAGAAAATTTTTAATTGTTTAGAAAAGTTTCTCCACCAGGACTAGTGTTGACCAGACAGCCCCTTTCGCCTACTATAGTTGCCACACCCAGGGCCCATAGTTCAATGGCAGAATGCCGGTTTCCAAAACCGTTGATCGAGGTTCGAATCCTCGTGGGCCCGCAGATTAAACGAAGTGAAATATGAGAGTGCAAGAAAAGTCTGGGAGACCTTTCGTCAGGATTCGAAAAGGTTGCCAGCTATTTTATGAAGAATGAATAAAATGGCGACAACCTGTACTGAACTCGTAGAGTTCGAATCCTCGTGGGCCCGCATAAAACATTACGTCCTGATGCGTTTAGCATTAGGACGTAATGTTTTAGTAGCTATCATTATCTTAATATAAAGAAAAATGTGATCCTGTTATGTGCCCATACCCTTGGTCTGATTTGCAATATGCTTCTACATTCATAGCTCTTGCAGCATCTCTATCAGTACATGAAAATGTTTCATAAACAACCTTTGCGCCGGTTGCTTGAGCTCCTTTATGAATCTCTACAATCTGTGTAAGTGTACAATTTTTTGATGCACAGTTAATATCTACGCAAGTTCCAGCCTGATGGCATTTATTGCTGTGCCCTACCTCAGTGCCCGCAGTGACATTAATACTACAGCTTGGACATGCACTTGAAACATCTAAAACATTATCTAAAGTGGACTGTTGGATTCCGGCCAAGCCAGTACAAGTCTTAATTTTAGGATCATAACACTTACCTGAAGCTATAACGCCGATTCCGGCCGAACTAAGGGAAGACAAAACTGCTGACTCAGTAAGGCCTGATCCAGATGGTGAAGGGGCAGAAGGAGTAGGTCCTGTCCCTGTAACAGGTGCAGTGCACTTAATTTTATTCCAAGGACCCCAACTTTTAACTACACCATTTTCAAGTTCCCCGTTACTACTATCAAGTAAAGCCTTCATTCCAGTATCAATCATTATCCAGGCTGCCAAAACGATAATCAAGCCAATGAAGGCATTGGTCATTTTGCTCTTAGCTTTAGTTTTTGCGTCAGGATTACCACCGGAAGTCACTAATCCAAATCCTGCTGACACAGCAATAACAGCAAATACCACCATCATGATTCCAATCAGCCATCCGATAATGTTATTGCCCAACTCAACAAACTTACAAGCATTGCAAGGATCATTAGGTCCGCCATCACAAGGAACTAGAGGGTTTGGGGCAGCTGAGACTATATCCGGGAAAAATATGATTAGAGTCAAAATGAATAACGGTAGAAATTTCATATAATAATTAATTAGATTCGTTTAGATATAAAAATAATAGCACAGCCACGCTTTGAAAAATGAGTAATATGTGATATTTTGTTCCCACTCGGACTTAAATAAAACTTAATCCGAAAACATACAATTTGCGTCAGTGGCAGAGTGGTCAATTGCATCAGACTGTAAATCTGACGGATTTATCCTACGCAGGTTCAAATCCTGCCTGGCGCACGAGTACAAAAAGCAGCTCAACCTTTATGGTTGGGCGTTTTTGTTCGTGCGCTGAGAGAAAGTGACTCAAAGTCACTTTCGTCAAGATTTGAAAAGGTTGCCAGATATTTTGTGACATAGGAGCAAAAATATCGTCAACCTGTACAGGTTATGTAATGACCAAAATTACTGCAAAAGGAGAGCTCGTCCTCCAACTTCTTGATTTATTACAATTATGGGGTATAGTTTGGCTTGAATTTAGTTCCTCTAACATATACGCAGGAGAAGTTTAATGCTTTTAAAAAACCACATTGAACCTTTGATAAACCGAACAGTTAAACCTTTCGATCGATCTAAGGCAGCTATATTATTAATTGATATGCAGGAATCCTTCATGTCAGGACACAAGGAGGGTGCCATAGATACAATTATCAAAAATCAAATTCGTATCCTTAAAGATTGCGCCGAGTATGATATCCCTGTATTCAAAATTGAGTGGTATGACAAGGGCAATACTTTGAAAGAACTCCAGACCGAATTGAATGAAGTTCCCAGAGTTTTCAGCATAATAAAATATCGCAATAGCGCCTTTGCTAGTAGTGCTTTAGTTAAGGCTTTGAATCTACTTAATACTAAACATTTAGTTCTGGTCGGTGTTAACACTCAATATTGCATCAAAGATACGGCCGAATCAGCCCTACGACGTGATATTGAAATAGTAACAGGCATAGACTTAGTCTCTGGGAAATGGAAACATGATTATCAAGAAGGTATCGATTGGTGCCGAAAATACTTTTCTTTTTTTGGCAACACAGATACCGTTCGTGAATTATTAAAGACTAGTTAATCAAGTTCTTTCCATTCAAACCCCAAGCGACATGCTAGGGGTTTTATTCTGCCATAGCTAGGTTCACATAGCATTAAAATAGTGCTGCAACAAAAAGACTCGCGTTCTCGCGAGTCTTTTCTTTTAAGCTGCTACTGATTCTTCTTTCTTGATTGAAGATTTGACTGAGCTTTTTTTTACAGCAGTCTTACGACGGCCTTTCTTTCTAACGTCAAAGTCTAGCTCCCCTTTCTTCATAGTGACTTTAACAGTCCCGCCTTGAACCATACCCTCTCCTACCATCATGCTGGCAACGGGAGTAAGAATCTTACTCTGAATCAAACGCCGCAACGGTCGGGCACCGAACTTAGGGTCATAGCCTTCTTTCGCCAGATAATCACTGACGTCCTTAGAAATAGTGAGAGCAATCTCTTTCTTCTCTAGTCGGGCTGTAACATCGGCGATTTGTAGATCAACGATTTTAGCAACTGATTCTTGATTGAGTAAGTCAAAAGTAATTATTTCTTCCAGACGGTTGAGGAATTCTGGCCGGAAAAATTGTTTCAGACTTTCAATAACTTTTCCTTTAGCTTGCACATATTGTTCAGCTTCGCCATGGTCGTGAGTGAAACCGAAGTTAGACATACGGTCGATATGCTCAGCCCCAATATTTGAGGTCATGATAATGACAGTGTTCTTGAAATTTACTTTTCGTCCCTTTGCATCAGTCAAATGACCAGAATCTAGAACCTGTAACAGAATATTAAAGACTTCAGGATGAGCCTTTTCAACCTCATCTAGCAATATTACAGAATATGGTCTCCGTCGCACTCTTTCAGTGATAGAACCACCTTCATCGTGACCAACGTATCCTGGAGGAGAACCAATAATCTTTGAAACTGAGTGCTTCTCCATAAACTCAGACATGTCTATTCGCAATAGAGCATCAGGATCATTAAACATAAATTGGGATAATGTTCGAGCCAATTCAGTCTTACCAACTCCAGTTGGACCAAGGAATAAGAATGAGCCAATTGGACGGTCGGGGTCAGCAATACCAGCTCGTGAACGCTTGATGGCGTCTGACACCAGCTTTACAGCGTGGTTTTGACCAATCACATTCTCCTGCAGCACTTCTTCCATACGAGCCAGTTTCTCCATCTCTGCTTCTAGCATTCTAGAAACAGGAATTCCTGTCCAGCGTGACACTACTGCTGCAATCTCCTCTTCAGTAATATCTTCCTTCAGAAGACGTCGACTACGTTGTAGTTTCTTTAGACGTCTAGTTTTGGTGTCTAGTTTTTTCTCTACTGATGGGATACTGTCGTACCGAATTTCAGCCGCTCTAGTCAGGTCGGCCATAGCTTCAGATGAATCTGCCTCCATACGCAAAGTTTCAAGTTCCTTTTTGAGAGAACTGATTTCGGCTAGTGCTCCTTTTTCGTTCTTCCATTTAGTCTCAAGGTTTAAAGTAGTTTCTTTGTACTCACCAATCTCCTTTTCAATCTCCTTAATTCTTCCCTTCACTTTCTTTTTATTAGTTGTGTTTTCTACTTCTTTACGAAGCGCTTCTCGTTCAATTTCTAGTCGACGAATAAGTCGGTCAGTTTCAACCAATTCTTCAGGTTTGTTTTCTAGAGAAATTCGGAGAGCAGCGGCAGCTTCATCGATTAGGTCTACTGCCTTATCAGGAAGAAATCGGTCGGTGATGTATCGAGAGGACAAATCAACCGCTGCCACGATTGCGTCGTCAGAAATACGCACGCCATGATAAAGCTCGTATTTTTCGGACAACCCGCGCAAAATCGCTACTGCATCTTCTTGTGATGGCTCATTTACATAAACAGGCTGGAATCGTCGAGTCAAAGCCGGATCTTTTTCAATGTGTTTTTGGTACTCCTTCAGCGTTGTAGCTCCAATTACGCGCATCTCACCTCGAGCCAGAGCTGGCTTAAGCATATTTGAAGCATCCATTGAGCCATCTGCTTGTCCAGCTCCAACAATAGTATGCAGCTCATCGATAAACAGAATCACCTGGCCCTTTGACTCTTCTACTTCTTTCATCACTGCCTTTAGGCGCTCTTCGAATTCTCCTCGGAATTTTGTACCAGCCACCAATAGACCTAAGTCCAATGACAGAATTTCTTTTTCTTTAACTGACTCTGGCACTTGTCCTAAGGCAATCTGTTGCGCCAAGCCTTCAACAATAGCAGTCTTTCCTACCCCAGCTTCTCCGATTAGAACCGGATTATTTTTGGTTCGTCGTGAAAGTATCTGTACCACTCGCTGAATCTCAATGTCACGACCTATCACTGGGTCGGTCTTATTTTCCTGAGCCATTTTTGTCAGGTTTCGAGTGTACTTAGCTAGTGTACGAAATTTCTTGGGTGCTTGAGCATCAGTTATATTATTGTCGCGTAATTCTTTGATTACTTCCCTCACTCGCTTCTTGTCAATACCAGTTCGCTGCATTATTTCAACTGCTGGACCAGGATTCTCAAGAGCCGCGACAAATAAATGCTCTACTCCTACATAAGAGTCCCCCATCTCCTCAGCGAAAGTACCAGAAAATTCTAGAGCTTTAGCTAACTCAGGAGTAAGATAAAGTTGATACGATTGTGAAATAGTAGTTTGAACTTCTGGTGTTTCTAGACCCTCTAATAGTAAATCAGTAAATGCAATCACGTCGATATCAAGTCTATCTAGAATAGAAATAACCGTACTTTCATCTTGCATCGCAAGAGCGGTAAGTAAGTGAGTTGGACTCACGTGATTTTGACCACGCTCTATCGCTAGCTCGTGAGCTTTTCTAATTGCTTCTTTGGCTTTGGTAGTGAAATTGTGAAAATTCGGCATAATTTTAATATATTCATTATACGTTACTGGCGGTAGGTCAGACAAAAATTCTGTACGGAAAAGTAACTATCAATCAATAATACGTATTGATATTTGTTATATTGCAACAGATTTGCTACTGGGTCAATTCCTGCATTCGCTCTGTGTGTGCAGCTATAATATTCACTGCTTCTCTAACTTCTTCGATAGTAGTTTCTGGCCCTAGAGACAACCTTAGAGTTGCGGTGGCTCGTCCAGAATCTTGTGAGATTTCCTTCACTACCTTACTCTCTCCTCCACCGGCACCAGCGCAAGCACTCTTAGTACTAACAGCAAAACCTTTACTGTCCAAAACTACTGCTGTGTATTCTGTGTCTAGTTTTGGTATTGAAATATTAATATTGTTAGCCAATCTATCCTCCCCGGCGGCACCATTCAGAATCGCAGTGGGTAGTTTTTCCTTCAAGTAGGCAATTCCTTCATCACGCACCCGAGTCACTTTGTCTGCCCTCTCTCTGAATGTTGATTGTGCATCTTGAATAGCAATTCCAGCACCGACTATACCAGATACGTTTTCTGTTCCTGGTCGAATACCCTGTTCTTGTCCACCTCCAAAAGTTACTGGCAGTAACTTTGCTCGCTTACTCTGAATCAGAACCCCTACTCCTTTAGGACCGCAACACTTAGCAGCATCCAAAACCAAGAAGTCCGCTCCAGTTGAATCAAATTGGCAAGACAGCCAGAGTGGCGCTTGGGCAGCGTCCACATGAAAATAAATCAATGTGCCAGCCTCTTCTTCCTTAGTTCTGATTATTTTTCTAATTGCTCGAATTGGCTGGACTGTTCCGATTTCGCTGTTGGCGTAGGCGCAAGAAACTAACACTGTTTTGTCAGACAACAATTCTTGCAGGTGATTCAGGTCAATCAATCCGAGGTCAGTAACATTCACATAATTCACACTCACCCCAAGCTGTCTAAGCTTTTCTACCGCTCCAATTACTGAGGGATGTTCTATCTTGGTAGTAATTAGCTCCATATCGGAATATTTAATACCCGTCTGCTTGGTGGACTCAATCACACCAAATATAGACAGGTTATTCCCCTCAGTTCCGCCGCCAGTAAAGGTCACTCGTTCAGGCTTTACCTGTACTGCTGAAGCTATCTGTTCACGAGCTGTATTTACAGCTTGTCGAGCCCGTCCACCCTCTTGATGGATTGAGCTAGGGTTTCCATAATGCACACGCAAAAATGGCTCCATAGCAGTAAAGGGTCGGTCTGACAAAGGTGTAGCTGCGGCCCAATCAAGGTAAACGCGCTTATTCTGCTGGCTATTATTCATTACGACGAATCATGACACAGGGTGAAATAAGTGTAAATAGTCTGACTACAAATTATTTTGCTTGGGCACTATCTTTTTTTGGTGAAAATAGGTTGAATTTACTGGCTGAAATGACAAATCTCTGCTATACTCGCAAGCAATATTTATCAGTAACTCCTAGGCGGGTTTTCAAGCGTAATTACGCAATATCAATATGGCAAAAAAGAAAAAACAACAAAGTCCGAATGTAATCAAACGATCACCTGTGGT
>JAJOLC010000036.1 GCA_021129655.1 Minisyncoccota bacterium
ATTACGACAGCTATAGCTGTCGTAATTCTGAGTGGAATTTTACTCTTGCCAAATAGAGACATAATCCTGCAATTATTTTCGTCTGATATCTTGAGCTTAGGGACTAAGCTGAGTTTTGTCTTTAGTTTGTATGGTGCTGTTGCTCTGAATTACGGTGTGTTGTCAATTATGTATATGGTTAGTATCGCCGTGTTGTTTGGTATTAATGTGTCACTACTAACTTACTACATCAGGCGACGGCAGATTGAGGTGTCCGGAAAGACTGCTCATGTAACTAGTATTGGCGGTTTAATCAGCGGTATTTTTGGTATTGGTTGTGCTGCTTGTGGTTCTATTATCTTGACTTCTGTGCTCGGATTGTTTGGTGCTACTGGGCTACTATTACTGCTTCCTTTTCATGGTGCAGAGTTCGGTGTGATAGGAATCATTTTGCTCGCCTTTTCAATTAACTACCTGGTTAAGAAGATTGATGACCCGTTTGTTTGTCCGGCCTAATTAAGAGCCTCGTCCGTAAAGAGACCTAAGTTTTTGTACGTGATCTTCGTAGGTTTCTGAACATAAATAGTCACCATTGTCAGTATGGAAATAGTAAAAACATTCAGTCACGATTGGATTAAGTGCAGCTAAGATAGATTCAGCTGATGGGTTTGCGATAGGCGCTGGCGGTAAGCCAGCGTTTTTGTATGTGTTGTACGGTGATTGGGCAAATTTATCTTGAGTACGCACTGCAGGCCACCATCGAGGTTCGTAACTACGGCTGCCTTTTACGTATTGCAAAGTAGCGTCTAGCTGGAGAGGCATATCTATAAAAAGACGGTTCCAGATTACTCCCGACACTTCTCTCATATTATTAAAATCACTAGCTTCTCTTTCTAGTAGGGAAGCAACAATTAGTGCGTCTTGAAGTGGTACCTGAGCTGCTACCTCGGGAGTGTAACGCTTGAGCACTTCATTAGAAAACTTCTCGTTGATGAGAGTATGGATATCTTCTGGGGTCGCACTACGGTGAGCTACATATTGACCGGGAAAATATTTCCCCTCTGCCAACTGCGGCTCTGCTGCATCAGTCAGAGCTATAAATTTTTCCTTGTCTGCTCTACTCCATCGCAACACGTCACCAATATTTTTGACAACCTCCTCTTTTCTTTCTCCCGGCCAAATGACTATGATTCGGCTGACAGGTGAAGCTAGGTTTTGATACCATGCCTTGCTAGCAAACACTGAAGCTACTTGATTCCACCAGTTGTTGTGAGATTCTGTGTTACCAGCTAGTGTGTCGTAAAAGAAGCTGTCAGCTGATGAGCTGTCATTAATCACTTCTGTATGAACGTTCACACTAACAGGGAATGGCTGAATAGCCTGAGTCTCATAATGACTACCGGAGTTTGAGAAGATGATGCTTTTTGATTCTAAAATAACCCCGATACCTACTGTGATACTAATAGCACTCACCAAAGCCAGGCTGTACGATGCCCGTATAGTTACACTTCTCCATGACATATATACAATTATGCCATAAAGCCGAACGTATTATCGAGATAACAGATGAATGCGGTACAATATTAGTATTAATAAGGTAAGTAAACTCATTTATGAAATACGTCACAATTCTTGGAATTATTGCACTTTTAATTGCAGTATTCATTTACCAGCTGATTTTTTCGGATTCTACTAACAAATCTGCTGTTCAGACAGAAAGTGAATTGTCCGGCCAGATTGAATACTTATCTACAGATCTAGCCGAGACTCAAGACAGGACTGGAAACTCCACACTAGATGATATTAGAGGTTGGGGAGAAGATTTAGAGTGCACAATTAGAGTTTCTGCAGATGAAGTGTCTGAGGAAGTTGAAGGAACTTATTTCGTTAGTGACGGAAAAATGAGAGGTGATTTTTTAACATCTTCACCTGACCTAGAAGGGAAAATATTGTCGTCTCTGATTGTTAAGGATTCTACGATGTACACTTGGTCGGAGATAGAAGGGGAGTTGTATGGAGTAAAAATGGACCTGTCGTTAATGGATGATAGTTCGATTGAAACAAATCAAGTCGTGTCCCTAGATGACGATGTTAAGTATTCCTGCAAGTCATGGAATACTGTTGATCAGACGGTATTTAACCCACCAGTTGATATCTTGTTTCAGGACCTAGGTGAGCTTCTGCAATCAGGTATGGAGTATGGAAATATCTACGAGGAAGGGGAGTTGCCGTTTTAAACTAGACAAGTAACAGTTAATTGGTATAGTCAAAATAGACAAGTTGTAAAAAAGGAGAAGGAAGATGAAGATTGATAGTGTTGATAATCTGATAGAATTTCATCCCGTTATTCATGTTGTTCTGATACCACCCAAAGATTCATTTTACTGTAGGCCCGATGACGCTATGTTTTATTTGTGGACCTCTGAGGAAAAGGCCAATTATTTTCTTAGAGCAAATAATCTGCCTCCAGGAGAAGTTGTTGTCTGTGATACTGAGAGAACAGTTGAAGGAATGAAGAAATTGTCATTCAAGAGGATAGTCTTAGATTTTGTAGAGGAGAAAACAGGCAGTAAATATCCAAATTATTGCGTTATTGAAATATAAGTAAAGTTCTTCCAAAACAGCCCAAGTGAGGGCTGTTTTTTATTATCTAAAGGGGTCTATATAAACCGGCCGTAAGAGATTGTAATAAGAGTTAAAAGGAGGAACAATCCAGCTATAAGAACAGATGCTGCAGCCATGTCTTTACTGTGTTTTATGCTGTCGTGAAGTTCAGTGTGGATTCTGTCTAAAGCAGCTTCTAGAGCGGAGTTTTGCAGCTCTGTGATGAGTATTAGTGCCCAGGCTAACGTAACAAATAAAAATTCAGAGGCCGTTAGTGGTGTATAGAATGCTGAGACTAGGAAGCCTATAACAGCTCCTAAATAAACCTGCGACCTGAATCCGAAATCACTTGCAGTTGCATACAGAAGTCCGTTAATAGCGTGTTTGAAACGAGATAGATACTTTTTAACCATACTAATAGTCCTTCTCGGCATAGATAGAAATGGTTCGACGCTTTTTAGCTTTGCCTTTAAATGCATGTTTGTGCGAACGATAAACTTTACGCACAATGAATTTCTCACTCAGGAACTCTACAAGTTCCTTTTCGCTGTAAACATATTCAGCTACGCCCATAACAGGATGAATGTAACTACCTTCCTCGGGACCAGGCTTTTCCTTAATCAATCTAGCTGTATGAAGGTCTTTATCTTTCAGGAAGGTTTTCATAAAGAAATACCCACCTGGTTGTAGGGCTCTAAATATTTCATCTCTCAAGTTCTCCCTCTCTTCTTTATTCAGAAAGTGAGAAGTCATCATATCCATAGCTATGGTTTGTGATTCATCAGCTACTGGCAGTGGAGCAGCTGCACTCTGCACAGAGTATTCAATCTGGAGATCTTTGGAGGCAGCTTTTGCTTGTGCTATACCAGAAGCAGAAATATCTATTCCAACTCCTTTCATATCGAATTCATTGGCCAGATAGATAAGATTACGGCCATTGCCACAACCAGCGTCAATAGCACTAGCTTGAGGTGCCAAAAGGTCTCCACGGTCACGACGAATTACCCAGCGAGTAAATTTTGCTAAGTCAGCACTCTCTTTATCAGAAAGTTTAAGATGGGTCGGATTCGTGTATTCGGTATCCCAAAAGTAGCGCCATGCACTTTGCGTTTCTTTTTACGTATGAAGTTTGGTTTCATTGGCATATTAGGTATGAGCTTACGTATTTTATGGCTACTTGTCTATTGTCTTCATTAAAAAAGCATTTGCGAACCACTTTGATAGCTCTACAACAAGAACGTTTAGGATAATCCATAACACAACGAAGCCTGTCCAGGCTAGGGACAATGTCTCAACCTCGAAGGCATTTCTTAGGAAGGGGACAGTAAAGGTGGCTGTCATGAGCAGTAATCCTAATCCTACGCCTACTAGCAGTAATCTGTTTTCAGTTAAGGAGTAGCTATAAATAGGTCGGGTTAAATCAAGGAAAGAGAAGGATATGAACAGAGTATAGGTTCCAAAACTGGCGAATAAAATGCTGCGTGCTAAATCTACAGAAATACCAATTTTAAGCAGTGTCAGGTAGAGAATGAATAGCATTAAAGAGACAATGAAGCCAATGAAAATAGTTAGAAATAAAACTCTCCGATCAAAGAAATCACGACTGGTAGCAGTTGTTTCGCGCATTTTTTGTCGATCAAAGGCAAAGGCTATGGCTGGCAGACTACCAGTGAATAAATTAACCCAAATAATTTGTATAGCAGTCAGAGGAAGAGCTACTCCAGCCAATATAGCCCCTCCGATTAGAATTAATTCGTCTAAGGCATTAGACATTAGGTAGACAAACATCTTCTTTATATTAGACAGTATCTGCTTACCTTCCTCGATGGTTGTTACTATGGTCTTGAAGTTATCATCGAGCAGGATTAAATCCGATACACTCTTGGCCACATCGCTCCCTGAACCCACAGCTATCCCTATGTTGGCAGCTTTCAAGGAAGGTGCATCATTTACTCCATCCCCGGTCATGGCGACTATTTCTCCTTGATTTTGATGTAGCTTAGTAATACGGAGTTTGTCAGCCGGTGTTACTCGAGCATAAATATGAATTCTGTCCAAGATCGCAATCAGTTCCTCGTCTGACAACTGTTTGAGCTGCTGGCCTGTTAATATGTTTGATTCGTCAACATCCCAACCTATCTCTTTTGCTACAGCCAGAGCTGTTCCCGGCAAATCTCCGGTGGCCATGATTACTCTAGTGCCATAACTATGTATTCTTCTAAGAGCAGTTGGAACCTCAGGTCTAATTGGATCATGAAAGCTAAGTACTCCTAAAAAGGTGAGATCCTTGACGTGTTCTGTAGTTATAGAGGTGGGGTCGGTGTGCGGTGTGAGTAGAGCGATGCCTAATACTCGACGACCATATCTGCTATGTTCAGCCACTGAAGCACTTAACTTAATGTAATCCTCATGACTTAAATATGAGCGATTCAGTAGAATATCTGGAGCTCCCATAACTACATGAGGATCTTCGAATTGACCCAAATGAGAGGGGAGATATTCAGTAGGGATTCTAACTACTGAGAATTTATACTTTGAACTGAACGGGATACGTATTTGTATCTCAGATCGATTAGCGTCTGACTGAGTTATGCCGTGTGCAGCAGCTGCTTTCACAATGTTGGTCTCTAGATCAGCCCCACTCATCACCCAATCACCATAAGGATCCTCGGGGTTTTCAATAGCAACATCGCTGGCCGAACGAGCTAGGGTGAGTATGTCTCTTTGTTCAATATTGAAATGATTGTGACGATCAGATGGCGTGAAATTTGGAGCTAATAGCTGGGTGGATGTGTCTATGTCTATTAGCTTCATGTCAGCTTGAGTCAAGGTGCCAGTTTTGTCAGTAATAATTAAGCTAGTTGAACCAAGAGTTTCAGCTGCAGTCAGGCTGCGCATGATGCCTTTTTTCTTAGCAATACGCTCTACTCCAATAGCTAGAATTGCAGTTAAGCCAATTGGTAAAGCTTCTGGAACAGAACCAACCAAGACTGCAATGGAAATTAGTAACATGTCATACAATGATTGCCCTTGAGTTACACCGATAACAAAAATCCCAATTACTGCGATAGTGGTTAGGATAATGATTACCCATGTCAGTTTAGAGAGAGCCTTCTGTAGAGGGGTGGTTTCAGATTCTGTTTCATCTACTAAGCGAGCTAGTTTTCCGATTTCGGTATCGTATCCAGTTGCTGTAACCACAGCGTAAGCAGACCCATCGATACCTAGAGTGCCGGCGAAAATCATGTTTATTCGCTCAGGCAGGAGAGTTGTTTCGGGTAGAGTATCGATATCTTTTTCAACGGGTAATGATTCTCCTGTTAAGATAGATTCGTCAGTAGTGAAGTTTATTTCTCGGATAATACGAGCATCGGCTGTGATACGAGCACCATTAGTGATATGAATTATGTCACCGGGCACAAGAAAGCGTGGGTCGATTTCTAGTTCGTGGCCGTTACGTATTACTCTGGTACGATGGGTAATGTACGAGCGAAGGTCAGTGATGGCTTTTTCAGCTTTAAACTCTTGAATAAAGCCAAGGACAGCATTTACTAGTACAGCAAAGGCAATTATAGTTGTATCAAGCCATTCTCCTAAAGCAGCGGTAATAATAACCGCAATAATAAGGATGATAATTAGCGGACTGATAAATTGCTGAAAAAGTATCCCATAGGCACTTTTTTCCTTACTGGATTGAAAGATATTTTCACCAACTACTTTTTGTATTTTTTTGACATCATCATCTGAGAGTCCTTTACTTGTATCTACTTTAAGTTGCGCTGATATTTCATCAGGTGTATCAGACCAGGGGCTGTGAGGGGTTTTAAACATACTCTAGTGTACCAAACATTACCTGTCTAAAATTAGACGTTGTTAACTGATATGTTAAAATAGCCAACATATGAAAAATCCATGGATGATAACAGGTGTTGTGACAGTTTTATTATTCGTAGCTGCTATCTGGTATTCCGGTGTATCAGCTGAACGAAACAATGAAGGGGTTCAAGTGCTTCAACACATTAAGGGTGGGGCTGATGCTACTGTGACTTTGGTTGAGTATAGTGACCTTGAGTGTCCAGCTTGCGCAACATTTCAGCCAATTTTAGCAGAAATATTTGCTCAACATGGTGACAATTTAAAATTCGAATACAAGCATTTCCCACTTCCGATTCATCACTTTGCTCAACCGGCAGCTATGGCCGCAGAAGCTGCAGGACAACAAGGTAAATTTTTTGAATTTCATGACTTACTTTTTGCCAACCAGCAAGAATGGTCAAGAGCAGGGTCGCCAGAAACTTTCTTCATTCAGTATGCAAACGAGCTAGAGTTGGATGTAAATTTATTCCGTAAGCACATGAATTCATCGGTATTGCGTGACAAGATAAGAGCAGAATTCGATGAGGGCAGAAAATTAAATATTACTGGTACACCAACCTTCTTTCTGAATGGACAGCGAATGAACTTCGACACTTATGAGTCATTTGTTGGGCAAATTGATGCTGTAGTTAATCCATCGTTAGAAGCTGCTGATGGAGACAGCATGGCTGAACCTCACACATCTCCGGCAGGTTCTGGTGTTCGGTTTGGTTTCTAGGTTTGGTAAATAAACAAAAAACTCCCTAGGGAGTTTTTTGTTTATTTAATTTTGCTGAGAATAAATCTTGCTGTTTCTGCTGGGAAGTCTACTCCAGTTAGTTCCTCAAGCTGATTCCATCCGGGCTGTTGATTTATTTCCAGTAGGTAGCAAGTGTCCTTTTTGACTAATATATCTATGCCTGAAATATCCACTTTAAATTTGCTGGCTACCATTGACCCAAACTTAAGTAACATGGCTTCTTTTTCTGGCTCAGTGGCGGTAATTGTCCCGCCTGTATGTAGGTTGGCTCGGAAGTCGTTCTCACCAGGTGATTTCTTATAGGTCGCTACAGCTTTGCTGCCAGCTGCGTAGACTCTATATTCTTGTGAGTTGTCTATAAGTTCTTGGAAGATGCAGTCTTCATTACGGTCTCTGCTGTTGAAATAATCATTGAATGATTCTTCAGAATCCACTAAAGCAACACCTCTTCCTTTAGAACCGTTATCTGGTTTAATTACGAAATTACTCCCCAAACACCCTTTAATAATTGAGTACTTATAATCCTTTGTGTGGAGTGTTTTTGGTTGTTTGATCCCGTAACGCTCACCCAATATTGCTTGTTGTGATTTTTAAAATAATCCGAATGTTTCCTTACAGGCATTAATGAGAGGGATGTTTCTTTTGTTTAATTCATAGATTATTGGTTCCATTCCAATACCTAGCATACCTGTACGATAATAGACTGCATCATACTTACATAATGAGTTGAAAAAATCACTCGATGCGAACGATGACAGCGGTATGAACGTGGCTGGCACTTGTTCCATGAGTATTCCTTGCTTCAAGGCAGCAACTTGAAGCTGCTGCAGGGGTTTTTGGTTTACGTTAGTGATAACACCGACTTTGTATTTTGCTTCTGACATAGGTCGCTAAGTTAAACATATACCAAGCCTATTTACTAGGGGATGTTGCAAGTGTTTAAAATGTTGTCAAGAGTTGATTTTAACAACTTGTGTGTTGTTGTGCGTATTTAATTACTTTTCGTTGTATGCTTTTAGTTGGTTAAACACACCAACTCATCAGCAGCCAAGTATCGCTTACCGCTGATTTTTTTATTCTAAATTTAATATATGATAGAAGATAAAAATATTATTTTATATGTCATGAATCTGCCGCCTGGTACGATTGAGGCTGTTCGTGAATACGAGAAGGAGTTTGGTAGGAAGTTGCGCATCATGCTGCTTATGGATTCTCGCCTACGTGAGGTTAAGGGGCTGGCTCAGACTCCAGGTTTGGATATTTATAAAACCTGCGACTTTTCTAAACCTTGGAAGATCACTGAAACCCTCTTACCATATCAAAATCAGATAATGGCTATAACTTGCCGCTCAGAGAAGTATCTCGGCCGATTCTGCGAGGTGCTTCCCCATGTGCCATATTTACGCGCACCCAGCACAGAGTCTCTTCGTTGGGCAAGTGATAAGTACGAAATGCGTAAACGGTTAAGGTTATTTGATACTAAATTGACTCCAAAGTTTACTAAAGTTAAAAAGAATTCCGCTGAAGAAAGAGAAAGGGTTGTAAAAATGATTGGTTTTCCTATGATAGTAAAGCCAGCTAACTTAGCAGCCAGCCTTTTTGTAACTATTTGCTATCACGAGGAAGAACTGGAGATTGCTTTAAGAACTATATTTCGAAAGCTAAAGAAAGCATATAAGGATTCAGATAGACTAGAATCCCCAACAGTTATTGCAGAAAGCTATATGGAAGGTGATATGTATTCTGTTGATTCGTATGTTAACTCACGAGGAGTTGTGTACCATTGCCCGCTAGTTAGGGTGACTACTGGTAAGAATATTGGTCATGATGATTTTTATAATTATTTACAAATGACACCAACAGCCTTAAAGTCTGGGACTATTGCTAGAGCCGAGGAAGCAGCTGAAAAATCAATCCATGCTTTAGGTCTTCGTAGTACTTTGGCACACGTAGAATTAATGAAGATGGATGATGAATGGAAGATTATTGAGATTGGAGCTAGGATGGGAGGATTTAGGCATCTGCTACACAAGCTTAGTTGTGGCATAAATCATGCTTTAAATGATGTGTTAATCAGAATCCCAAAACGTCCACATATTCCCAAAAAATGCCAAGGCTACTCTTGTGCTATGAAGTGGTTCGCGAAGAAAGAGGGTAAGATAACTGAGATGAAGGGAATTAAGAAAATTGAGGAGTTGGAATCATTTCATATGATTGATGTAAGTAAAAAAATTGGCGACAGAGCAACATTTGCACGTAATGGTGGAAAATCCGTATTCAATTTGTTTATGTACAATGCAGATCGTTCAAAATTGCTGGCTGATATAAGAAGGGTTGAGCAATTGGTTCATATTAAAGTGGCCTCTAGGAACAATAAAAAGAAATAGATTTTAGGTTGTTCAAAGGGCGGCAAGCGAAGCTTGCCGCCCTTTGGTATTATAACGACAATGTTTAGAACACGTGACTTTATTCTTATTTTTACCTCAATAGTTTTCCTGTTGGTAGCTATTGGGTCGACGGTGTTTTATCAGCGTGTCTATGGACCCCAGGTTGTTGTTGAGTCAGTGACTTTAGTGGTTACTGATGATAAGGAGTATATTGCTGAGGTCTATGTACCTGATAAGGTGTCTCGGGAGGAAAGGCTGGCTGATATGAGACTAAGGATTGCTGAAGGTGGCAACTTGGCTATTTCATCTCCGGAAGAAGTTGTCGTCGAGACTGTGACTGAGGAAGTTATTGATGGGGTTCAGTCCTGCTCAGACCACTCTGTATTTATGGGTATTTGGCCAACCGGTGTAAAAATGGATGTGGTGGAAGGAGCTAGGATTTTCTATACAGAATCTGAGGTTGAGATTGTAATGACACCGGCTACACCCAGCTCTACTCCAATAGTGGGGACAGAGACGGTTCGTGACGTACTGATTCAGTTGTCTGTCAGTTTCGGTCCCAAGGGAAATCTCTCATGTCTAGCATCTGATGTGGTAGGTATTGCTCAAGACGGTTCCTTGATTCGTAACAATGAATCAGGACTATATGGTGTATTTGGCCCAGACACTATAGTAGGGTACGCGCTTGACGGCTTCCCAATACATGGAACATCTCCGAATCTTGCAGATAATTGTGGCGGTCAAACAGTTAGCGGTCAATACGGCTACTATATTTCAACTGACCGTGATGAAATCTTGAATTGTTACTCGGGCACTCCAACTAATATTTAATTATGGCAACACTTATTGTAGATATTGAAACTAAGGCCGAGAAGTGGGGAGATTTACCGGGTATCACCAGATCATCATTAACTAAATGGATTGATAACTCTGCTTTTTCTGAGGAAGAAAAACTTAAAAAAATTGAGAGCATAAAATCAAACTTATCTTTTTCACCATTCACAGCTTCAATTATTTCTCTTGCTGTATATGATGTCGAGCGCAAGACTGGGGCTGTTTATTTTGTGTCTGACACAGCTGGTGAAAGTTTTACAGTCGATGATTATAAATTCAAACAGGGAACCGAAACCGAAATACTGGAAGATTTTTGGGAAGGAGCAAAAAGCTACGATATATTTGTCACTTTTAACGGACGCTCTTTCTTAATGCCTTTTCTGCACCATCGCTCAGTAATGAAGGGAGTTAAGCTAACTGTCGATATTGCCAGGCAACGTTTCTTGACTAGACAAACTCTACCGTATCATGTGGACTTACTCGACGAGTTTTCTTTTTATGGTGGAATGAAACATCGTCCTTCACTTCATCTTATGTGCGGTGCTTATAGTATTGATAATTCCAGCCTACTTGGCGGTGAAGAGATAGCGGAAGCTTTTGCAGAGGGACGTTTTCGCTATATAGCAGAAAAAAATATGGGCGACGTTCAAGCTATTGCAGAACTGTATAAAAAATGGAAAGAAAACTTAGCACCAGCCAGCTTCATTAACAGCGTTGACTTTTAGTGCTGGAACTGTCATATTCTAAGTAGGTAGTTTTTTTGGGAGAATGGAGATGAAAGAGATTGTGTCGGAGTGGAAGAGGCTGCATGCCTGGTTGCCCCTCAGCGACCATCGGTATCATGTGAGGGCTGGCCCACATCACGCCCCCTGTGAAAGGCTTCGAGTAACTTTTAGTTCAGGCCAGAAGCCTGATTACAATATTTTTATGAGGTTGGGTAACAAGATGTTCAAGTTCTCTATAGTTCAAAACGGTAACTTTATTGAGGTTCCTGTAAGACCAAAGCATACAGTTTTTTGGGTTCAGGCGATTGATAGTAAAGAGGTGGGATATCTAGAGCGGGTTAAATGATATGCAGTCGAATAATTCGGCTGCATTTTTTATTGACCAAAATAATATTACAGGTATAGTCAAAGAAGTTAGTTTTTTATATAAGGAGTCTAAAATGAGTTTGCCAAACGAGCCCTTAGTAAGGCTTATAAATTACTTCAATGACCGTCCTTTTTGGGTAAAGAGATGGGATAGGGTAGTGTGCAGATGTCTTTTTGTAGAAGATGAAATTTCCCTGCATGTAAAATCATATGTAGGTGTTCTCAATAAGGAAGAGGATCCTTGTTGGCGTTTAAATCAACCATGGATTTTGCTTAGCTGTGACAGCAATAGGCCATTTTATCCGGCTTATATGGAGGCGAAAGGCATGGGTTATTATATGCAGACATGCAAACCAGTTCCAACTAGATTGTTCGCAATGAGAGTATCCTCTAAACCGTTTATGGTTTTTGTTTGTGGAAACAAAATATATAGTCCTTTTTATCCACCCGTCATGGTTTTAGGAGAAGATAAACCTCTTTCAAAAGCAGAAGTACTTGAAGCTGCAGAAGAGATGGGTGAAGAAGTTACGTTCATTTAATTTAATAAGCGCACTGATTAAATATCAGTGCGCTTTTTTTTGTTATAATACTGACATGCAAATGAAATTTCCAGATGGTTTTTATTGGGGTGCTGCTACTGCTTCTTATCAGGTGGAAGGTGGAATCGAGAATACTGACTGGGCCGAAGCAGCTAGAGCAGAACGTGTGCCAGTCTGCGGAAGAGCTTGCGACCATTACAACCGCTACGAACAAGATTTTGATATAGCAAAAGATATGGGACATACAGCCCATCGGTTTTCTGTTGAATGGGCAAGAATTGAGCCTGAAGAAGGGAAGTTCAACCAGGAGGCAATTCGACATTATCGGGAAGTCTTGCAGTCTCTTAAAGATAGAAACATTATTCCGTTTGTAACTATTTGGCATTTTACTTTACCACTTTGGTTTTCTCAGTCTGGTAGCTTTGAGCGAAAAGATTCACCAGAAATATTTGCTCGCTACGCAGCTTTTGTTGTACAAGAACTGGGGGATATGTGTACTCATTTCTCAACCATGAATGAACCTAATGTTTACGGTAGTAATGGCTGGCTGCGCGGTAGCTGGCCTCCATTCAAACGTTTTCGATTAACTGACTCTGTTTCAATTACCAATTCAGGTAAGGTTTTCGAGTCTAAAGCTAGCAAGGGTTTGAAGCCAGTATTTACGTATTTTAGAGTGATGAAGAATTTGGCTAAAGCACATAACACTGCTTACAAAGCTATCAAACGAGTATCACCGGAAACAGAAATCAGTGTGGTGAAGCATGTGATTGTTTTTGATGCTAACTGGAATCCTTTTAATAAAGTTAAGGCCGCTTTTGCTAATTATGTCTGGACGGGTATTTTTATGAATCGTACTCATAAATTCTGTGACTCTGTCGGACTGAATTATTATTTTTATACCCAATTTGGCGACAAAAGAGAATGGCGAAAAACTGACATGGATTGGAATTTTGCTCCTAGTCATATATATGATGCGTTGATGATGTTAACTAAATACAAGAAGCCGCTCTTTGTGTCAGAGGCTGGCTTAGCCGATGCAGATGATTCTGGTCGAGCTGAATACATTAAGGACCAGGTGGCAGCAACTTGGCAAGCGATTCAAGACGGAGCCGATGTGAGAGGACATATGTACTGGTCGCTGCTCGATAATTACGAGTGGGCACTAGGTTTCGAGAAGCGGTTTGGTTTAATTGAAGTGAATTACGATACTTTAGAGCGAACTGTCCGTCCGTCAGCATCCGTGTATAAAGAAATATGCACCCAGAACGCCGTAGTAGAATAAACTCATGACTTGGATTCTACTGGCTACGGCTGGTCAGTTCTTAAACGCCATTGTGGCGATTTTTGATAAATACATTGTCTCAGATAAAAACATTCTGCCGCGGCCTTTTGTGTATGCTTTTTACACCTGTTTATTCACCGGGTTTTGGGTGATTATATATTTCATTGGCTATATTCCCGGTTTAGCTGCCCTGGGGGTGCCTTCATTTGCAAACGTTCATGCTCCAAGTTTGCAGGTGGTAGCTATGTCTTTCTTGGCTGCCTACACGTTCTTCATAGCTCTGGTGTCTATGTACGACGCTCTTAAAAGGGCTGATGCTTCCAACACTATGCCGATAATTGGTACAGTGTCAGCCTTGTCTTCCTTTGGCCTAAGCTATTTTTTCTTAGGTACTCAACTAAACGATAACTTTATTGTCGGAGTAGTACTGCTTTCCGTCGGAACTTTGTTGGTGGCTCAGACCTTGCCTAAGATGTCAGTAGTTCTGCATGTTTTTCATAGCGGTTTATTTTTCGCACTTCACTTTATAACCATGAAAGGTCTTTTCTTGGAGACGAGTTTTGATGACGGGTTCTTTTGGTCAAGAATGGGATTTGTGGTGTTTACATTGTCCCTACTTTTAGTACCAGCTTATTATGCCAAGGTGCGAGAACAAACTGTAAATACTACAAAAAAGGCAGGAGGAATTGTGCTGTTAGCTAAGCTGTTTGCAGGCATAGCGGCTTTTATGCTCCTTAAAGCGACTGATATGGGTGAAGTGTCGGTAGTTCAGGCTCTAGATGGCTTGCGGTACGTATTTATCCTGCTTATTACGGTAATGTTTGCGCACTGGCTTCCTGATTCTGCAACAGATAAGGATGTCAGGCTGAGTGTATCGTTTAGACGTATGTTGTATGTAGTTGTAATTCTTCTTGGTTTTGTAGTTTTGTTTGCGTGATAACATGTAAAAATATGTGGAAAGTCATTATCTATAGCATCCTCGGTTTTATAACAGCATTGGTTTTCGTTGTAGTTCTGTTAGCGCAGAAGCCAGTCCCAGAGGAAATAGTTTATGGGATGTCTTTCAATACATTCTATGCTCGCGAACTGGGTCTTGATTGGAAGGAAACCTATGACGCTATTCTGGATGACCTACAGGTACGAGAACTTCGACTGGCGGCGCATTGGCCAATGATAGAGCCAGTGGCTAATGTTTATAACTTTGAAGAAATTGATTATCAGATTGAGAGGGCTGAAGAAGTAGGTGCCAAAGTGGTGTTGGCAGTAGGTAGAAGATTGCCAAGATGGCCGGAGTGTCATGTGCCGGATTGGGCAAGAGAAATTTCAACTGCCGAACGACAGGCTGCACAAATTGTATATATGGAGCAGGTGATTCAGCGCTACAAAAATAGTCCAGCAGTGGTTATGTGGCAGGTCGAGAATGAACCTTTCTTGAAAGCGTTTGCTTTTGAGCACTGTGGCAATTTAGATATAGATTTTTTGGACAAGGAGATTGCCTTAGTAAAGAAGTTAGACCCGTCACGACCAATCCTGGTTACAGATAGTGGAAACTTGGGTACTTGGCGTGGGGCCTACTCCAGAGGTGATGCTTTTGGTACAAGTGTCTATGTTCATTTTTGGAATCCTGAGCTAGGTCAGTTTAGAACAGTGTTACCACCGTGGGCCTATAGAGTGAAAGACAATTTTATGAAGGCTTTGTATGGTGACAAAGTGTCAGTTTTGATTGAATTATCAGCTGAACCTTGGTTACTTGAACCAATCATAGATGTTCCTCTCGAGGTGCAGTTCACCAGAATGAACTTAGAAAAATTTGAAGACATTCTGCAATACGCTGAGGAAACTCGTTTTGATAAACAGTATCTTTGGGGGGCAGAATGGTGGTATTGGTTGTCTTTGCAAGACCAATCGCAGATGTGGGAACGAGGAAAGAAGCTGTATGTTAAAGAGGTTGAGTAATTTGCTGATATAATAAATATCTATGATTAATAACAATGCAGCCAAAAAAGTAGTCAAAGTCGCTGCTGGCGCCCTGAATGAAGCTGGGCACATTGTCGGCGCAACGGAAAAAAAGTTTGAAGCCACAATGTCTCCAATCAGAGACAGTATCTTTAAACGCTTTCCAGTTTTGATAGGCCTCTCCGTTACTTTCGGTCTAACGGCCACAATCGTTGGTGTGGAGCAAATACTTCTTCAGTACTCAGTCCTTAAGGAAAACCCTTGGATTATATTTAGTCTGGGTATTGGTACCCTTATTTTTACTGGTACACTATATAAGAAACTAGGATAGACATGGGATTTTTTAGATTTGCATTTTCGTTTTTATATACTAGGGACTGGAATTCCGGCCAGATGGAATTGTCTCGTCCACGAGTGGCATTATTGTGTGCCTGTATATTCTTGATAATGCTGGCTCTTACCATAATTACCGTTTTGCAAACCCCTGTAATTTACACAGCAATATGAATAAATTTTTAATTACTGTCTTTACTTTACTAGTGACGTCTCTGTTAACGGCCATATTGGTTTTTTGGTTAATTTCGTCAGGAACAATATTAGCTGGCCCAACATCTGGAGTCCCTAATCCATCAGGCAGTAGCCTAGAATCTGAAAAAATCGTCAGTGAGCTAGAGGCTAGTATTCCTGACAGCGGAATACCTCTTACAGACTTACCTCTAGGTGATTCACAAAAAAGTGCATTAGAAACAGTTGGTGTTGATGTAGATACTTTTGTTATCACACCAGGTATGATTAGTTGTACAGAGGAAAAATTAGGTGCAATTAGAATGAGTGAGATAATAGCCGGATCTGCACCAACTGTTATTGAGACTGCAAAATTGTTTCCTTGTACTAGTGCAGAATAGCGATTGCACCCCTTCATAAACAACGTATACTATAGATAATAATTACTGATTATGCCGTATTTTGCTAGATTTAGAGCCTTGCCAGACAAAGACAAAGCTTCTCTGATTAGAAAGCTGTTGCAGAACGGCACTCCTGATTTCGATTACTTTTACCTGATTGGGCTATCTACCTTGATGGCAACCCTAGGTTTGCTTTTGGATAGTGGCTCTATTGTTATTGGTAGTATGTTGATTGCTCCTCTCATGTATCCAATTTTGGGTGTTTCTCTCGGTCTAGTGATGATGCAAGAAGACATTCAGGTGTTACATCGTTCGTTGTCTACTCTAACCAAGTCACTGGGAGCGGGTCTCGTTCTGTCTGTGATAGCTGCTTTCTTCTTTGGTGATGCAGCGATGTATGAAACAGCCGAGGTGCTAGCTCGTACCGTACCTAGTCACCTTCACTTGCTGGTGGCGATGGTAGCTGGAGCAGCGGTTGCTTATATGCTTGCTCGACCAGAGTGGGGAGATGCACTGCCAGGCGTAGCCATTGCAGTCGCCCTGATTCCTCCATTAGCAACTATCGGTATCGGTATTGCTGCCTGGAATGCTGTTATTATAAAAGGAGCAACCATGATTCTTCTCCTTAACTTGTTTGGTATTATTGCTGTTGCAGTAATAATTTTCCTGCTTATGAATCTGTCGGAGAAGAAGCATATTGCCGAGTCTGCTATAAAACAAGAGGCTATCAAGAACGAGAATGAGCAAAAGGCTATTGCTGAAGTGGCTGAGCAGATTGAAGTGAAGGAGGAGACAGTGATCATTACTGAGAATATAATTGTAAAATAATGACTTTTTCACAAACACCAAAAACACTATTGACCTTTGTATATGCCACGTTCCTGTGTCTGTCATTTTCTGCAGTTGCACATGCTGATACTGTAGTTCGGTCTGGAGAAACTGTCTCTGTAGCTGAAGAAAATATTATTGAAGGAGATTTCTACGCTGGTGCAAACATCGTAAATATCTCAGGCTCTGTGGATGAAGACTTGGTTTCAGCTGCCGCACAAATTACCATTAACGGTTCGGTTGGTGACGATGCTCTTATTGTATCTGGCAAGACGAATATTCATGGAACTGTAGGAGATGATCTACGAATTATTTCAGGGGAAGTGACTATTGCAGAATCAATAGAAGGCGACTTGTTTGTTATAGGTGGAGTGGTCAATATTCTGTCTACAGCCAGAATAGGTGGGGATATTTTGGTCTACGCCGGTCAGGTCACGGTTGAAGGTGAAGTTGAGGGAGATGTTATCGGCTCGGTCGAACAGCTACGTTTAGATGCTCCAATCGGAGGTGATGTAGACGTGATGGTAACTCAATTGACTATTGGAGACAGAGCAGTCATAGAGGGAGATGTACGATATGTAAGTGAATTACCTGCCAATCAATCATTGAATGCAACATTGAAGGGTGAGCTAGTTAGAAGCGACCCTGTTCTTCCTGGTAGTGATCTGAATGCTAAAACAGCTTTGGTCCCCGTGCTAGTTCTTCTATTTTCTGTTCTTGTGTGGTTCTTGGTCTCACGAAAGACACTAAGTTTGCTTGTGAATAGAGCTCTTGTGCATAGTCCTCGACCATTCCTTATTGGTTTAATCTCAGTATTCATGGTCCCTGTAGCAGCTGGCCTTCTCCTTGTTAGTATGATTGGTACTCTGGTCGGTGTTGTTGCCATGTTAGCTTACGCGCTGTTTCTCGCTCTCAGTGTTATTGGCTTGTCTGCAGTACTAGGTCAGCTAATGATGAAGGTGTTCAATCAGCCAGCTGTAACTCTCTCTCTTGTGACTCTCGCAGTTGGTGTAGTTGGAGTAAGTTTACTATTGCTACTACCATTCGTAGGTCAGGCAATATTGTTAGCTTTAGGGGTGCTGACTTTTGGGACAATTATCGACCTGCTTATCCGACCATCTCTTAATTAATACTGCTTATGAAGGATGCATTTTTTGAGGTCCTAAAAGATCTGTGGAATTTTGTGTTTGGTGCCGATACTCGTGTTAAATATGAGAATATCGAAGCAAGAGATGTTGTTGTTACTTATAAGAAATCATTAGTTCAAGTTAAAGATAGTGTGAAGGCTCCGATAGTTCAGACGGCCGTCTCCGATACTCAGATTGGACAGTCTGCCTATGTCTGTGTAGATGTGGCACTATGTCTTAGCCAGCCGAGCGTATCGTTGGATGGAAAGTTGGGTGAGTTTTATTATGGAGACAGAGTAACAGTATTGCGTCTTGATGGAGGCTTTGCTGAAGTAAGAATTAGAGATACTCGCGGTTGGCTGTCTGTAGATTCTTTGACTGAAGACAGGTCTAAAGTGATGCCTGATTTTAAATCAGCCTATGTCTACGGATCAACCGATGAACAGACTATAAAGCTACGAAGGCTAATTAAAGATGAGGCGCTAACTGGTCAGCTCGAGCTTCCTTTGCAGCCAATCGAATTAATATTGTTCATCCTGAAAACAAAGAACGCAAAGATTGGTTGGCCAGCTACCAGACCTCGAATTGTAGGCTTGTGGAATATTATATTGAGAGGTATTAAGGGAATTTCTATGAGTATTGAGCCACACACTAATTCAATTATTGAATACTCCGGAACCGAGTCTAAGGGTTTTGTTGGTTATATTGAAGCTGTTCACCCAGATTTATCCATTACTCTGAAAAGTGTAGGAAGAGTCGAACCGGGGGAGTATCGTGTGGAAGAGTTCACTCATGATGAGTGGAAAGAATGGCGGCCGGTATTTATTAGCTATACCTAAGGATTGTAGTATGAAACAAAAACCCGTAGCCTTTTTTGATATTGATGGAACAGTATTTCGTTCCAGTTTGTTAGTTGAGTTAGTAGAGCAACTTATAGCAGAAGATGTGTTTCCGGCCGAAGCTGCTGAGCAGTTTGAGTCAGAGCTCCGTTCTTGGCGCTCCCGAGAAGGTGTCTATCAAGATTATATAGAAGCAGTGATTGAGACTTTTCTAAAACATATTAAGGGCGTCCACTATGGTGAATTTGCTGATATTGGCCGAAGGGTGGTTTCTGTTCAGAGTAAGTTTGTGTACAGGTATACTCGCGACTTAATACAGTCGCTTAAGCGTGATGGTTATTACGTTATTGCTATATCACAATCCCCTAAAACAATTCTCGATGAATTTTGCGGTCAATATGGATTTGATAAAGTGTACGGTCGTTTTTATGAAATAGGCCCTCAGGATAGATTTACTGGCGTAATTAATGATGAGCACCTGATTCAGAATAAATCAAATATAGTCAGGAGAGTTTTTGAAAGACATCCCGAATTGACAGAAGAAGGCTCTTTGGCTGTTGGCGATACCGAGAGTGACATTCCTTTACTGGAGTCCGTATCTGAAGCTGTTTGCTTTAATCCGAACAAGACTCTATATACTCACGCGAAACGCCAAGGTTGGAAGGTTGTGGTGGAAAGAAAGGATGTTATCTATCACTTGTAATTTGGTATAATTCTCTTATGAAAAAGAAACTGGAACGAGACAAAGAGAAAGCTGTCGTATCGGGAGTATTGTCTGGCATGGCTAATTATTTTGATCAAGACCCCGTTCTATTTAGAGTGTTGGCGGTAGCGTTTTTGATACTGACTGGAATTTTCCCCGGGTTGCTACTGTATCTCGCAGCTTGGATTGTTATGCCTCAGAAGGGGCGAAGTAGAGTCGATTACGAAGTGGTTGAGTAAGGTTGTTGTTTAGAAAAGACGCACTACCTTCGGCAGTGCGTCTTTTCTAAAGCTAATTATTTGCTGTCAACGATATTCATCGTGTAGAACATGGCAGGAATCATCAGTCCAGCAAATACTAAGAACACTAAGTTAAATGGTAGATACAATAAAGCCAGACTGCCAATTAGGGCACCTATCACATAAGCCAGTGGTCGTGATATACGGAAAAAGCTTATAACTTGTGCATCGCTACTCTTAGTTTGTTTGAAAAAATAACTTTCGGTAGTAACTTCCACGAAGCTTGCTCCGATTCTGGTTACAAAGAGTATGATAGACCAAACTAGAACACTGGGTGCTGTTACAAAGGAAATCCAAGAAGTAGAGATGGTAATAATCAGGAAGCCAAAAATCATCATTTCCTTCTCACCGATATATTTATCTGCAATGATTCCGATAGGGTACTCAAATATGACATAGGCTAATTGAGCAAAAAACATGATGACGCCGAATTCTCGCCAGCTAAGTCCAATGTCACGAGTGAGGTATAGAGGAACGTATACCACCATTGCTAGGAAGAATACCTGTAATGTGAAGTTGGCTAGAAATACATTTCTTATGTTTGATTTCTCCCAGAATCCACGAATAGCTGAAAAGGCGTCTATCTCTCCGTATTCAGGGTCACTGAAGTCTTTAAAATAGAATATTAAGATAGTAATGATAGGCAGCAGAGCAGCAGCACTTAAGAGATAGACGTTTGTGAAATCTTGATCGAAAATTAGTAAGCTGCTTAAGAGGGGAGAGACAGCCCCTATCATGCTGCCAAGAGTTAGTAGTAAGCCTCGTCGACTACCGGTTGTGCCTTCATTATTACCGATTTGTTCTTCTAAAAATACGTCAATATTGAACACTATTAGGGGAACTGAAATAAGGTGTACTAAGAATAATGGGACTGCTACCCTCAGGCTTTCAGCAAAAGCCATACCTGTAACAGCCAGTAAGTCTAGGAGTAGTAGAGCAATGGTCAACTTAAAATTACCCACTCTGTGCAACACTCTCGAAACAAATAAAAATATAAGAACACTAAGAGCTGAGCCAAGTGTGTAAATGGTCCCGATTCCGGTAGCTGGAATGAATTGCTCCAGGAAAGACGAGTTTATATAAGCAACCACTAGAGTATGAAAGACTAAAAGAAGCGTGGCTGCGTACAGTGGAACTAGATGTCTTTTTGGTTTGTGACGCAAGGCAATGCTGTGTGAGGCTCTCGGCATAGTAGGTACATTATAGCCGGCAGAAACGAAGTTTCTGCCGGCTATAAACAGGCTGCAAAGTTATCTCCAGAATGATATTTTGTTTGTAAGAGCAGGGTGTACAATAGTTAATATATCTTAGATTATAGTCAGTCAATTATTCAAATTTTATGAAATCAATCACACTCAGTATC
>JAJOLC010000029.1 GCA_021129655.1 Minisyncoccota bacterium
GGCACAATGGTGTGTCGAATTGTTCTTTGAAAACATTTTAAGAAAGATCTACGAACCAAAGAGAGGTGACATCATGTTCACGATCATACAAGAAATCCAGCTTGAGAGAGTTGGTGGTAAGGCGTTCCACTTATCGGAAATGGTACGAGCGGGCATGCGTGTTCCGTTAACTCTTGTCATCTCTGTTGAAGAGGTGCGGGAGATAATCGAGAAACAAAGTGTCCCGCAGGAAACGCTTGACCGTATATACACTGAGTTATCCTTCCAGGACGATTTAGGTGTTGCGGTCAGAAGTTCGGGTGTCGGTGAGGACGGTGCAAGTTTGTCCTGGGCCGGTCAGTTCACATCTGTCTTGAGCGTAGCGCGCGAAAATATCGCCTCGACGATCATCTCGTGTGCAAACGCTGAGGTAAGCGAATCTGTGCTGGCATATGCACGTCATCACGATGTTGCTGTGCCACCCCTTGCACTTCTTGTACAGGAAATGGTAGATGCACAATTTGCTGGGGTGCTGTTCACCTTTGATCCGATAACTGGTGAAGATCACATGTTGATCGAATTGGTTGACGGTCTCGGTGAAGCGCTTGTTTCCGGCGAAAAGGCTGGCGAGCGCATACTGGTCGATCCGATTACCCGCACAATTCTGTCGCGGGAAGGAGAATCGTTCAGTCTTCCTGAACACCTAGTCGACGAACTTGTTGATCTTGGTTTGAAAGGAAAAGCGCTGTTTAGTGGTGACCAGGACATGGAGTTCGCGTATGAAGCAGGCTTAGGCCGACTCTATGCACTACAAAGTCGGGATATCACTACGGTGCAACCCAAAAAGATTGACGCTGATGCAGCTCGTTGTCGAGTGATCGAGGATACCAAAGAAGGGATAGAAAGTGAACTTCGGCGGCTCCGCGAAATGGGTATGAAAGTTACTTCAAATGTGCTTTCAGATCAGAACATTGCGGAAATTTTGACGCTTAGTCCGACTCCTATGACCCTTGGGTTGTTTAACTATGTGTTCGCACATGGTGACGGTGCTATTCGCACCGCCCGCAACGAAATGGGTTACGAGATCGGGGCCGAACTCGACGGGGGATTTTTTACCTTCGTCGGTGGACATCCTCGGTGCAGTATTGTGCACGACGCGTGCACGTATCGCATCCGTGGTATTCCACTTGAGGATTATGCAGTTGTGGTTGAGGAATATCTGAATGCCATGATTGCTGATCCAAAATTAGCTAACTATCCGGAGGTGGTGCTTTATGACCAAAACCCCTCTCTCGAACGGCTTATTGCTTTGTTCGGTAAGGAAAAAGGGCGCAGATATCGTGATGCGTATGATGTATTTCATGAAAATCTGCGTCACGTGATGGAAGTGACCGATAAGGATTGTCGGGGCAGGTTCATTCCGTCCTGGAGAGAAACGATTGGTCATGAAGAAAACATGGACGTTACTACGGTCGACGAGTATGTGGCGCAGTATTGCCGTCTGGCGGAAATATTGCGTACGCAAGCGTGTCCCATGTTCGTAAAGGCGGCACGTCTCGGGTTCTTTGCTTTCACAATGCTGCGCAATATGCTCATTGAGCTCTTCGGAGAAGATGGTGAGCAATATGTCAATGTGTTAACAAGCGGAACCGACATGACTCTCAACCCGAATCTTCAGTTCAGTCTTGATCTGGCAAAATTGCGGGATGGAGAAATATCATTGGATGATGTTTTAAAGCAGTTCGGACATCTGAGTGTGCATCAACTTGAGGTGGGGACACCTCGGTATCAAGAGAATCCTGAAATGATCAGGATGCTTGCAGACAGGATCATTGGCAACCCTATGGACGATTATCATGCAACGGTTGAAGGATACCGTGAGCTGCGTGCAGATCTCCTGCAAAGAGTTGGTGATCAGGCTCCAGAGCTTGAGTATGCGATCAATGTGGCGCGGCTGTATTTGCCGCTTCGTGAGGTAGTAAAGTTCGAGTATCTTCGGGCTTATGACCTCATGAGACAGAATGCTATTGCGATTGAGCAAAAGCTTAGGTGGGAAGAAGGTATAGTCTTCTATCTCTATCCACACGAGATGTTTGGGCTTGATACCCAGCATGAAATGCTTCATACCGTCGCACGAGAACGTCGGGATGAGCTTGACTCGTGTAGAGCACTGTTTGTGCCACCTGTTATCTTTTCGGCTAACCTTGATACGATAGGGGTGTTGCCGGAGAGTGATGGACAGCGGGTGTTTCGGGGACTTGGTGTTACCAATGTTTACGTTACCGGCGAGGTGGTAGTAATGCATTCACTCGATGATGCGGAGGCGCTTGCGTCACTTCGACCAGGGTGTATTTTGGTAACAAAAACAACTGATCCTGCATGGGGCCCAGTACTCTCGATTATCGGGAAAGGTGGTGGTTTAATCACCGAAGTTGGTGGTGTACTTGCTCATGGTGCTATTTATGCTCGTGAAGTTGGATTAGCTGCTGTTCTGAACATCCCAGGTATCACGGATATGCTCAAGACGGGTATGCGCGTATTCGTTAATGGGTCGAATGGCACAATTGAAGTGTTATCTTGAAATGGAGTTATTTAGATTCACGGTAACGCTAATACATTCACACCACCGACCAGCTAATGGAAGGTGGTGTTTTTTGTTGATAGAAAATTTCTAATTAGTACATATCGCAAACCTTTCAGCTTATTCTACTTGGACGAGCTGTTTTTATAAATAAGAAACCCCACTTTCACATTGCGTGAGAGTGGGGTTGGAAGTACGGGGTGATCATGGTCCTTAAATGAGCTTCTTAACCACAACCCGAAGATACTGTCCAAGATACGGTGCAACGTGCGCATGCGCGCGTTCGTACTCCATAGCAGCTTCGACCGCATTCGTGTGTTTGAAGAACTCACGTGGTTTGTCATCCCATAGAGGAGATGATGATTCGATGCGACGCAATTCAAATCCATGAGCGCGAGCGTTAGCGTAGACATCCTTATCATCGATAGAGCGTCCACGAATCCAAAAGATATTGGCTGCACTGTTTTATCCAGCAACCGGCACCATGATGGTGTCGTTGTGTGGGTTAATAGTAATGCAAAACGAGTTAGACCAAGGGGTCCACCATCGAGTGATGAGTGCATTTTGGTTATAGAAACTGAAGTATGTCCGGCCTCCAGGACGAAGAATACGTGATGTTTCTTGCCAAAGGTCTTTGCACACTTCACTAGCGGCACCAAAGTTAGCAACAACGAGGTCGACTGTTTCATCCTCAAGAGTAATACCGGTGTCCAAATCGTGAACGAAGAATTCATTATCAGGAAATTTCTCCTTGGCGCATGCGACCATTTCAGGGGATATATCGTACCCAACAACACGCTGGAAGCCGGAACTCAGTATTTCAGTCACTTGTGTCCCGTTTGCACATCCGAGATTCACGGCAACACCACCTTTTTGCAGTTCGGTGAGTCCACGAAGCAGTTCTGTTTCACGAGTACACTCCATGTGGGTACCTTCAGAAGCATGATCGTATTCATCGTACACTTTGGCGACCAAGCTAGTTAGCACCAACAAGTTGCTCTTCAAAACATCTTCCTGAATCTGGCCAGTGTCCAAGATAGTCTGACGTTGTAAGATATCCATCTGAGCAAATTTTGCGGCAGACATAAGCATCGATACTAACATGTCCATCATGTTTGGATCGACATTTTTTTCTTTTGCTTTCTCTCGGAAACGTACGAGTAGTTCTTGTTCACGTTGTGGAAGATAGATTGGCAGATGTGTCTCACCACTACCGTTTTTTTGCATTAGCGATATCTCGCATGATTGCTTGTCGTTCACAGAAGAGGTCGACGATTGTTTCTGTTACCTCGGTAACACGTTTACGAGCTTCTTCGAGATTGAAGTTACTAGCTTCTTCTGCACTATTCATGGCATATGCCTCCAAAAAGTTGATATCAAAGTTCGTGTTAATGAACTTGTCCTGAGTTCGAATATAATCTGATATGATATATATATGTCAATCTATTTGTATAGATAAATAAAAGGCCAGCGCGATGCTTACTTTAAAAAAGTCTGATTAGAAGTTATGCGTAGAGTGCTTCTCTGGCAAAGGTGACATCTCTCAATCTTGGTCTAACTGTATCTAAACACTTGTTTGAGCTGTTTATTCTTCTGGAGTCAAGTTCAGGTACCTTGAAAGATCTTATTGATAAAACTGAAGATAACGTTGTAAGTGATATAAAAACCTGCCTTAAAGACAACTTACAGATTATTGAATATGCACTTTCTCTCAAGTTGCCGCTTATACAGCCAGACGGCAGTGTTTATCTGGTTGAAGATGCACTTGTTCCAGGTAATGCGACAACTTTAAAGAAATCGTCATTAGATGAAATCGAGAAATATATAAAAGATGGTTGGGTTGATCTACGTGCTGAAAATATACTAAATTGGATTAAAAAGATTGTTTTTGTCTTAAAAGACATTGACAGAATATCTCATAACATTCACATTCCTCTTGAAAGAAACTGGCGGAATATCACAGAGTCAAATGTAGGTGAGTTGTTGGGGTATATCTATTCAATGGATGGAGGCAGCAGGAAGAAAGAAATTTTTCAAAAGAATTAGTAAATAGTACTTAACGTCAATATGTCAGAACAAACGAAAGAGCACGCAAACGCTAACCAACATACTATTCTTTTTGTGTGCTTTGGTAATGTGCATAGAAGTGTTCTTGCTGAAGAGGTAGCAAACATTATCTTGAGACAAAATCAACTAGATGGTAGTTATAGAGCGATATCTAGAGGCGTACAGGGCAGTCTTGGCTTTGAAAAGCCAAAGCACTCAAGTTTGATGGAGTACGATACTGAGTGGGAATTAACCAAGAGGGCATTAGCTGTCCTTCATGTAGACACAAGATTCTTTTTAGACAGAAAGTCTACACCGATCGACATTAAAACAATACAACAAGCAACAGAAGTTGTGGCTATGGATCAAAAGATCTATGAGATATTAACAGAGCACTTTCCTGATCAAGCCAACAAGTTAGTGCTTTTTAGTGCTTGGGTTGATACATCTAACCCTGACGACATCATGGATTGCTGTGATGAAGAAAAACACTTAGCTGTAAACACAAGTATTGTTAAAGGAATTCAGAGCAACCTAATTACAAAACTAAAAATCATTGAATGACCACTAGTTTGCAAAGTTAGAATTTGCAAACAATGGTCTGTCTTGACACGCTGTGCAAAATTGTTAGATTTATCTTTAGTTAAGTCAACTTTTTAGGAGTCTCACATGATTGAAATAAAACAATCTCCTCGATATCACTGCACTGCATGTGATTGCATCACTTCAGGGATTATTGCTCCCGAAGGTCCAAAAAACCGCAGGCAATGTTTATGTCAAAAGCCGCTACTGCACTGCGAACATTGTCTCAAGCGTACTTCTGGCACCAGAGACGGTAACAGAATTACTTGCGACGAATGTGAACAGTCTGTCACAGAGAAGTCCCTTAACATATTTTATGTTAAAAAGTTTACCCCTACTTTTGTAGGGGTTTTGTTATATTTAATCCCTATTGCTCGTAACCAGTAACAAGAGTTTTGAATAATATTCTTATGAGATAAAGTGCTACTAAAGACCTATATAAAGTCATATTCTTTTTCCAATTCCTGTGCTCGAATGTGTAAATACTTTGTACACCTTAGATTTTTTGAGCATTTTGTCCTCCAAAATGCCATTCCTAGAGTTTTGGTGCAAGACGCTACTACTGAAATACCTGACGAGATTCAAGATTTGAGAAGAGTGAATCTAATTACCCCTGAACACATACACATTAATTCGTTTATGTATGAGCCATTGGTTGATCTGGATAAAAATCAAATTGTTGATCTGTATGAAAAAGTAGAAACCATTACAGGTTCGTAATAACAAAAAACTACTGATCTGAGTAGTTTTTTTGTTTGCTAATTCTTGACCCTTGTCGAGTGCTCGAACTAGCTCTCTAATTGGTGATCCCACGGGGAATCGAACCCCGATTTCCAGGATGAAAACCTGACGTCCTAACCATTAGACGATGGGACCAAAATGGTCATTGTTATGTAACTGTTTTAGCAACAGTACAAGTGCGCCACATAATACCAAATTATTCAGAAATAGCTAGTCTGCTACGCGTTAAAATAGATGTATTTGTGTTATATGGGCAACATATAAAAACTATTAAGGAAAAAATAAAAGGAGTTTTCTCTGACTATTTTAAGGAGGTGATTTATGGAGGAATTGATGGTACTGTCACAACCTTTATATACTCATCAATTGGCACATTCCTTGCTCTGGTTGCACTCGGCTTAATGAGATGGCGAATGGTCGGTTCTAAATTGATGGATTCCTTGTTTGAAGTTGTAGCTATTGGTGGAACAGCAGTAGTTTTGGCTTATGTGGTAGGCACATTTTTTAGTAGTGTTGTTTAGATTTCATTTAAAAAATGAAAATAATTTACCCTGCATATCTTTTTCTAGATTGATACCAAGAACAGAAGTTAGAGGTGGTACTACTTTTCTGAACTGGTAACCAGTAGTTTGTTTACAGTCTGGATATTCCAAGCCTAATTTTACTACGCCAACTTCTTTAGGGTTGATGTCTAAGGATATCAGAGTCTGGTGCTGAAATGGTTTAATTTCTGCCTTACTTATATTAAGAGTCAGAGGGTCGTAGATAATTTTTAATTCCAGGTGTTGTTTTTCTGTGATAGGGGTTTGCAGCAAAAAGGTCACCGTTTCTTTTTTACCGCGGTGAATTGTTAGGTCGTGATCTGTGTTGAAGTTGCTAATATAAGGACTCGCCAAAAGTTTATCGTCAGTAACGAAAAGTGAGTAAAATCTAATCATAAGCATATGCGATTTATCGCTGATAAATGCTCAACGTTGATTGAAATTATGGAAACGTGAGAGAGGTAAGAGCTAGTCAGTGCAGTAAGTTGACGGTCCCTAAATGACCCCTTGATGCTAACTTATTCACTAAGGCAGTCAATGCACTTATGCTCAGGGTTTTGCACTTAGTTGTACATAAGTTATATACACCGTTATGCACAGTTTATGCACAGGAATGGCTAATAATAAGGTTTTCAAGGTTGTATTGACTTAGACCTCTGGTAATGAGAATCTGTGTATAGGTTTGCGCGGTGGTGAGTATCTAATACTTAAGCTCGAGGCTACGAGCAAAGCGTGCAGGCCGAAGCTCTACGTTGTACGAAGTAAAAGCGCTCTGGAGGGGGCGCTTTTACGATATGTGGGTAAAAAATACCCGGTCGCAGCTCTGCCGCGACCGGGTATTTTTTTTATTTCAATTCAGTCTATTTTGCTTTCAGAGTAACGTAGATATCTTCAAGCGCTTTTACTCCGTCGCCAGCTGAGATATTATTTTGGTGATATTTAACATTAGTACAGTCTCCAGCCGCCCAGACATTATTAGCAGATGTTTTTTGGGTCCAAGGGTCGATGACGATTCGGTTGTATTGGTCTCGTTCAACTATACCGTCGGCAAAGTTAGTGTTAGGAATCATGCCAATTTCTGCGAATATACCAGTCACTGCCAAGGTCTTTTCTTCGCCAGTTTCTAAGTCTTTATATGAGAGTCCACTAACAAACTTATCTCCTTCTACAGCGGTAGTTTCGGCGTTCAGGATGCCCGTCATATTTTCATGAGCCAATACCTTTTCTACCGTAACTGGATCAGCTTTGTAAGCAGGTCCACGTTGTAGTAGGGTGACACTTTTTGCGTAGGCAAGTAACTGAGCTGCAGTTTCAAAACCGGCATTTCCACCACCAATTACAGCTACATCTTGGCCAGCGAATACTGGTCCGTCACAACTAGCGCAATAAGTAACACCTTTATGTTCGAAAGTGTCAGCTCCAGGAATTGATAGTCGTCGTCGTTGTGATCCGGTGCTGATTAGAATTGCCTTAGCTTCGTGAGTGCTATTGTCAGAAAGGGTAGCGGTGTAGGTTTCTCCTGTCTTCTCCAGTTTCGTGATAGTTTGGTCAGAAATGATATCTACGACGCCTTCGGCATAAGCTTCAAGGTGACCGCGAAGATCCTTAGCTAACTGGTCACCGCTAATAGATGGAGTACCAATCCAGTTCTGAATGTCAGGTGATACAGTGCTTTGTCCACCCCAATCCTTGGTAACAAAAAGAGTCTTCAGTTGTTTTCTGGAAGCGTATACCCCAGCCGAAGTTCCAGATGGCCCGCCTCCAATAATTAGTAAATCGTACATAAATCAGTATTTCTTAAATCAATAGTGGTACTACAATACCATAAGTGTCTTGACGATGATACCCCCTAGAGGTATACTCTCATTGTGTCAAATAAACAACTACAAAATCGTCTGAGTAGGCTAGATGGGCAACTTAAAAAACTCCAAGAAAATATTAATAATAATGAAGATTGTTCTGACGTGATACCGCAGTTCCTGGCAGTTAAAGGGGCAGTTGCCGGATCATTTGAGGAGTATGTAAAGCTGTCCCTAGATTCATGTGCTAAGTCAGATGAAAAAAAGATGACTAAACTTATAAACTTGCTAGTTCGCGCTTAATTTTAATATGATTAAAAAACTACAAACCTACGGCTTTTTTACTTATGGAAAGGTAATACCCGGTCTGATGATTCATGGCAAGGCGGCACCGTACCCAGTACTTAATGAGCGGGCCATCAGAGCCGGGGCTGGAATTGCCTTTGCAATTGGATTGTTTGCTTTTTTTCAGGCCTTTTATCTGCAGGAGTTTATCTTTTTGCAAGGCTTAGTGTTGTTTCTCTTTCTTGATTTCTCGATGAAGGTGATAGTAGGTACTAAGTTTTCTCCACTTTCTAACCTGGCAAATTTCATAGTCTCTAGTCAAAAACCTGAATATGTGGGAGCGGTCCAAAAACGATTTGCTTGGTCTATCGGTCTTATTTTATCTGGCACTATGATGTTGCTAATATTCGGATTCGGTATTATGGGAGTGGTCAATCTGGTTATATGCGGTGTCTGTCTGACCTTTATGTTTATGGAGAGCGCTTTCGGGATTTGTGTAGGGTGTAAAATATACAACGCATTAATGGCCGTGGGAATAATAAAAACTCCAGAAATTAAACCAGCTTGTCCAGGAAACGTTTGTGCAATTGAATGAAAAAAGGAACTTTAAGGCGACTATTTCGAATTTATGCATGAGCGTCACTAGATTCAGTCTGCTGAGACAGAATATAGAGGCAGCGAGCTGCTAAGTTCGACTAGATAGTTAAAAATAAAGACCGCCAGCTTTGCTGGCGGTCTTTATTTTTAACTGGTTCTGTTCTCTACTTCAGTTTTGAACGACGCAGGAAAGCTGGTACAGCTCCCCAGTCATCATCGTCTTCTGTGTCGTCAGATGGGTCTATTGGTTTTGGATCGTGACGCATAGATTCATTAGAAACTTCCTTCTTTCCACCTAATGTCGGAGCTGAAGATTTAACAACCTCAGCTTTCTTTGGTAGAGAGTTAAAAATCTTACCCTTACTAGCTACTGGTTCTGCTTCAGGTTCCTTTTTCTTAGGTTCAGCTGCGATGGGAGCTCGTCTGGCAATGTTATAGCTACCATCGCTGTCCGATTCTTCCGGGAAGCCGGTGGCGATCACTGTAACTTTAAGTTCATTTTTCTTCAGCTTCTCGTCCCGTATTGCCCCAAAGATGACTCTGGCCTGTGGGTCGATTGACTCAGTAATAACTCGAGCAGCCTCTTGAATCTCAAGCATTCCTAGGTCCTCGCCTCCTGCAATTGCAAATAGAACTCCCTTAGCTCCTGTGATAGAAACTTCTAGTAGTGGGGAATTAATGGCCCCTTGAGCAGCTTCTTCAGCGCGCTTTTCTCCAGAAGAGATGCCAACACCCATTAAGGCTGAACCGGCGTTTTCCATAACACTACGGATGTCAGCGAAGTCAACGTTAATGATACCGGGCATTGTGATTAGATCAGAGATACCTTCAACTGCTTGCTTTAACACATTGTCACACTGCTCAAATGCGTTCTGCACAGTAGTCTCTTTGTCCACGATTGCTAGCAAGCGGTCGTTGGGAATTATGATAAGAGCATCAACCTCAGCTTTTAGTTCCTCAATTCCTTGTAGAGCCAGCCGCATTCTTTGTTGACCTTCAAATAAGAAAGGTTTTGAAACAACTCCAACTGTAAGAGCTCCGCTGTCTCGCGCAATCTTAGCTACTACTGGAGCTGAGCCTGTACCAGTTCCTCCACCCATACCTCCAGTTATAAAAATCATGTCTGAACCCTTTATAGAATTAGAGATTTCCTCTCGAGTTTCTTCAGCTGCACGACGTCCCATGTCAGGGTTACCTCCAGCACCTAGTCCACGAGTCAGATTCTTACCAATGTGAATCTTTTTCTTGGCTAGTGAATGATGCAAGTCCTGAGCATCACTATTGATAGCGATGAATTCAACCCCCTTAACTTTTGATGACACCATGTGGTTTACGGCGTTCCCTCCAGAACCTCCAACACCAACTACGCGGATTCGCGCAAATGATTCAACGTCTGATTTTATTTGTTCCATACAGAATATTTGTTTTGCGTATTATTCGCGCACCCACCCCTGAGTACGAGTACCTGCTAATGTATACATAATACACTGCTTAAAATATCTGTCACCATGTTGACATAACTGACAATCGTGTAATTGACAAACGTTTAAAATCTTAGGGAAGAAACTGACTTAGCCAAGAAAGAACATTGTGTTTTGTGTGTTTAACGATACCGAGAGTAGAAACTTCTTCAGTGTCACTGGCTCCCCACATACATAGACCGTAGGCGACGGCCCAAGAAGCATCTCTAGTTTTAATACTCTTACCTATATCTAAGGTGGCTGTTCGAGCCGGTAGCTCCAGAGTTGATTTGGCGGCCTCAACGGTCCCTGACACATTGGCTCCACCGCCAGTAAGTATTACTCCTGCAGGAAGTAATCCGTCGCGTTTAATTTTCTTTAGCTGGTCATCAACAAGAGTGAAGATAGCTTTAAGGCGCCCCTGAATAATCTCATCCAGTTTTCTTTTAGAGTACGTAGCACTAGTCATTGCTCCACGCTTAATTTTTTCTGCATCTTCTAGAGGTACTCGTAAACCCAAAGCGATATCGTTCGTTATGTCGGTAGAGCCTATCGGGAATATGTTTAATGAAATTGGAGTTGAGTCTTCAAAAACTACAATCGAGGTTGTTTCAGCGCCAATGTTAGTCAGAACACAACCAGCTCGCTTTTGTGCCTTTGATAGCATTACAAAGCTAGCTGCTAAAGGGGAAGCAATAACATCTTCGACATAAACACCCAGTCCTTCAATAGTTCTTATCAAGTCGTTAACATGCTGCTCGTAGGTGGTGATGAAAAGACTGTTCACTTCTAGTTTAGTGCCTTTGAGTCCCTGTGCTCGTCCTAGTACTTCAGTGCCGTCTATGACGTGCCGTAGAGGAACACTGTGCAAGATGCGACGGTTGGGGATGTGGTCAAGGATTCGTTCTTCGCTGTCTTGCATTACTTTTTCAAGATCGGAGGTGGTTATTTCTGAATCAGCTCGTGAAGGTATGATTTCTCCGTGGGAATAGATTTCTTCTAGACCAATACTACCAATAGCCACGTGAGCCTTCTTTATAGTTATGCCAGAACTCTTCTCGGCTTGGACTAGAGCACTTTTGATGCTGCGCGCAACGTCTGCTCCTTGCATTATGTAACCGCTTTTTAGACCACGACTTTCAGATAACCCCGTACCAATAATTTCTGGTTTACCGCTACCGGTTTTAGGTATACGAGCAACTGCCACTTTTACGTGGTAGGTTCCAACGTCAATTCCTGTGATGATGTGTGCTGACATAGTTACGAAATTTTGAAAGCTTTAAGGTGCTTTTGCTCCAACTTATCCATCTCGTCGCCGTGATCTAGACCTTTTAAGTGAAGTAAGCCATGAATGAAGAGATAGGCGATGTACCCATTAACAGAAAGTTTGAACTTGGCAGCTTCTCCAATGGCTACTTGTGGGCAGATAACAATTTCTCCAGCTTTTTCAGAAAGAGGGAAGGATAGAACATTAGGAGAGTAAGTTTTGTTTCGGTAGGTTTTGTTTAGCGTAGCGGCTCTAGTTTTTCCGACGAATGCAAGCGACAGTTCGTATCTAGTACCCAACACCTTCTTTTTCATTTCCTCATAAGGATGACGCTTTGGATATTTTTTGATAGTGCTAGAAATAGTAAAAGTCTCCATAGATAGGTGCATTATACATGGCTGCACGAAGTAAAACAGCCGGTACTATGTACCGGCTGTTTATTAACGAGTAGTCGATTATCGACGTCGCCCACGAAACTCTTGAATCTTTCCGAGTTTGATAAGCAGTTCATATGCTTCACGCTTACCAATCTTCTTTAGTTTTGCGGTTCGCTGTATGTTCTTACTCTTAGCACGAGCGAAATATCGTCCACCACGTACCTTGGGAACAATTCCTGCTCCTTGTACACGCTTGGTGAAACGACGGATAACATTCGCGCTACTTTCGTTATTATTTTTTTCTACTTCAACGTTTGTTGCCATATGTGGGAGAGAGCATAACACCTTGCTATAAAAGGCGCAAGGGCTTTAAGCTTTGGCTGTAATGTTTCGTTTAAGACGTCGCATGAGAGTGTCCTCATTGATGTATTGCTGATTTCTTGCTCCCATGTCTCGGAATATAACCGTGTCTTCTTCAAACTCTTTTTGGCCAATAATAAGGGTGTATTTTACTCCTGTTTTCTCAGCTTTTCGCAGCTGTTCTGACAATGAATCACTGGCTAAATCATGAAATACGGGAATGCCGGCCTTGCGTAGGGTATCAATCAGAAGAAGGCTCTTAATCTTTGGTCCGAATCCTAGCTGTACTACGTACACTGAGGCTTTTTGCGGCTTTGTTCGTGGTGTTCGAGCTGGTGCTTTGCTTTTTTTTAGGGTCACCACTGCACCAGCGGCCGGTGTGCGAGTTCTGGTTGTTCGGTAGACGAATTCATCAAATCGACCGCCACTGACAGCGATAGGTGCTTCTTCGGGATCTTCAGTATTAATATCTAATGAAAAGATTGCGTCTGAGTAACATTCGTGGTGCCGAAGCATTTTTGGGTCAATTTCGTAGGAAGTTCCACTCATTTCTAAATACTCAACAATGTCACGGAAATGCTTTCGGCTACTGTCGCTAAGATACTCCAGAGGGTTGGGGCTGCGTTCTACCAGTTCGTGTTTTTGGTCAATTAAGTTTGCTAGTGCACTAAGGGGATGGTCCTTCATTAGTTCACGAGCAGTTGAAGGCATGGTGTCCAGGCGCTTCTTAAGGAAGTTAGTTAACTCACGACTGTATCTGGTCAATGAGTCAGTATCTCCAAGAGAATTGATACGAACTGTGCTGTCGGTGTAACCTAGTTCGTTCACTAGAGCTTTAGTTGTGTGGATTAAAATAGCTTCAGCAATACTTTTCTCAACATTAAATATGTGAAAAGTGACTGCTGTTTCTCCAGTTCGAGGTACCGCTTCGAAGGAATATAGTAAAATTGGTTTTTCTAGAGCGTGAAGCTTCTCGTTACAGAAAGTAGAAATTCCTGAACACAGCAGACCCTGATGGTCATCAGTTTTTTTGTTAGTAGCTGTCACTGTGTGAGGCATAGCCACTTCACATTTTTTGCACTCGGGGGATTTCTTCAGCTTATCAATTGTCTGGAAACCAAAATGCTCTGCTGTTTGGTTTGCTGCTCTAAGGAATTCTGTTGGTGTGTGTGACATAAGCAAAAGTTAACTGATTAAGATTGAGGTCCGTTCGAATCTTCGGTCGCTTCGATTGCGCCAGGTAGGTAATCAAGTTTGGTGGGAGGGAACAGTCTTATAAAAGCTCGCCCTATAATCCGTTCTTCCTGTAGAACTCCCCAACTACGTGAATCGGAGCTTTGGTCTCGATTGTCTCCCATAACGAAGTACTCTCGTTCACCTAAGGTTTCGCTGAAGGTGGGAGCTGGAGCCATTGATTTGATGTACGGTTCATCAAGAGTTAGGCCTACAAGGTTTGATTCGTTGGTTATCGTTACTGTGGAATTTTCAATCTCTATAGTGTCACCAGGAACACCGATTATGCGCTTAATAAAAAACTTTGAAGGGTCTCGAGGGTAACGAAATACGATAACGTCGCCTCGTGATGGGTCATCGAAATAGTAACTAACCTGGTCTACGATTAAGTATTGTCCACTAGCGAAAGTGTTGTCCATTGAAGCACCAGACACGATGAATGGTTGAGCGACGAACATTCTAATCGGGATAACAATAAGGATGGCTATGATAGATAAGCGAACAATCTCCGTTAACGGGTGTTCGGTGTGTGCTTCTTCCACCTTGTCTGTATCATCCGATTGAGAGGGATCAGTAGGAGGATTTTTGTGTGAAAATACTGACATAAGGACTACGTTACGGACCATTATACGAAATTTTTGAACCAAAAACAAACTTCCGAATAATAGCTATTTAATATACTGTTTTAACCAAGTTGAACAAAAGAAAAAGCCCAACAAAATAATTTGCTAGGCTTGTTATAGAGAGGAGCGCAGAACGCACAATCGTCAGAAATAAATTTGACTCTGACTGCCTGGGAGATAAATCTCTACCGGCGGGGCGTTAATGATGACGGCTTTTCTGTCATCGGCGCATCTTAACTCTCAAAACTAGTTACTTAGAAAAACTTAAAGCTTCCAATAGTATACACGAAACTAAATATTTGTCAAGGGTAAAATACGTTGCTGATAAACACGAAGAGAAACTCTTCTAGTAATGTACAATATTAGGTATGTATTACATTGTTGGCTTGGGCAATCCTGGAGAAAAGTATGAATCTACGCGTCATAACGTCGGCTGGGCAGCTCTTGATTATCTGATTGATAAAACAGGTCTGCCAAGCCTGATAGACTCTAGTGCTTTGTCTGGACGAACTACTTCCGGTATGTTGGCAGGAGAAGAAGTTTCTGTATTGTATCCAGGTACATTTATGAACAATTCTGGTAGTGCCGTCACTAAGCTTGTACCTAAGAACGAGGTGCAAAAACTAATCGTAGTTCATGATGATATTGATTTACCGTTAGGTGAAGTTAAGATTGGGCAAGGTAGAGGAGCTGGCGGTAATAATGGAGTGAAGTCTATTATTGATAAGTTAGGCTCTAAGGAGTTTGTTCGAGTGAGGGTGGGCATTGCACCTAAAAGTTTTTGGACCGGTGAAATGAAAAGGCCCGCCGGAGGCGGGCCACTGGAACGCTTTGTGCTCAAATCTTTTTCAGGTAGCGAGAAGAAGCAATTGGCAGATATATATGAAAGAATAACGATTGCGATAGAGACTGTTGTTTCTGCTGGAGTTGAGTCTGCTATGAATAAACTCAATTAGCCTTAATTAATAAAAGCCGGCCCTCATGAGGGCCGGCTTTTATTAATGTGTCAGATTGACTATTTTCCTTCGGTGTAAGAAAGGGTCATCTTCTGATCATTTGGTTCAAATAGTGTGATTTTGAACTTGTAGACAGTTCCTAATGACAGACTGTTCTTTAGGTTTTCTTCAGTTTCAAATTCTGATACGTGTACCAATCCTGCTACACCTTCTTCGATTGAAGCTAAGGCACCATGCTTGTTGTACTTTATAACAACACCTTCTACGATTTGGTCCTTCTTGTATTTCTTAGAGGCGGTAACCCAGGGATTTTCCTTGAGTTGCTTGATAGAAAGTGAAATTTTATCGTCTTTAACTTCGATTACCTTCACATCTACAGCATCACCTACCTTATATAAAGCCTTAGTGTCTTCTACAAGACCCCAGTCTAGTTCAGAGATGTGTACTAGACCTTCTAGACCTGGTTCAAGTTTTACAAAAACTCCAAAGTCTACTGCTCCAGTAACTTCACCATTTACTATGTTTCCAACTTCATACTTGTTTACTTTTTCTTCTTTTTCTTCTTTTTCTTGTAGTCCCTTCTCAGAGAAGATCAACTTTTGTTCTTTTGGATCAGCTGTAATCATTACTACTGATAGATTCTTTCCAACTAGTTCGTTAAGAGCGGTAAGAATTTTGTCCTTGTCACCGTCAGTAACTCGTGGATAGTTTTCTGAAGACAGTTGAGAAGCAGGTAGGAATCCTTGGATACCTTGCCAGTCAATAATAAGTCCACCCTTGTTAGCTTCTTTAACTTCAAGACTAAGGATAGTCGCATTGCTAACAGCAGATTCAGCGTCAGCCCATATAAGAGCTTGTCGCGCTTCTTTAAGTGATAGTTCAATATAACCATCATCATTTTCAGTCATTACTACTTTTGAAGCGATAGTGTCGCCAGGGGCAACTTTACGTAGAATGTCACGAGCGTTCATGTACTCACGACCGTAAATAACACCAGTACCGAAAGGCATGATATCAATATAAACTTTTGCTCGGCCAATAGCTGAGACTGTTCCTTCTACCACTTCTCCCACTTTTGGAGTGTCTGGTGTGTCGATCAAAAGTCGATCCATTACACCATCTGCAGCCACTTCGGCTACTGCTATTTCTTCTGACATAATATTATGTGTTTATTCCGACGACACGCGTCCGCACAACTATTTCTCGAGGTAGGGTGGAAGTTTTCTGTAGAAAACTTCCACCCTACCGGCCACTGTTCTCGAGTGCGGGGTTAAACGTGTGTCGCTAGAAGCTGTTAATTACCTAAAAGGTCTGTGAAATATAGTATATAAACCTACTTTTGTCTAATGCTTCGCGTTCCTGCTTCTATGAAGTATACTAGTCGAACTATGGTTATTTCATATCAAGGAGCTCAGTCTTTCAAAGTCTCATTCGGAGACACGACTTTAGCCTTCAATCCAGTAGCAAAGAAGTCAAAATTCGACACTGTTAAGTATGGAGCTGATGTCGCTTTTGTGACTCTCTACCACGAAGATTTTAATGGTACCGAACAAGTTGCTCATGGTTCAAAGCAACCATTCGTGATTGACGGACCAGGAGAATATGAGGTAGGACAAGTGACCGCTCGCGGTTTTGGAGTTAAGACTAATTATAAAGGTAAAGAGTATTACAATACAATCTATCAAGTTCATTTAGAAGGCATGAACATTGTCTTTCTTGGCTCATTAGATAATCCAGAAATTGACCCGAAGATTCTGAGTGAATTTGGGAATATCGATATCTTATTTGTTCCAGTTGGTGGTGGAGATGTTTTGGAGGTTCCCCAGGCTTCAAAGTTGGCTGTTAAGCTTGAGGCTAAATTAATTATACCCATGTCTTACGATGCAGTAGCCTTGAAGACTTTCTTAAAAGAGGAAAGCAAAGACAGTCTAAAACCAGTCGATAAGCTTACGTTGAAGAAGAGAGATGTGAGTGAAATGTCTGGTGAGGTGGTCGTACTGAAGCCTTAAGTACAAACTTATTCTTATGTTAGGAAGATTAGTGAGAGGGATTAGAAAACAACCAAAACCAATGCGAGACAATATCGCCATGGTTGTAGCCGGTCTTTTTACAGCGGCAGTTTTTGTTGTCTGGCTTTATCATATGCCGGCTAGGAATGCAGTTTTTACCGAGCGAGAGTCTGACAAAGAGTCAGTTGGGTTTTCACACTTGATGGATCAGGTAGGTAGCCAGCTTTCTGCTGTCAAAGATTCTGTAACAGTAGAGCCTGAATCAGAACCTGAGTCTGAGGTAATTACGCCTGTTTATACGGAAGAGGAAAGATCTAGCTGGGCCTTGCCTGGTGATTCAGCGGTATCTGTAGGTTCATCTACCACAGCAACTTCGAGTATTGAAGAAGATGTTTTGATAGAAGAAGTGATTCCCGAGGTTGTAGAGCAGGAAACTGATGAGATTAATCACGAATCCACGACAGCTGAGACTCCTAGGATAGTGAGAATAGTGTCAGTTCCAGAAGCTACTAGCACCACTGAGGAGGAGTAATATGCTATACTGCAGTCCTATTTATACGTTTTCTGATTGATATTTAGTTTGATATGCCGAAAAAAACACCAGCTACAGAGCCAACTAATCCTAATAAAGGAATCATTCCACAGAGTATTGCTTCAGAAATGGAGGATGCTTATCTGGACTATGCGATGTCAGTTATTACTTCGCGCGCCTTGCCTGATGTACGTGATGGACTAAAGCCTGTGCACCGACGTATCCTCTACTCTATGCGCCTTAACGGTCTTACTTCAACGGCGAAGTTTCGTAAGTCTGCGACTGTAGTAGGAGACGTTCTCGGTAGTTTTCATCCGCATGGTGACACGGCGGTGTATGAGTCCATGGTTAAGCTAGCACAGAACTTTTCCACACGTTATCCACTGGTTATTGGACAGGGAAACTTCGGTTCTATCGACGGAGACAGTGCTGCTGCTTACCGATACACTGAAGCAAAAATGTCCAAGGTTTCAGAAGAGATGTTGCGTGATCTAGAGAAAGACACGGTCGATTGGCGTCCAAACTTTGATGGCACGAAGAAAGAACCAGTGGTTCTACCAGCGGCAGCTCCAAACCTACTTCTAATGGGTGGGCTTGGTATTGCAGTAGGAATGGCGACTAATATCCCCCCTCACAATCTACGTGAAGTGGTAGATGCTACGAATCACCTGATTGATAATCCAGACGCTTCTACCGACGACTTGCTCAAGCATATTAAAGGTCCTGACTTTCCAATGGGAGCGATTGCTTTTGATCAAAATGCAATCGCCCAAGCTTACGCTAACGGACGGGGTGGAGTTGTTGTGCGAGGCGAGGCTGAGATAGTTGAAGATAAGAGAGGTGCTTTTTCAATTATTATTACTTCAATTCCGTTCCGAGTGAACAAGGCAGACATGCAGGAAAAGATTGCAAACTTAGTGCGTGAAAAAAAGATTGAAGGAATTCGAGAAATGCGTGATGAGTCAACCGATGACATTCGTGTTGTTATAGACCTAAAGACTGGTTCACAGCCTCAAACTGTTCTTAACAAGCTCTACAAACATACTCAATTAGAAGACACTTTTCATTACAACATGGTGGCATTGGTAGACGGAGTGCCACAGACTTTATCTCTGAAAACTATTTTAGAAGAATATATCAAGCACCGCTCAGAAGTGATTCGTCGGCGTACTCAGTACGATTTGAATAAAGCAAAAGACCGAGAACATATTCTCCTTGGTCTAAAGAAGGCTCTCGACCATATCGACAAAATCATCAAGTTGATTCGAGCTTCTAAAGATGTACCCGAGGCTCACGCGGCTTTAATGAAGGCTTTTAAGTTCTCTACTATCCAAGCGCAGGCAATTCTTGATATGCGACTTCAGAAGCTAGCTGGTCTAGAGCGCAAGAAGATTGAAGATGAGTTGGCGATAATCCAAAAACTCATCAAGGAACTGGAGGCTATTTTAAAGAGCAGAGCTAAAATGATGAAAATCGTTAAGGACGAACTTCAAGAACTGTCAGACAGATTCGGTGATGACCGTCGAACCAAGATTGTTAAAGGAGGAGTGAAACAGCTAAACCCAGAAGACTTGGTACCAGATGAAGAAAGCGTACTAGTCCTCACAAAGGGTGGTTACGTTAAGCGAACTAACCCAGCTGAATACAAGGTTCAAAAACGAGGTGGAGTTGGTGTGGTTGATTTTAATACCAAAGAAGAAGACGTTGTCACAACACTCATCACTACTTCAAGCCACAGTGACCTATTGTTCTTCACTGACGCTGGAAAAGTATACCAGTTCAAGATGTATGAAATACCAGAAGGCCGGCGAGCGACTAAAGGTAAATCAATCATGAACTTCTTGTCGTTAACTTCTGAAGAAAATGTTACTTCCGTTTTGGCGGTTCGAAAGGAACAGTGGGACGGTGATTGGTCACTGATGATGTTCACTAAGAATGGTGTAGTAAAGAAAAGTGATGCTGCCTCATTTAAGGGTGTGCGACGAAGTGGACTGATTGCTATTACCCTCAAGGACGATGATTCATTAATAGCTGCTAAGTTTGTTGGTAAGGGTGACCAAGTTTCTCTGATTACCCAACAGGGGCAAGCGATTCGATTTGAAGAAAGCGACGTGCGACAAATGGGACGAACTGCTGCTGGAGTAAGTGCCATGAAACTTAGGGCTGGAGACATAATT
>JAJOLC010000046.1:0-9376 GCA_021129655.1 Minisyncoccota bacterium
AATGACTTGGAGGAACTACGAATTCTTCCACCCAACACCTGGGCACGGGCAAGCGACTATATAAAGAAACAAATCAGTCTCATTAGAACTCTTGACGAGAAAGGCTTTACCTACGAAACCACCGACGGATTATATTTTGACATTGAAAAATTCCCTGAGTACGGGCGTCTAGGCAATATCAACCTGAAAAAACTTAAGAGCGGTGTTCGGGTAGAAGTAAATTCTGAAAAAAAACACCCGGCAGACTTTGCTGTTTGGAAAAAAGGCGAATTGGGCTGGGACAGCAAATGGGGTAAAGGTTTCCCGGGCTGGCACATTGAGTGTTCTGCTATGGCTATGGACACCCTAGGCAAGCAGATCGACATCCATACCGGTGGCGAAGACCTGGCCTCCACTCACCATAATGCTGAAATTGCCCAGGCAGAGGCAGCTACTGGTAAAAAATTCGTTAAGTACTGGCTACATAATGCCTTCATTACTATCGACAATACCAAGGTCTCAAAATCTCTCGGCAACTCAATCACTATGCGCCACTTGATGGATAGAGGCTTTACTGGTGATGACTATCGATACTGGCTACTAACCGCTCACTACCGATCCCCTGTTAATTTCTCCTGGGAAGCATTGAGCGCTAGCAAGCAAGCTGTTTTTAGACTTAAACGCTACATGTATGAAGAGTTCAAACAAGATGCTTCGGCACCAAGTGAGAAGTATTTAGAAAAATTTGACGACCGACTGGCAGACGACTTGGACACGCCTGGAGCTATTGCTGTGCTGTGGGACATGGTTAAAGATAGTAAACTAGATGGCAAAACTAAATGTGGGACTCTGTTAAGTATGGACGACATATTAGACATTGGTCTTTCTGAAGACATTCATGAAGGAGTCCGCTCACTAGGAGTAGTAGGAACAGACGAACTACCGAAAGAAATTCAAGAATTAATCGATGGACGCGAAGCAGCCCGAGTAGCTCAAAATTGGGCAGAAGCAGACATCCTACGTGATGCTCTAAAACTGAAGGGATATGACCTCGATGACACTCCCAACGGACCCAAAGTTACAAAATCTAAGTAATCCACTTCTCCACACTACTGTGCAAAACCTCCCGAAACCGTCAAGGTAGATTTCGTGGTAAACTTGCACTTACCTATGTCAGAACACAATCGTGCCCTGCGCACTCCCCCTCAAAACGTTGATGCAGAAAAAGCTCTTCTTGGGGCTATTATCCTAAAGCCTGATGTGATGCACGATGTGTCGGTAACTGTTTATCCAGAAAGCTTCTACGCAGACAAACACCGAGCTATTTTTCACGCTATTCAGCAAATTTTTTCCAAAGGGGACCCTATCGACACTGTTTCTATTGTTACTAAGTTGAAAGACGAGAACCAGCTAGATCGAGTTGGCGGAGCGGCATACATCACAGAACTCATTGAAACTGTTCCGGCCGCTGGTAACGCTATGTACTACTCTGGTCAGGTGCAAGACAAAGCCACACTGCGCGGACTGATTCACGCAGCCGACGACATCGCGGAGATTGGTTACTCAGACCCAGAGACCGTCGATGAGGCACTCGACATGGCGGAGAAGAAAATCTTCACCGCTACCCAAGCTCCTTCGGCACAAAAGTTTCGACCAATCGGAAGCGCTTTGACTGAAGCATGGGAAAGGTTTGAACATCTTAGTGCCAACCCAGACGAAAAGCGTGGAGTTCCTTCTGGATTTGCTGGCCTTGATCAGCTTCTATCTGGCTTTCAAAAAGCTGATCTCGTCATACTAGCGGCCCGTCCGTCTATGGGTAAGACTACTTTTGCTTTGGATATTGCTCGTAATGCTGCCTTGCAGTACGATGCATCAGTCGGAATCTTTTCGCTAGAGATGAGTGATCAACAATTAGTAGACCGTATGCTAGCAGCTGAATCTGGAGTGGATTCATGGAAATTGCGTACCGGACGCCTTTCCAACGACCAAGAATACGAAGCCCTTCAAGAGGCAATGGAAAAACTAAACAAGGCGCCTATTCACATTATCGATGAAGCCGCTCTAAATATTGTAAAAATGCGTTCGGCTGCCCGACGACTAAAGAACGAGCACGGGCTAGATATGCTAATTGTTGATTACCTTCAACTAATGTCCCCTACAGCCACAAAAGGTAGCGATTCTATGGTGCAACAAGTAACAGAAATTTCCCGTTCGCTTAAAATACTTGCCCGTGAACTTAATGTTCCGGTGATTGCTTTATCGCAGCTGTCTCGTGCCGTTGAGCAGCGTGGAGGCAAGCCTAGGCTGTCTGACCTTCGTGACTCTGGTTCTATCGAGCAGGATGCCGATGTTGTTATGTTCATTCATCGTGAAGACAAGATGAACCGAGATGTGGAAGCTGAGCGCCCAAACATTGCTGAAATTATGGTTGAAAAACACCGTAACGGTGCTGTTGGCTCTTGTGAACTATTCTTCGACGGAGAGCACGTTCGCTTCCTCAATCTGGATACTCATCACACCGCTGCAGCAAGTGATGGAGGTGGTGGTGATGATTTCTAATTATGAACCCTTTAGACAAATTAATTACTCACTTTGAAAAGTTTCCCGGAGTTGGTGCGCGCCAAGCCAAACGTTTTGCATATCATGTTTTAACTCTAAGTAAGGATGATACGGCAGAACTATCCAAACTGATAGCAGAACTCAGAGGTAGCGTAAATGAATGCGCTAGCTGTCATCGTTATTTCAATACGCAAAACAACGAACAAATCTGCTCAATTTGTAGCTCAAACAATCGTAACCACAACCGATTACTTGTCACGGAAAGAGATTCCGATATTTTAGCTATTGAACGGGCTGGAGTGTATGACGGGCTGTATTTTGTTCTCGGAGGAACAGTCCCATTATTGAACGCGAGTGAGAACAAGAAACTGCGTGGAGGCGCCCTAAAAGCCACTGTGGAGGCTCGTATTCCAACCGGGTTGTCAGAGGTCATAATCGGGTTTTCGGTCAATCCTGACGGAGAAAACACTGCCCGCTTCGTAGAATCAATCATCGCTCCCTTGCTATTAGAAAAAAATATTAAAATCTCTTACCTCGGTCGCGGACTATCAACCGGCAGCGAACTGGAGTACGCCGATGTAGAAACAATTAAGAATGCTTTGAAAAGCCGAACTTAGTTTAAACAAGAAAAAGACCGACACCTTAAGGTGTCGGTCTTTTTAATCTATATTAAATAGAGACAATCTTTACTTGTGAGTACTTCTGTCGGTGACCAATTCGTCGGTCTCGGTTGCTCTTAGCCTTGTATCGAACAATAGTCAGCTTCTTACCCTTAGTCGTACCAAGGTATGTTGCCTTAACTTTTGAACCAGTAGTTGGTGTGCCTACCTTTGATGCCTTACCATCATCTGTCATTAGAACAGTATCAAATTCGATAGTAGCTCCTTCTTCGTGTTCACCTAAAAGCTCTACTTCTAGAGTATCGTCCTTACGTACGATGTACTGTTTTCCGCCGGTAGCGATAACAGCAAATGGTGCGTTGTTAGTTGTTTCTGTAGCCATAGTGTCGAGAGTATACAAGATATTACAGCTTTTGCAATCCTTTTTGGGTAATCTTGTGTTTTAAGGAAACGATACTTACTCATCTGCCTTTTGGGGCTTATCTATCGCTAGTACGTCTATGTCGATAGATTCCCCAGTAATTCGAGTAACGTCCTTATCTATCTTGTTTAACTCCTTATAGCCAGCGTTGTAGTGATTTACAGTAGTTGAGAGAGTATTGCCTAGTTTTTGATAGTAATCTTCATACTTAGCAATATGTCCACTCAGCTTCTCAACGTTCTTAATGATGTCTTGAGCCTTATCTTCAATCTCCATCGCCTTTAACCCTTGCATGACGGTCTGTAGATAAGCCAAGAAAGAAGTTGGTGAAACAATAATCACTTTATACTTTCCAGCTGCACGCTGAATCAGGTTCTCTTCACTCGCACCAACTTTCCCTGATAACAAGTCATAGTAGATTCCTTCATGAGGAATGAACATAAAAGCAAAGTCAGTAGTCTTCTCCGAAGGTCGAATATACTTAGCAGTTTCAGTAATACGTTTCTTGAGGTCGTTAATAAACTCTTTCTCAAACTGAGCTTTATCGGCCGGCTCTTTAGCCTCAATGAAACGATTGTAGTTCTCTAGTGAAAACTTGGAGTCGACAGGAATCACTTTCCCTTTAACAAACACTACAGCATCGACAATTTCTCCATCCTCAAAGCTGTACTGCATCTTGAAGCTGTCGGGTGGAAGGACGTTTTGCAAAACTGTCTCGAGATAATATTCACCCAATACTCCACGCTGCTTTGGATTCTTTAGAATATCCTGCAGCTCTTTTAATTGGTCGGCTACCTTAAAAACCTGCTTGGAGCTCTCCCCTACTTCACTGACGTGCTTTTGTACGTTCAGCAACTTCTCACCAACACTTTCCTGAATATACTTAATCTGCTCGTTTACATCTTTTGAAATAGTCTGCATTAGCTTCTGACTATCGGAAAACTGGGCCTGACTCCCTTCTCTCATAGTTCTGTTAGTTTCACTCAGTTTGGAGTCTACAGTACGTGACAACTCCTCCATGCGCTGCATGAGCAACAAACTATCCTTATCATCCTTCTCGACCTCCTCCTTTGGCTGCATCAGTTTATAGACAACAAATACATTAACCAGCAGCAGCACTACAACCAAAATAATCAAAAGTGTTTCCATATTGCGACTATCATACCACCTCCCTCCAACAGGTAAAAATCATGATATTATTACTACATATGTCACTACACGAAACTATCAAGTCATCGCTCAAGGATGCAATGAAGGCTAAGGATGCGGTAAAGTTGCGAACTGTTCGAAGTATGATGACTGCTTTTACAAATGAGTCAATCAGCGCCGGAAACACTCCTCAGGACTTACTGTCCGATAAAGACTCATTGAAAGTCATTAAACGACTAGCTAAGCAACGAAAGGAATCAATTGTTCAATTCGACGAAAATGACCGACCAGAACTAGCGGCACCAGAAAAAGAGGAATTGGTGGTACTAGAAAGCTATCTACCACAGATGATGTCTATCGAAGAAATAACCCCTATAGCCGAGACAAAGAAGACGGAACTAGGACTAGACGATAAAAGTAAAATGGGTATTTTAGTTGGAGCGGTCATGAAAGAACTGGCTGGAAAAGCTGAGGGTTCTGATGTAAAATCAGTTGTAGAATCGCTATTTTAAGGAGAATATTATGAACGAAGGAATTCCACAAAATATTGAGAACAAGAAACCGAGTATCCTAGAGCAAGCTATAGAAGCAGGTCCACTAGGGCATGGTGAAGCCGCAGGTTTCATTAAAGCCCTAGATAATTGGATTGAGGGTGGTTACGACTACAAACAAGCAGTTAACTCAGCCTTGAATCAGTTTAATTTAAGGGGTGACGACCAAATTGAGTATCGTTCCCTGGCTAGTAAATACTCAAACCTAAAGAAAGCTAAGCGTTCGAGTTCTAAAACAGCTACCAAGAGCCATCCAATCCCTATCAAAGACATGGATATGGGCTGGGGACCCATCAATAACGAGAAGCAGCGCGGAGGAGACCCTGAAGACTAAACAAAATCGTTTACATTCATTTATGTAAACGATTTTTACTTATCAACAGACGACAATCAAAATACTTGCAAAATAGTGTATATGTGGTTTAATACTTGCAGACAATTTCGTCCAAAACAACGATAGGAGTACCTTGAAGTGAGTAATAGAAAAGATAGTTGCGATGTGAGAGTCTGGGAAATTGACCCTGAACATGCACCTAATGTAAAAATATCTCATGCAGATAACTTAAGAGACGACATTGGTGCTGGTGTTTGCTTTGTGCCGACACCCACGTTAGGATTCATTGTTTACGGCGAAGATTCAAAAACAGAAAGCAAGCTTGTTAAATATTTCCAGGAACATGCTCCTGGTCTAGTATCAAGATTATTTAAAATGGGGCCAGCTGGACCAATCATTTAAAATCAGCCTAGCAGCAAAAGCTAACTAGTAAACCGCCTGACTTACAGAATAAGTCAGGCGGTTTTTATGCATATTGTCACAGGAAGTAAAACGTGGTTTAATTAAGCCAGTACAATTTCATACAGGAGTAAGATAATGCTAAAAAGTAGCCTTCCACTCCCCAAGAAAGTGAAAATGTGGAGAATAAACTCAAAAGAAGCTGATCGAGTAATAGTACACAAGATTGAGCAGTTCGAGAGAGAATTTCAAAACAAGCTAATCATTAAGATTACCAAACGAAATTTTTTTTTAGTCTGGGCACTCAACGAGAAAGCAGAAAAAGAATTCGGGCGATTCATGAAAAGGAATATGCCAAAGAATAAGCCATTGCTGGTTCGTCCATAATCAAGTAAAACCGCCTGCGTATACAGGCGGTTTATTTTATTTCAACATCCTCGATCTGTTGAGCCATTTCAATACCAAACTCCCCTACTTTAATACGGCGCAAATTTCGGAGAGTAGCCGGATATCCAACTATTTTTCCGAGCTCTTCCGCTAATGACCTTATATAAGTGCCACTACCAACGAAAAATCTAACTGTCGCTACTGCTCTGTCGGGAGTAATTTCTACTTTGAATAATTCCGCTTCGTAAAGCTTCATGGTGCGCACAGGCACTTCGGTAACTATCTCCCCCTCCTTCTCAGCCTTGCGAGCGCGCTTATACATCGGCACACCATCTACCTTTATGGCGCTATAGGCAGATACTGGTAGAGTGATATCCCCAATCAAATCTTCGAGAGCGATAGAAATTTTGTTCTGTAAAATTTCGACTGTTTCAGTCACAGCTTTTTCCTCCATCACGTCTCCCTCCATGTCTCCGGTGGTACGACGCTCTCCTATCAGGACCTCGGCAATATATTCTTTATCAAGCTTTATTAAACCTGTCAGACGCTTTGTACCAGGTCCGACGCCTAATATCATTAATCCTGTAGCCAGAGGGTCTAAGGTGCCAGCATGGCCAATCTTTTTAATACCTATCTGCCTACGCAAGCGACGAATCACGTCAAACGACGTAATTCCTTTTGGTTTATCAATCAGAAGTAATTCGGGTACAGAATCCATTTTAAACAAATTCTATAAGCTTCACTAAGAAGAAGATGAAGAATAGAAGCATGGCGACACCCTCCCACCTCTGAACTTGCCGTGCCAACCCCATCACGAATAGAATAAGTGATGCTGCGACCAAGATACCCAGACCAAGACCGAGGACAACCTCTCCAGCAATTAGTGGTGCAATTAAACCTGGAATACCAACCACCATTAAAATATTAAAAGCATTTGAACCGAATATGTTACCAATTGCCAAGTCAATCTCTCCCGTCTTGATAGCACGCAATGAAACAAATAATTCAGGTAGTGATGTTCCAATCGCGATAGCACCAATAGAAACTAAACCAATTGGTACAGCTAGACCAGTAGCTATATTCACTGCCATCTCAACTGTATAATTCGCACCAACCATGAGCGCTACAATACCAAGAGCAATGAATGCTATGTTCTTAGCGGAAATTTTACCTCTGGTTCTTTCATCCGCCATTTCTTTCTTAGCTGCATTATCAGAGGAAAATAGATACCAGATATACACAATAAGGGTACCTAACAACAGAAGTGCTTCAACCCTATCAATGACTCCATCGTAAACACTAGCGATGAAGTGCACTGTGGCAATGAAGAAAATTGGCAGCTCTGTCTTAAGTAGGTTCTTGTTGATAATCACTGGCCCTCCAAGCATCGCCAGCACTCCAACAATTAAAAGAATATTAGTAATGTTAGAACCAACCGCATTGGCAATTACAATCTCGGTTGTACCAGCCATTACCGCCGCTAGAGATGAGGCTAATTCTGGCAACGATGTACCCAGACCAACAATCAAAACTCCAATCGCAAATGAGCTCATGCCAAGAGCAGATCCAACCTGCTTTGCTCCCTCAACGAACAAATCCGCTCCTCGCACCAGCACGTACAGAGCAGCTATCAAAATAGCTGACCACTGTAATAATTGCATTAATTCCATATCAGTAAAGTATACCTTAGAGAACTAACAATGAAGGGTCTGCGATTAGTATAATACCTAGCAAGAGCATCAACACTCCACCGATAACCAATGACAGCTGTGCATACTGTGCTCCTGTTGTCTGAAGCTTTGAATAGCCCCAGATTGCTAGTCCAAACACGACAAAATCATCAACCATGTAGCCAATCGTATAAACGAGGATATACCACTGGCGTTCTGCAAAGGAAAGCATGTTTAACTCGAGTATCTTTGTGTATGCTTGAGGAATTCCAATCGAACAGGCAAACTCAATAATATTTACTGAAAAAGCAATCAAAAGAATCGCCCCGATAGACATAAGAGTGACTGGTTGTCTAACAATCTGCTGCAGCTTACTGATAGTTCTAGACTGTGAGTCAATATCAGTTATATCGCACACTAAGTCTGCATTCTTGTTCTTATGCCATCGCCAGAGGAAGAAAATACCGCCTCCAGTCGCCAAGAAGCCTACTGCTGGGGTGACATACTGGTCCAGTGCCACAAAATCCCAGGTCTTGTACCAAACATTAAGAATTAGGTTGTACATTACTGCTTCGGCAACAATGAATATTCCTGCCAGCAGAATCATTTTCTTCTTACTGCCGGCCTGGGAAAGAATTACTAGAAAAGTAATCAGTACCCACATAGCGCACGGGTTAAAACCATCAATTACACCAAGAACTGCTGACAAGGTAAACAGGGAGAACGACTTCAGGTCCACAATCCCCAGAAACGGTAAATCAAATTCAAAACCCTCCTCCTCACCCAGATCACAAGATAACTCAGAACAACCACCTGCTGCTGCAACAATCTGACTTGGAGCTCGCTCAATGTGAGCTTCGATTGAATTTATGTCTGAATATTTGGCCTTTTCAATAGCATCCTTAATTCTCTTTCCTGTTGTCTCTGGACCATTAAAACCTGAGAAAACCTTACCCCCCACCACTGTAATAGGAGTAACCTTAGCCAGCTCATGCTTTGCCGTAACCTGATTATACAAATCCTTGGCTGCATCATCCTCTAAAATATTAATATATTCGTAGTTTATATCCGTTGTTTCCAACCACTCAAATTGAGCCTTGCAGAAACCACAGTCATCTCGTCCGAATACATAGACCACTGGATTTTCGGTGATTACCGTGTCAGGTTCTGTTTGAGCATGGGTGGTAGCAGAGAATACAGCTGGGATAAACAGAATGGCTAAAAATATGGTGAGTAGAATTTTTTTCATGTGATGAATATTATCATATACGCGCAGAAAGTGCGCCGGCCCTCAAGAGGGCCGGCGC
>JAJOLC010000046.1:9476-18993 GCA_021129655.1 Minisyncoccota bacterium
ATGAATATTATCATATACGCGCAGAAAGTGCGCCGGCCCTCAAGAGGGCCGGCGCACTTTCTATAAATCTACAAATGCTTCAAGAAATCTCCGTACCCCTGCTTTTCCATCTCAGCTCTAGGAATAAACTTCAAAGCTACTCCGTTCATGCAATATCGCAGCCCTGTACTATCCGTCGGACCATCATTAAACACATGTCCTAGATGGTTGTCTGCGATTGTAGAGCGTATTTCTACTCTGGCAGAGAATAATTTTGTATCAACCTGCTCCGTCACAGCATCTTCAGTAATCGGCCTAGTGAATGAAGGCCAACCAGTATGTGAGTCGTACTTATCTTTTGATGAATACAGCGGCTCTCCAGACAAAACATCAACGTAAATACCATCTTCATAATTTTTGTCTAACGGACTGGTTCCAGCCCTTTCTGTACCTTCGTGCTGGGTCACATTAAAAGCAAGCGAGTCCAATTGAGATTTGACAACCGCTTGATCTGGCTTCTTATAATTAATCCAAGAGTCAGCACTTTCAGAAGAAACACTTACCGCAGCCCGCCAAGGTAAATCTGGCCCTCTATTTTCGCCCCAGTGTGTCTCTACGAACCCTTCCCTACCTGAGCCAACCTTGTATCTATCGTATCTAGACTTAGTAAAGACTCCACTAGCGTAGTTTTGATGCTTATCGGCAGCAGCCCAGAATGGTGCCTGCTCTTCTATATCAATAGCCAGTGGCTTATCATAGGGACCAAATTCATCCATCTCCTTAATTAGATCTTCGGCTATAGCCCTCTGGTCTTCGTTCTCGTAATAGAAAGCGGCTGAATACTTATCTCCTCTATCATAGAAAGTTCCGTCGTCATCGGTTGGGTCAGTGGTCTTCATTGAGACAATTAAAATATCCCTGTAGGAAATTTTGCTAGAGTCATAGGTAACTTCAACCGCTTCTCTATGACCACCTTTAGCGTAATTTGAGTAGCTCGGATTCTCCGTGTGCCCGCCAGAAAATCCTGCGACAGCATTAATCACTCCGGGAACACTTTCAATCCCTACTTCAGTTGACCAGAAACAGCCACCTGCAATAATCATTGTTTTTATATTTGATGAGGTAGGTAGAAACACAGTTTCTGACTTATCCTCAGTCTGCTCACGTATTTGATCTAGTTCTCCACCTAAGACATCTTCCTTGTTCACCAACTCTTCATGAGTAATTAGTGTGACAGCCTCCATCTCTACAGGCACTTCAACCAGGCCAAAGAAGGTGGCCAGCGAGAGAAATATACTGCTTATGAATTCCATATTAATGTATAGTCTACTTTACATTCCATAAACTCGCAACTTAATTGTACTGACAGCAAAACAGTAATCAAGACTTATCTTTGGCCATTCTGCAGATACACTCCACATTTTGACCGCACGATTCACAATATGAGCGTGAAGTGATAAGTGCATCTTAGGCTGGGTTTGATGGCTTAATAGACCCAGAGAGATAAGCTTCTCGAACAGTGAGCAGGTGCCCGACCGAGTTCCCTCCCTTATCTATCGCACGCAGTTCGGCTACACATAGTTTGTATTCAGGAATCATTTGTCCCACCAATTCCCAGAATGGCTGCCTGTGGTTTAGTTCAACCAAATGACAGAGTTCGTGAACGATTATGTAATCGCGCAGATGAGGTGGCAGGAGTAAAATTTTGTAATTAAAATTTAGATTCTTTAGTGAAGTGCAACTCCCCCAGCATCGTCGCTGATTGCGAATTGCCACCCGTTTCCACTCGAGAGAATAATGTTGATTGAAGTACTGCAAACGCTCAAGCACAACTTGTCGCGCTGACTCCTTATGTTCCACATAGTGCTTGGTCACACTAGTTGAACGTCGCTGTCTTTTTCTTTTTCTAAATAGCTTCCACATAAATAATTGACTTTCTAATTCTATCAGAGTAAATTTTGTTTAGACCAGAACAGGAGGACTAGTGATGAACACTAAGGATTATGAGGAGGCCTGGAGAATGAATATCGGGCCATCAATTGATAACCCTGACAAATTTAACCACTCTATTGCTATACGCTGTGAAAATTCTGAATATATAATCTTTGGGAATGTATTTTGGGATGATGATTTATGTGAGTATATATTTTACTTCATAAAGCAGCTTACTGGACCTGTCTTTACTGATGATTATTCTCAGTTGATACTAACCACAAATGAGTACTCAAGTCTTAAGCTTGATATAGAGAGTCTGACTGGTATAAAAACTTTAAGGGGAATCTATGATGAAACTTACCCAGATGGATTTTACGACGAAAATGTAATTCAACTTTGGGAGGAAGTATTTTGCAAAGAGCTTGAATGAACTGGTTGCTATGCAACCGGTTTTTTATGCCCTGCTTAAATATCATTGACATAACTATACTTCAGGAGTAACTTTTTATTGGATATGTAAAAGAAAGTATGGAGGAAGCACAATGGACAGAGATGAACTGCTTGTAGTATGGAACAGACAGATTCCGCCGCCAGATGACGACCCTTTGTTATACAACGATGACGTAAATATACTATGTCAATCAACTGGACGTATAATAATTGGTGAAATAATCTGGCTCCCCTTACACGAAAAGTATAGTTTTCGTTTTGCAGAACAAATAGCAGGTCCGCAGCCGAACATAATGTATTCTGAATTAGTCCTAGACCACGATGAATTTCTTGAAATAGAAGAAATAATAAATAATTTTTATGGGATTCATGTCATCAGAAAGATGACTGAGGAAGATTTCGCGCCATTCAAGATTGGAAACAATGTCGTTTCTATCGGCAACTCTGAGTAAACTTAACCAAGCCAGTCACTATGTGACTGGCTTTTATATTGACTATATAAAACAAAGAGAGTAACTTCAGTCATGGAGGTACTATCATGAAAAATACTGAACTGTTCTTAATCTGGAGGAGTAATTACCCACCGCCAGAAAATGAACCCCTGAGATTCTCGAAGAGCATAACGTTCATTTGCCAAAAAACATCCCGAAAAATCAAAGGTTACATTGTTTGGTCCAAAACTTTGAATAGTTATGTTTTCATCTTTATCGAACAACTAGCTGGTCCTGACCTAAATCTAATTGATTCAAATATAGTCCTTGAACCCGAGGATTACGAAGCAATTATCCTAGGCCTTGGCCAAAATTTTGGCATATATCATGTAAGGAGAATCCTTAATTCTAGAAATCTGGAAGCGGGGCACGAGGTGAAAGTACTGCCATTTGTGTAGTATCCAGAATAGCCGGCTCGCTAGCGAGCCGGCTTTATAAATTGACATAGAGTTTGTATGAAGGTAGATTTTAACTAGACAAACAGGAGGTTAAGATGGAGATAAAGACACTCAGGATGCTTTGGGAAGGAAATATTGCACCGTATCCCAACAAACTTACAGCCTTCGATAGAAAGGTAACAATATACTGCCACGTTTCAAAACGCAGGGTTACTGGTATAGTAAAATGGCACGGAATATTTCGTCAGTACATTTTCCATCTTAAGCAGCAAGAGTACGGACCTGAAGCAGAACTGAAGTATGGCTGCTTAGTACTAAAGCCAGCGGATTATTCTATGCTTATTAACGACATAGAGACTATCCTTGGTGTATGCAAAACTAGAGGCATCTACAACTCAAAGTATAAGGAGTATAAGGACGAAACTGCCCTAATTTTGCCACTATTCAATGAGAGTTCTTAGTCCAAAGAGGCAGTTCGCTTGCGAACTGCCTCTTTTATATTGACTATAATAAGTAATGGGAGTAAGTTCTTATCAGATAAGTTTTAGAAGGAGTGTCATCATGAGCACTAGTTACAAACATCTGCTAGGTATCTGGAGAAAGAAATCGCCTCCACCGAATAATGACCAGACCAAATATGATTCAAGAATCAGAATGATGGTTTTGCAATCATCGACATGATCAAATGGAACGAAACGGAAGATAGATACTATTTTGATTTTGTGCAAGCGATAACATCGTCAAGTCTAAGTCCAGCCTACTTCAAGATAAAATACTCGTCATTGGTCGTAGATGAGGACACATATCGGGGTATCAAACACTTAATCAGTAAGACATTGGGAATAACTACAGTAAATGGAATTTATACTGTGGAGTGTCCTCCCAAAAACCCGGGTAAAAACGTTGTACATCTAAGAGATGGGAAATAGGTCGGTTCGTTATGAACCGACCCTTTATACATTGACTTAGTATTTAGACAAGAGTAAGTTTTAAACAGATGCACAGGAGGAGCGCCATGAGCACTAATTATTTTTTTGTTCGGTGGGACAATGATTTACCGCCACCAAAATCAGATCCAGAGAGGTTCAATGCCAACAATGTTGTCTTCAAATGCCCCTACACAAAACGTCAATTAGTAGGTGACGTGTTGTGGTATAGCGTTTTAGGTAAATACGCCTTTAGGTTTAGACTGCAGTTAGATGGGCCGCCGGCAACCATCAAAAACAAGAACTTGGTACTTGAGCCAGAGGAATATAATGGTCTCCTGCTTGGAGTCAAACTGATGATTGGAGTTAATGTACTACGAAGTATCACTGACACTTCTTACCTAAATAATAATGCTGACGTATTCAGATTTCCACCTAAGATAGTTCGGAATAAAAAATAAAGACCGATTCGCTTTGCGAATCGGTCTCTTTTATTTTCAATTTAAAAAACCACATTTTCTTTATTATCCACCTTCCCCTCTAGCGTGAATTGCATTCTCGCCAAGCGCACTAAAGTGTAATCGTATACCTCGTCAGCTTCTTCATAAATGGGTTTTAGTTTACCGACACCATATTTTACCATTGCGGCATCAAGCACTTTGCGAGCTTCTTTCCAATCTATATCTGAAGGTTCTAGGTGAGCAATATCACTAGACACCAACTGTGAGTCTGATACCAATTTTTCGATATGAGTCCAGATAGTAGTCTCCGTAACTGAACGTACCTTTGCGATATCTCTTACTCCCCTATTCTCAAGTAGCAAATCCTTAGTTAAAATATAGGTACTCTCGGCGTGCACCTTCGTAGTAGAATTTTTTCGCACCAAACCAACTTCATCATCTTTAGGCAACTTACCTCCTCTGGCTACTACGAATCGTTCGTGCATCTCTTCCACCTCCTTGTCTTCCATGGCAATAAAAGCATCTTCAGCTGCGGTAGATTCCTTATGAAACTTTGTGTCCTGAAGCACCACCCTCGGATCTACCTGCAAAGCATTCGGGTGCATCCCAAGCACCTTAAGTCCATCTAGAGAACGTACTCGTGAAAGAGCCACATAGCCCTGACCATATACAAAGGCTTTTGATAAATCTATCTCAGCTGCATCAAGCGACATACCCTGACTCTTATGAACAGTAATAGCCCAAGCCAGTCGCAAAGGAAGTTGTTCAATGGAAGCTAAGATTTTTCCGTCCTCAGCCATTTCCCAAGTGGTTGTCTTCATTACTATTTCCCTACCTTCAAGAGTTTCGATTACCGGAAACCCTTCATCAAATCTAATCACTCGAGCTAGAGTTCCATTAACGTAACCTTCTTCGAAATTGTTTTTTGTACACATCACCATCGCATCTTCCTTAAGCATCAACATTTCAGGAGACAAACAGTTCTTGGCTAACCCCTCTATCAGTTGTTTCCTACCCTTTCCTTCCATCTGGTATTTCTTGGGTGAGCCTGGCAACTCTGACAACTTCTGACTATTAACCTCGTCCACATCAGCATTATGAGTATAAAGTCGAGTTGGTTCTATTTGCTCGAAAGCAATTTCATTTTGCTCGTTCAGCAAGGTGTAGTGATCTTCTTCGATTTCGTTACGACGGATTGAGCCAAGTAGGCCGAGAAGAGTTTCATCCTCTTGACGATACTGCTCTGTTATATAACAAACCAACGGCTTCATATTTAACCAAGCATTACACTCAAAAGCATAACGCATAACATCGCCCCGCCTAGTAACTGGAGGAAGTTGAAAAAAGTCTCCAATGCAGACAATTTGTACTCCGCCGAAAGACTCTTCACTTTGCCGAACTGTACGCAGCACCTGGTCTACCATGTCCAATATTTTTCCATCAAGCATGGAGATTTCGTCTATCACAAGAATCTGCGCTGCTTTAGCTCGCTTAACTATTCTTTCTTTAGTAGTGATAATTTCCAAGTCTTGGGGGGTCAGAAAATCCTTAATACCTACCCCGCTCCACGAATGAATCGTCAGCCCTCCAATGTGAGTAGCTGCAATACCGGTCGATGCTGTCACAGCAACGTTCAGTCCGGCAGCCTCCAACCAAGCGACGTATTGATTGATTACGTATGTCTTACCTGCCCCCGGTTCACCAGTTAAAAATACATTTGCACCCGTCTTCAGAATGTCTAGCGCGCGGTCTTGTGTCATATGCGGATAACAATAACATAGTTAATTATAGTCTTGACATATCGCAATATCGTACCTATAATACGAGCCGCAACACCGTTCTTTAACTAATGGAGGAAGTCCCATGCAGCCGTCAGTAAACATGTCGCTAGAAGAAATGATTGACCTAGCTTCGAACGCAACAGAACGACCTCAAGAGCAACTTTGCTCAATGAGTGTAACTGTTACAGACAACAACGATTCTCTGGGCCAAGCACCTATTTCTGCCTGCCACTTTGCAAACCTCAAAGAAATGTTAAGAGGCGCAGTGGCAGATACTCAACAACGAATTCACGAGACCAGTGGAAAGTTCGCCAGTGCAGTAATTCTTAAAAAGAATCTGGAAGACCTTTCTAGCAAGAAACATGCAATTGAAAATTGTTTTTGGAGAAGTCTAAATTTCACATACGAAACAGAAATCATAGACTCCACCAACACCATGTTGGTTGCTAATTGGGAATTAATCATTGTGGTTTCTGACGAGACAGAACAATTGGTTGCTTCCTCCAATTAACACTTAATTCGGGCCGCTTAAACACTTTGTGCTTAAGCGGCTTTTTCATACCAAAAACTAGGTGTGAAAAAACATCGGCTCGTGTCTCTTCATACGTGTATACTATACAGAATGTCTCGTTCCTCAACGACCACCAAAAGGTCTATTACTAAACGTACTCCAGCCAAAAAGGCTGTGGCTAGGAAGACCCCTGTAAAAAAGAAAAAAGCAGCCAACAAGACTAAGATAACCAAAGCTGTACGCAAGGCAGCAGCCAAAATAACTCCTACTCCGATAGTGAAGCGAAATCCGCTTGGTCACCTCCTAATTGAGAAGATTCTTCGTGAATCTGGATTTCGTGGTGGCATCTCAACCAGCAAGAAGCTACTCGATGCCTACAGTACTGATGAAAGTATTTTTAGCATTCGACCACAGGTTGTCATCCAGCCAAAAAATCGTCACGATGTAGAAATTGCCACCAAGGTTATTGCTAAAGAAACCGAACGTTTTGAATCATTGTCACTTACTCCTCGAGCAGCAGGCACCGGCCTCGGCGGAGGCTCCCTAACTGACTCAGTTGTAATAGACATGTGCGCTCACCTAAACAAAGTTGGTGATGTTACGGTGAAGAAAAAGGCTATCACTTTTACCTGTGACCCCGGTGCAATGTGGAAAAACGTAGAAAAGAAGCTAAAAGAGCACGATGCTTACCTACCTCCTTATCCTGCCTCAAAAGACATCTGTAGTGTTGGGGGCTCTATAGCCAACAACGCAGCTGGCCCTGACTCACTTCGTCACGGGCACTGTTCAGAATGGATTCAATCATTAGACGTTGTTTTACACGATGGTCATACCTACACCATCAAACCTCTTAGTTACCGAGAGTTTAAGATACTAATCAAACAGAACCATGAACACTCCCGCATTGCTAAGGAGGTTTTTGCTCTTATCAGCAAAAATGAAAAGGAGATAAAAGCCAACAAGCCTGAAACTGCTAAGAACAGCGCTGGTTACCCACTCTGGAAGGTTGTCCCCGAAGGAATTGCAAAGTTCAAAAAAGGAGTCGGGACTTTTGACCTGACTCAACTCATAGCTGGTAGCCAAGGAACTATCGGCATCATCACTCACCTCACCTTAAGAGCTCTACCGATTCCAGAGAACACCAGTCTTATCGCTCTGCCAATTTTTAATCTTGAAAATGCTGCCGAGAGTATTTCAAAAGCTTTAAAATACAATCCCATAAACGTTGAAATATTTGACGCATTAACCTTCGACCTAGCTCTACGCAACCCTAGTTTTTTCAAAGACCGACTAGACAAATCTTTGTACTACAAAGTAATGTTCCAGATGTACACCACGTACCATGTACGATTCCGACGTAAGATTCCTGAGTTCATCGTACTAGTTACTCTAGATGAAGAGACTACCCAGAAGCATGACCCTATAAAAATTGCTAAAAGTCTCAGCGAAGAAAAGGTCAAGGCACGCTTAGTAACAAATCCTATCGAGTCAGAAATGTACTGGCAAATTAGGCGTGCTAGTTACACTCTCTCAAAGTTCCAAGATAAGACCAAACGACCGGCTGCTTTCCTAGAAGACATGACAGTACCGCCGGAGAATTTGTCTAAATTCTTTGTAAGAATTAAAGCTCTGCTTAAGGAATTCAATGTCACAGCAGCAGTTCATGGTCATGGCGGTAACGGTCACTTCCACTTCTATCCCCTTTTAGACTTCACTAATCAAACCACTCCTGCCTTAGTGGAGAAAATGTCAGAGAAGTTCTTCAGCACAGCAGTTAAGTTCAAAGGTAATATCTGTGGAGAGCATAACGATGGAATTATTCGTACTCCACACCTTAATAAAATGTTTAGTAAAAAGATGCTCAACTTATTTAAAGAAACTGAAAGCATCTTTGACCCAAGTGATATTTTCAATCCCGGAAAAAAGGTGAATCCTCGTTTCGACATAAAGTCTTCAATGAGAACCACTAATTAACACTAAAAAGCTCCCGAAGGAGCTTTTTAGAATTAATTCATCTTGTTAGACTAAGCGTCTAGATTGTTCTCATTCATGCTTTTTCCTGCTGAACAAGAATCACATGTTTTATTCTCTGCACACATATTGCATGCATCCTCTGATTCGGAACCTTCGGGAACTGAATGTTGGGCGCATTTCTGGTCTTCTGTGCACATACTACATGCACCACCAGCTGCTTCGTTGGCTACTTCTTCAGTTGCGTCAACAGCTGTGTTTTCTACTTCAGCTTCATTATCACCGCCACCAAATAATTTTCCAAAAAATCCCAAGTCTGTGTATATTACTAATAATTACTATGTATCTATAGAATACCACAGTAATACAGGCGTCTATGTGGAAAACCAAGATAGCCGACCAAGTATCAGGGACTTCCTCCATAACTAGGCTTCCCTGTTCCTGTCTAATTTGTTATAAATATTCGCACCAATCAACTGACAACAGGTCATGATTAGAGTATTGGTCCCATCGTCTAACGGCTAGGACACATGGTTCTCATCCATGAAATCGGGGTTCGATTCCCCGTGGGATCACAAAAAGAGAGAGCTAGTTCGAGCACTCGAGAAGGTTCA
>JAJOLC010000009.1 GCA_021129655.1 Minisyncoccota bacterium
GGTCCCCGCTGAGATTAACTCTAACTCATTTTCGTTTTCCTTTGTAAAAACAACATCACCTTCTTCAAAAGGTCTCTTTGCTTCATCTACCACAATAAGGCTCCATGTAGTTTCAAGAACGGACTCTCTCCCACACTAGCAGAAATGGTTATTTTAACAACTCAATCACCGGTGTTGTTCCATGCTCCAAAAAAGCAAGCATTGAACCGCCACCAATTGAAACAAACCCGAACATTTCATTTATCTCTAGTTTCTCAACTGCCGCTACGGTGTCACCTCCTCCTATTACCGTGAAAGCATCAGCGGCGGCTACTCTCCGCGCAGTAACTTCTGTGCCTTGTGTATACCCCATTTCATAAGCCCCAAAAGGTCCGTTCCAAAGAATAGTTTTGGCATTTTCGATATAGGTCGCCAACATATCTACAGTCATGGACCCGCAATCTAATATTTTTTCTTCAGAAGTGACTTTGTCTATAGTTTTGGTTTGCTGTCCGTCTGGACCATCTACTATTACATCAATTGGTAAAATTAGTTTTTTACTCTTCAGAAAGTCTTTACCCTTAAGCGACACATCTGATACTAGTGATTGACCAACCTCATAACCCAGTGCTTTCAGTACGTCACTCATGATTGCTCCGCCGATAAATACACTGTCATATATATCCATGTACTTTTCTATCAGGGGCATCTTGGTATCAAACTTGGATCCACCAAGCAAGAACAGAGACGGTGATTTAGGCTCCATTACTTTTGACAACTCATTTACCTCTTCGGTAAAAGTCAGCCCCGCATAAGCTGGTAATTTTTGAGCGAGACCGTAAGTAGAAGCATGCTCTCGATGAGCCGCAGCAAAAGCATCGTTTACAAAAATATCACCAAGTGAAGCCAGTAGGCCTACAAACTCATCATCATTACTTTTTTCTCTTTCATCTTGTCGTAGATTTTCTGCCATCAGGATGTCGCCATCCTGCATCAGTTCCCTACGCTGTCTAAAACCTTCAGTTGTTACGAACCCACCCCAGTGAATAGGTAAGTATTTTTCCAGCTCACTGTAGACAGGTTTTAGTGTTTCATCTGACTTTCGTCCGATATGACCTAACAAAATAACTTTTGCTCCTTGCTCATGTAGATAACGGAGAGTTGGCAAAGCTTGCTCTAGTCGAAAGAGGTTACGTATCTTTCCATCTTTTAGAGGAATGTTAAGTGAAGCTCGCAATAACACGAACTTTCCTTTTAAGTCACTCGCCTCGGTAATTTTTTTCATAGTCTAGCTAACTGCTTTTACGATAGCAGCAAAATCATCTACCTTCAGACTAGCTCCGCCCACCAAAAAACCCTTCATTCCACCTTCCGTATGTAGTATCGCCGCATTTCCAGGCTTTACAGATCCACCATAGAGCAATCGCACTGATTTAGCGGTTGGTCGATCGTAGATTTTCGTAAGCACACTCTCAATAAATAACTGCATTTCTTTTACGTCATCGGCAGTAGCAGTGTCTCCAGTACCGATAGCCCAGATTGGTTCGTAGGCAATTACTGCTTTTTTAATTTGTGCTGAGGTTAAAACTTTACCTAAACTTCGTAGCTGCTTTTCTATAAAAGTAAAAAAATTCCCTTGATCATCACGCTCCCTTTCTCCAATACAGACGATTGGTACTAGCCGATGTTTAAGTGCTATAAGGGTTTTTTTCTGCACCTCTTCATTAGTCTCTCCGGCTGCCCGACGCTCTGAGTGTCCGATAATAACAAACTCCACACCCAAATCCCGCAACTGCATAATCGATACTTCTCCTGTATGCGCACCCATATTGTTTACAGACACATCTTGAGCGGCTAATGAAACAGTACTTTTACATATTTTCTTTCCAGCTTCAGCTAAATATGTAGCCGGGGGAGCAATTGCAACATATGCGTCTGAAGTTTTTCTATGCTTTCGGGCAGTTGCTTGAGCTAAATCAGAGGCGTCAGACATGGTTACGGGGTTAAGTTTCCAGTTACCAACAACGAGCGGTACAGTTTTTTTCATATTAGACAAATTGTAACATGTCTAAAAAGAGGCTGTGAACAAAGTTCACAGCCTCTTTTTACCCCTCTTGTCTCCAGTCATCAAATGTATAGACATCAGAAGTTTCTGGAGTTAAAGGGGGAGGAGAATCTACTTGATCCACATCAAAAGAAGTAGTTCGCAACCCAAATCCTGAAGCATACGTTCCACAAGCTGTGGTTCCGGTCCATCTTGTACCTACACGACCATTTGAAACCACACTACCAAACCTGGTCAAGGAATTCCTGCATACATAGGGGTCAAGTGAAGCTGTTAAATAAGCAGTTGCATAGTGATTTCTGCCAAACCTTCCGTTTTGAGCAACGAATATACCATCAGTTCGCATATCAGTTGGAACAACCAGTCCCACATCAATATCATCTTCAGCTATTGCAAGCAAACCAGCACCAGAACCTGGAACATATTGAATATTATCACTGAGAACAATATTTGTTTGGGCGCCAGAAGATAAATCTGCTGCTGCTATAGTTACTTTTTGTGAAATGTCCCCCTCTAGCCAAACTTTGTCTTCAAAATACAATAAAGGGCAGTTGCTGTTTATGGTCTGAGTTGACCTAAGGGTAGTACCATTCATCACGTTCCTCTCGTCAGTATGCCACCCTTCATATGACGAGAGCGCCCAATACGATAACGTAGAATCTACCTCATAAACTGTAACTGTTCCGTCACCATTGAACACAACTCTATAGCCTGACACTCCAGAAGGTCCGAAATAAATTCCTCCATTATTTTGTGCTCTTGTCCTCATGTCACTCAGGTCCAAAGTAAGACCGGCAAAGTCCACGGGAGAGACAGGGAAAGAAAATAGTCCAGGTGTAGCATTGGCAGTACTAGTATAAACACCATCCACAGTTATGGTTGGACTACAGCCAAAAGAACTAGTGCAGCTCCAGTCAGCTAGACCACTACCTACAAAAGAATTATGCGACCCATCCATTTTAATCCCCTGATTTGAATGAACTGGTCCCGTGATAATCCTGTCGCTGCCATACCACACGGCACCGTTGGTAATAAAAGAATACTCAGCTACGGTCGGCCTGTTGTACCGAGCACTAATCACCGATACGGCAGTAGGGTCCTCATATGTATAAGCCGTTGACTCTACGTCTATAGAAGCCACTGAACCGCAATAAGTACTGCTGGCGATACTGAGAGAGAACTCACCAACAGCACCGCCTTCTGGATCAAAGTATTGGTGTACGTAGGGTCCAGGCAGACCTGTTCCGTCAGTCACATCGTCTGGATTATGTGCCAGATACCATTTGTAATAATTAAGACCAGCCTCAGCTATATCTGTTGCTTTTTGTTGTTCAATTCTAAAATTAATAACCTGATTTTGAGTAACGACATACCCAACAAATGAACTCATGATAACCACAAAAATACTACCCATCACAAGGACAAGAACCAGCATGAAGCCTGAGTTTAGTTTGTCGCCCTTATTTTTACTTTTAACTAAATTCATATTTATAAATTATCTTTCAGATTACGAGGAGCAACACTCGACCTAAGCATAAACTCGCCAGGAGAACGGGCAATGTCTATGTTAACAATAATCTGTGCCTTTATATATTTTACATCTACTATCGGTGAGGTCGAACTAAGTTGTAAACCTGCATTATCAAAATATGTAAAAGTTGAGGTGGCTTCATTAATGTTTTGTACATATAAAGATAGTGTTTCTATTGAGTCAGGCGTTGTAGTGGAGTAGGCGGCCGGTGTACCAGTGGCGTTGTATTTGTACTTCGTTAAGGTAGTTGTAGCCAAAACATACTCTACATACTCTACGGAGCTATCTTGATCAGTGTCACTGTAGTAACCAAACCTGTGCTCTTCAATGACTGCCACTGGATAAGTTCCATCTTCAGCTGTAGTCATCTCTTTAACATCTCGATTCCACTGAGTCATTCCGCGTCGAGCATTGTCTATCTCTTCAGCCTGAGAGATAGCGTAAGAATTATTTTTATACAAACTAGTAACACTTGTAGAAATTCCTAAGGACAATACAGTGAAAATTCCTACAACTACCACCACTTCAACCAGTGTCATTCCTTGATTATTTTTTAGGCGTGATGCTTTCATAAAAATCTAGAAGAGAGTTATCGAAGTGACGGTGTCACCATTAATTTCGAACGGATCAACATTTACATTGGAATAACCAGGCACACTAATATCAATCACATAATCTGTATCGGGGCTAATGCCGCCAGTAAAGAATACTTGACCACATGTATTAGTCACAAGGGTGACATCATAGCCTGACCTGGTCACATTAACTGATGCTCCGGGAACTGACTGACCCAAACTATTAACGACTGACACTCGCAAGGTTTCGGCGGCGTTAGCCACTAGTTCTAATCTAAGACTTCCGTCTATCCCAGCCTGATGAACAAAAGGATGTTCTGGACAGGCTGAAGCAATGTCGTACCCAGCTGGTGGAGTAACTGTGTAGGTATCAAACTCTAGGTCTGGCAGCACGGTATACCCAGAAGCATCCGTGGTTGAAGATTCATTATACTTGTAGATTGGTAAAGCGCTTAAGTCAGTACCAATTGTTTTATTCCCTCGTATATCAAAAGCAACATTTGATAATACGGTTTCTGACTGTTGATAAAACACTTCTATTTCATCTATGGTTGGTGAAATGGCTGTGTCTGCCGTAAACAGAGAAGCTCCGACAAAAATTGTAGGATAGGTAGATGGGTCAATCATAGCAACATCAATTATTGTATCGGTAAAACCTACGCTGTTGCCTGGCATATCAGAATCAGGAATTAAAACATATGGTCCACCTGAAACACCGGTATAAAACTGCACTTTGTGAGAAGTGTTAAATGGCAATATGGATGCGACTCGGACAGTTGACCACCCCAGCAGTGGCACTGGTGTAATTGGCCCCAAATAAGCTTCCCCGCTAGGCAAGTAGGCGCCCGCCACATAATCTAGAACCAAATCATCGGCTGATATAGCCACATTAGTATAGGAATCAACACTGAGTAAGTCATCAAAATCTTCCAACAAAGAATCTTCACTAATTACTGACCTGGTAAGAATCTCTAAATCACTCAACTCACCAATCTGGAAAGTTAACGTTGATATATCAGCTTCTAGTACAGCAAAAGGGGCGACTGAAGGATTTGGATTTGAAGTTGTTGCTACATAGGTCTGAGCAGATGAGTACGTATCCCCGGAGATGACAGCGGTTACAAACACTTCATAATTACTGTCCGCGGGTGCCCCAGAGAAAAGTGCAGCTCCGTTACTATCAGTCGTCTTTGTCACATCAATCGGGGCGGTGCTAGAACTATTAACAAGCCTTACCGTAGCCCCAGGCAATAAAGCTGAATTATCATCAATAACATTAACCCTAACTGTTCCTCCGCCGGCGGTTGTTTCGATTGATCTAGGGACAATGCTGCTAAGTAAGAATATGCTGCTGGTAGCGCCGGCCATCTCCCAAGTGTACTCGAGCTTAAGTCTCTTATAATCTGAAGGTATGCCATTAGTGTCAGCTATATTTAAACCATCTGCAGGGTCGTCCACGTACTCGACTAACACTCGTTCAGAAAAAACGATTCCATTCAAAGTGGTTGTGCTGTTTTGAGGGATTGCCCCAGAAGGGATTCCTGACACCGTTCCAACGTCGTTATATGGCAACGAACGAAAATACTCCATCCTGTCATTTCCTACCGATTGGGCGCTGAGTTTTGCTCTTGAGAGGTTGATTAATTTTAAAGTATAGGTAAATGAACCAAACAAGGCTCCAAATATAAGGGCGGATAAAGCTGCTACAAAAATAACTTCTACTAGTGTAAAGCCTGATTTTTGTGCAGATCGATAATTCATATTTTAACTGAGACCATCAGAAATTGAATAAATTGGACCAATAATTGCGAGAGCAAAGAATCCAACTGAACCGCCAATAACCACCATGAGCAAAGGTTCTATAATGGTAGACAAATCTTTGGTTTTTCTCTCTACTTCAGTTTCATAAAATACAGCCAACTCTCCGAGCATGCCGGCAATTTGCCCAGTCTCTTCCCCAACCAATATCATTTCTCCTACTAAGATTGGGTACAAATCTTTTCTTTCAATAAATACTTCTGACAAGGCTGTACCTTTTTCTACTCTAACTGCTGCTTCGGCCAGAATTTCTTTATAGTAAACATTTTGTAACACCTCTTCGGTGATTTCTATTGACTGAATAACGTCTACTCCGGAGTTGAGTAAAGAAGATAGAGTTCGAGCTGTTCGAGCTGAGTTGGCTTCCTTGGCAAGAGTTCCAACAATTGGAAGCTTAGGTATTAACCAAGATGTAGATATCTTGCCCCACTTAGTTTTAAGTAATCGAACAAAACCAAGAACTACAGCAATCATTCCAACAATCACCGATAAAGTGTGGGCCACCATGAAGTTACTGGCGCTAATCAAGAAGGCTGTCGTGGCAGGCAAATCTTTACCCATTCCCTCGAACACGCTAGTTATTTCTGGCATCACATAAATCAGCATGAGAATTCCAATAATAACCATAATTATCATCACAATAATCGGATAAATCATTGCTCCCTTTATTTTCTTTTTTAAAGTATTAGCTCTCTCCATTTGCAGAGACAGGGTCTGCAGTGACTCTGCCATGTTTCCACTCTCTTCCCCGGCCTTAATCATGGAAACATATAAATCATCAAACACTTCCGGGAACTTACTCAGCGACTCATAAAAAGAATCTCCTTGGTTTATCTTCTCAACCAACTGTTTCATTACACCTTTAAGACGAGGGTTCGTACTTTGTCGCTCAATCACAGACAAGGCTCGAGAAACCGTCAGGCCAGCTGTCATCATCGACCCTATATTTCTGGTCACCATAATTAACTCATCGTCTTTTACCCGACTGAGTTTATAATTTAGCTTCTCAATATTTAGAAGTTGACTGAGATTAAATTTGGAATTTTTTTCGACTGAAGAGACGGTGTGCTCCAGGCCACGAGCTATTGCATAAACCCCGAAACGGTCATCTGCAGATACTGTATTAGTAACTTCTTTCCCTTCTCGATCTTTCCCTGTATACGTGAAGGTTTCCATAATACTATTCGTTAATAACTCTTAACACCTCCTCAATACTGGTCATTCCTTGAGCCGCCTTGAAAACACCATCCTCAAGCATGGTCAGCATTCCCTCTTGGCGAGCCTGCTCTTCAATCTCATCACCTGTTTTGTCTGCCATGACCATTTCTTTGATTGTAGATGACGCCTCGAGCACCTCGTGAATACCCATTCTTCCTTTGTATCCATCTTCCGTTTCTCCATTCTCCTTCGGATGGTAGAAGGTCACATCATTCCAGGTAGCACCTTTCTTTACGATAGATTCCTCCACAAGAGCCTCTAATATTTTGTCCATATTCACCTTATCTTCTAGCTCGGCTTTTTCTGCCTTGGACAAAGTATAAGGCACCTTGTCGTCTGACAACCGTCGTACTAGCCGTTGACCGACAGCTACCTTTAGTGTTGAAACGAGCAAGAAAGGTTCAGCTCCCATATCTATCAGACGCGCTACAGTTCCGGATGCTGAGTTGGTGTGAATAGTTGCCAATACCAAGTGACCAGTCAAAGCTGCGTTAATGGCTAAACTAGCAGTCTCTTCATCACGAATTTCTCCAACCATGATTACGTCCGGATCCTGACGCATTAATGAGCGGAGACCAGCCGCAAAAGTGAATCCAATGTCCGGCTTTACTTGAGACTGATTTACTCGAGCCATTTGATACTCAATCGGATCCTCAATAGTTGAAATGTTCACCTCGGGAGTATTTAAAATATCTAAAATAGTATAAAGTGTGGTCGACTTACCGGAGCCGGTTGGTCCTGTTACCAATATAATACCGGTCGTAGCTCTGGTTGCTTTATGGATACGCTCCAAAGTATTGCCATGAAAACCAATCCCTTCCAAAGAGAAGCCACTTCGATTCTCTCGCAAAAGACGCATCACCACCTTTTCCCCGAAGAAGGTCGGTAGCATAGAAACTCGAAAGGCTACTTTTTGACCATCCATGTCCATCTTGAAACGGCCATCTTGCGGCAATCTTTTTTGATCAAGCTTTAGTCGCGAAAGAACCTTTAGTCTAGCCACGATACTATCAGATGCAATTTTAGGCAGCTTCATGGCGTCATTCAAAATTCCATCAATACGATATCGAACCAACACCTCTTCTTCCATTGGCTCTATATGGATATCAGAAGCACCTTGAATAATAGCGTGACGTAGCAAAGTATCCACGATACGAACTACTGGCAAATCTTCAGCCATTTGCTTCAGCTCTTTTGCACTAGCTTCATTACCCTCTTCTTGAAGAACTTTTAACTCTGAAGCATCCTTCATAATAAGGTCTCCAAACTCATCTTTCAGAGTTTTTTGATACTGCTGAAGAGCCTTGCGCATTGACTCTGTATCAGTCAAACGAGGCTGTATTTTTAGACCAACCTTCTTTTTAATGAAATCGATTGCTGGTAAATCAGCAGTGTCGAGCATGGCTACCTCCAGGGTGGTCTTATCCTTTTTGTAGGCAATAATGTTATGGGTGCGGGCTACTGGTTCAGGGATTAGAGTCAGTGTTTCAAAATCAATCTTCATATCTTTAAGAGACACGAAAGGGATACCTAAAACGTAAGACTCCACTCGGCGCATGTCATCTTCGGTCATATGACCATGAGCAATCAACACCTCGCTAAGGGTTTTCTCCTCTTCTTTAGCGTTTTTCTCAGCTGAGACAATATCCGTCTTGGTGATTAGGCCAGCATCAAGGATGAAACGCTTGAGTTGTTCGTCTTGAATACGCACAGTAGTAAAAAATTAAATGATGAAAGGAACGTAGTGACAATATCTGAATCTGTCTCCTGATCTGGACTTTTCTTAAGTCTTAATCACCGAAACCTTCAAAGCAGTCCACTTACATAAAAACAATAACCCCACCTCCGGTACTTGTTACCAGTATTATAGCATCGGCCCACTAGTTGCGGTCCTAGCTATTCACTTTATATGTATAGTTTTGACTTTTTTAACCAAACCAGTACACTGTTTATATCTGACGAATGACTGCTCGGCCTACGGCCGAGCAGTATTTGTAGGAAAATTAAGACAATTAAATAAACAACGTTGGCTGTATTTCTGTATCACCTACCATGATTTACACAGAAACAGCTAACTAAATAACAAAATATATTATGTTTGACCTAAAAGTAATTAATTCAGTGCTAGGGGAAATGGAAGAAGAGCGAGGAATTCCTCGTGCCAAGATGATTGATGCAATCGAACAATCACTAGCTACTGCTTACAAAAAAGAATTTGGGAAGCGGGGACAAATTGTCACCTGTGAATTTGATATGGATTCTGGTACTACAGTTTTCAACCAAATAAAGATTGTGGTTGATGAAACAATGCTAAAGCCAGAACCGGAACTAGATGAGAACGGTGAAGAAATCGTTGTAGAGTCTGACAAAAGCGCTGAAGTGGATGAGGAGGAAGAGAAAAAGGTGCGTTTTGATGAAGAAAAGCACATCATGATTACCACCGCCAAAATGATTAAGAAAGATGTTGAATTAGAGGAAGAAATGATATTTCCACTTGAACCTAAGGATGATTTCGGACGTATTGCTGCTCAGACTGCCAAGCAAGTTATTATGCAAAAGATTCGTGAAGCAGAAAAAGAATCAGCTCTGGCTGAGTTCGGACAAAAGGCTGGCGATATTGTAAATGGTCAAGTACAGCGGTTTGAACGGGGAAATCTATACGTTGATCTCGGTCGTGTTACCGCTATCATGCCTTACGAGGAGCAAATCCCAGGCGAAAGATTCAAGCCGGGAGAACGAATTCGAGCCATCTTGCTAGCTGTCGAGGAAACTCCTCGAGGAATTTTCCTTAAACTATCTCGCTCACACCCAGATTTCTTGATTTCTTTATTTGATATCGAAACTCCGGAACTACAATCAGGAGCGCTTGAAGTTAAGGCTATTGCCCGTGAGGCTGGTGCTCGTACCAAAATTGCCATCCACGCAATCGATGAACACCTAGACCCGGTTGGATCACTAGTTGGGCAAAGAGGAGTCCGAGTTTCTACAGTAATGAGTGAGCTGGGGGGAGAAAAAATAGACATTATCGAATGGTCATCAGACATCATTGAGTTTATTGAGGATTCTTTGTCTCCGGCTGAGGTTATGGAGGTTAAAATTCAAGAGGAACCTAATGAAGAAGAAGGTATACGTGGACATGCTATTGCTGAAGTGGCAGGTGACCAACAGTCACTAGCTATTGGACGAGGTGGACAAAACGTACGCCTAGCAGCAAAGCTAACTGGTTGGAAGATTGATATTGTTTCTGCAACTACTGGAGACGAACTGGCTGAGGCTGATGCTGACGGAAAAGTAAACATCGAAGCTCCTATCGACTCAGCAGTCGGGGCTGATGACGATACAGTAGAGAATGAGGATGCCACCACCACCAAACCTGAACTTGAGGAGGTGTTGGAAGAAAACGAGGACACTAAAGACCGAGACGTTACAGAAGACTCTGATGAAGCGGATGAAGTTGATACCCCGGAAGAAGCTGAGGCTCAACTAGCAGAGACAGAAAGTCCTGAGGTTGAGGGTAAGGAAGAAACAACTGAGGAAGTGAAGGTGGAAGAAGAAAAAAAAGACTAGTTTAGTTGAACAAAAGGCCGGCACCCGAAGGGTGCCGGCCTTTTATCTACCTTCAAAATATTCCTGGAACCTACAAACTACTCATGTTAGGATAATCTCACCTTATTTTACAATATTCAAACAATAATTATGAACTTACTACACGATATTCCACCAGGAACAGCTGACGAAATGAACGTTATCATCGAGATTCCTAAATTTTCTAAGAATAAATACGAAATTGACAAAGACACCGGTATCATTGCTCTTGATAGAGTGATGCATACTGCTCAAGACTACCCTTTTGACTACGGCTTTGTTCCTCAGACATTATTTGATGATGGTGATGCTTTAGATGTTGTACTTATCACTACTTACCCGCTAGCTCCGGGAATTTTGGTCAAAGCGCGGCCAGTCTCGATTATGGAAATGATTGATGGTGGTGAGCGAGACGACAAGGTAGTAGCGGTGCCAGTTGATGATCCTCGATTTGACGAATTACGAGACCTAGAAGACCTAAATAAGCACTTTATCAAGGAGATGGCTCACTTCTTTGAAACCTACAAAAAAGTTCAAAATAAAGAAGTTTCTATAGGTGAGTGGGGTAACGCAGCTATAGCAAAAGAAGCTTTTGTTAAAAGTTGCGACATGTACAAAGAAAGTAAGTAAGTTGTAATACAGCTAACTGTGTATAGCGCCGCTGAGGTTTATCCCTCAGCGGCGCTATACTTTAAGATACGTAAAACAATTAATCAGTTACGTTTATTAAAAATATGAAAATACTTACAAATATTATTACTGCCCACGTAGTTATGTTAATGCTTTTTGCTGGATCTGCCCTAGTTTTTGCTCAAGAAACAGACGAAACTACTACAGAAGAAAGTACCACTAACACTGAAGGTGACGCGGTGGAAGACGAGGAAAGCGAAGAGGACGAATCTTCAGATAGTTCACTTACTCCAGCAGAAAAGCGAGCACAGTTTGAAGCTAAGTCTGCTGCTAAACAGGAGCGGGTAATGGAAAGAAAAGATGAATTTGAAAGCAATGTAGCAGACCATAGAGAGCAGCTGCAAGAACGTAAAACCGAAATGGAAGGAAAGGCTGAAGAGCGCAAAGAGATGATGGAAGAAAAGCGAGCGCAACTACAAGAGAGAGCTCAAGAACGTATTACGAATCTAGCTGCAAACATGAGTAACCGAATGGAAGCAGCCATTGAAAGAATTCAAAATATTATCGACCGGGTTAGTTCCCGAGTTGAAAAACTAGCAGAGCGCGGGATTGACACTACTGAATCAGAAGCGGCACTAGCATCGGCACAAATCTCTATCGATGCCGCGTTAGCAGTCATCTCAACCATTGATGACGAAGTAGCTGCCGCAGTTGGTTCTGAAAATGCGAAGGAGGGCTGGGCGTCAGTAAAAGCCAGCTATACAGAAGTTAGAGATTATTTGAAAACAGCCCACACTGAACTGAGAGCATCAATTACGGCTTTAAAAGCTGCCGTTGCAGATTATAAAGAAAGTAATGGAGTAGGCGACGCTGGACGGACCGATAGCTAAATCTACACATACTGATTAATTGTTAATTAAAAAACTATGAATGAAGAAAATAATAACGAGGAGGTTCAGGCTCCAAATTTTGAGGGCGAAGAAATGAAGATGCCGGAAAACGCGGGAGTTCAAACTGAGGAAAAAGAACAGTCTTCAGTAGTAAGCACCCCCATATTGTTAATACTGACAGTACTACTGGTAGTTATCTTGGGAGGTATGTATTACTGGTTCAGCACCCTAACAACAGAAGCGCCAATTGTTGCACCAGAGGTAGAGCGTCCAACAGCAGAAGAAAACAATGAACCTGAGACCACAACAGCTGAAGTGCAGGCTGAAACACTAAGCACAGTTAGTACTTCAGATGAAATCGAGGCACTTGAGGCAGACTTAGAAGCAACAGATCTCGATTCACTAGATGCTGAATTAGAAGCAATTGATGCTGAATTAGAAGCAGCCTTGTCTGAATTTTAGACAAAATCACACTCAATAAAAACAAAAGGTGGGATTCTCTTCGATAATCCCACCTTTTTGGTTGCATTTTTTTCAGAGTTCCGTACACTGGCCAGCATTATGTCACATTCACATTCTGTAGATTTTAAAACTGCATTCAAAGTAGAGGAGCTGCCAGACTCTAAAATAAAAATTTCTGGTGAACTACCTTACGCAGAACTGCAAAGCGAGCGAAACGCTGCTTTGGTAGCACTTGGTAAGAACGTTGAACTAGACGGATTCCGTAAAGGCAACGTGCCGACTCCAGTACTAGAAAAACATTTGGGTGAAATGACCATTCTGGGAGAAATGGCGGAGCGAGCAATTGCTCACTCATACCCCCACATCGTAGAAGAGAACAAACTAGAAGTCATTGGTCAACCACAAATTGAAGTGAAGAAACTAGCTCCTGATAACCCATTGGAGTTTTCAATCACAGTAGCTGTTATCCCAACCTTTGAGGTTCCTGACTACGTCAAAATTGCTAAAGATATCAACAAAGACCGTCCGGCGGACGAAGTTACTGACGAAGAAGTCGATGAGAAAGTGAAGGAAATCCAAAAGCAAAAGGTAGCCTACGAAAGGATGCAGGAACTGTCCAAAAAGAATGACGAAGCCAAAGACGGTGAAGCTGACCTACCAACTCCAGAATCAGAAGCAACAAAAGCAGAGGAAGCTGAAAAAGAGGCTGCTCCCCTTCCAGAACTGACTGATGAATACGCAAAGACTCTTGGACAGCCGGGTCAATTTGAAACTGTTGCTGATTTCAAAGCTAAACTGAAGGAACATATCGAAATTGAAAAGAAACAAGAAAATGCTGCTAAGCACCGAGCAACAATCACTGACGCAATTATTGAAAAAACTGAAATCACTCTGCCACAAATTCTAATTGATTCAGAAATTAATCAAATGTTCTCACAGATGCAAGAAGACTTGAAGCGGTCAGAACTTAAGATGGATGACTATCTAACCCATATCAAGAAAACTAAAGAGGACTTGGTGGCTGAATGGACACCCGCAGCAGAAAAGCGAGCTCAGCTACAACTAGTACTGAATGAGATTGCAAAAAAGGAAGGCATGACTCCTGATGCGGACGAATTAAAGAAACAAACTGAAGAACTCATGGAGCGATTCAAGGATGCTGACGAGCACCGAGTACAACTATATGTCGCTTCGGTCCTACTGAACGAGAAAGTAATGAAGTTACTGGAAGAGAAGTAACATCCGCGTTAAAAGAATCCATTCTCAAAAGAGAATGGATTCTTTTATTTTGACGTGACACCTTACAGATGTGTTAAGTGCTCGGAGAAAATCCTGCCCGGTGGTGCCCAAGCATCAAACGGCGGCCGTAACTCTAGCGGTCACAGCACAACACGGGGTGGCAATCTTTGATTGCCACCTTTTTTCTTTGCTTTTATAGCGAGAATTAAGTACGATAAAAGCCTGCATGTAAGTTATTGGCTGGCAGATTATTTAAACCTTGAAATCCTAAGCAATTTATGAAATCAGTAAACACAGAAACTGGAAACCTTGTACCAATGGTAGTTGAAAAAACTCCCCAAGGTGAGCGGGCATTTGATATTTATTCTCGCCTACTCAAAGAGAGGATTATATTCGTAACTGGCCAAGTAGAAGACTATATGGCCAACCTAATTGTGGCGCAGCTACTTTTCTTAGAAGCTGATGACCCGAAGAAGGATATTTTCCTATACGTAAACTCTCCCGGAGGCAGTGTTACAGCCGGACTGTCCATTATCGACACCATGAACCACATCAAGCCAGATGTGGCGACTGTTTGTGTTGGTTTAGCAGCCTCAATGGGGTCATTGATTCTTTCTCAAGGAGTAAAAGGTAAGCGATTCATTCTACCTAACGCTGAAGTTATGATTCACCAACCTAGTGGAGGAGCCTACGGTCAGGCGTCAGACATCGACATCACTGCTCGACACATCCTTAAGACTCGAGAGCGCCTAAATAAAATACTGGCTAAAGCTACTGGACACAAGTTAGACAAAATCCATAAGGATGTAGACCGTGATTTCTTCATGGATGCAGATGAGGCTAAAAAATACGGTATTGTAGATAAGATATATCGGTAACGATTACTAGACGGGCGGAAGTGTCTATGACACTTCCGCCCGTTTTACAAATAAGCATATGTCTAGTACAGTTCAAAATGTACTGTTACGAATCAATTTAAGAAATATAAGTCATGCCACCCATCATATTGACTGTTTTGCTTACGGGGGCCTTATTTCTCGGTATTGGAGCTGGATATTTAGTGCGCTACCTGCACGCTCACTCAAAGAAGAACTCGATTGAAATTAGAATAAAAGAGCGAGAAATCGAAGCTGAAAAAAAGTCTTTGGAGGTTATTGAAGAAGCAGAAGCCAAAGCTAAAGATATCGAAAAAGAAGCCAAAGCTGAGCGGAAGCATTTAGAAGAAAAGTTGGACCAGAAAGAAACTCACCTAACCAAACGTGAGGAACTTCTTGATGGTCGACAAATAGACATCGATTCACAAAAAGAATCCCTGCAAGGTAAGGTTGAGCAAATCAAATCTATCAAATCTAGACTAGACGAAAGAGTTGATGAGGCCGATCATAAACTAGAAAAAGTAGCCAATCTCAGCAAAGACGAAGCTTTGGAACAAATTGTGAAGAAAGTTGAGCATGAGAGAGAGGGTGATATCTTGGCTCGTATCCAAAAGATTCAACGGGCTGGTGAAGAACAATATGAAGTTCAGGCCCAGAACCTCCTGCTGGCTGCTATTCATCGAGCCGGTAACACCGTTGCGCCAAATCTGATGACAGCTCATGTAGAAATACCAAATGAGGACCTTAAAGGTAAGGTTATTGGCCGAGAAGGACGTAATGTCCGAGCCTTTGAACGAGCAACTGGAGCTGATGTGTTAGTTGATGAGTCTCCCGGCTATATCGTACTCTCTTCCTTCGACCCTATCCGACGAGAAATAGCTCGAGTAGCACTAGAAACACTGCTGAAAGACGGTCGTATTCAACCTGCCAAGATTGAAGAAGCAGTTGAAGCAGCTCGAGCTGAAGTAGGAAAAATTGTTAGAGTGCAAGGTGAAAAGGCGGCCTACGAAGCCAATGTGCCTAACCTACACCCCGATCTACTAACCATACTTGGACGCCTACACTTCCGAACCAGCTATGGTCAGAACGTATTATGGCACTCAGTGGAAATGACTCATATCGCTGCTGTTATTGCAGAAGAAACTGGAGCTAATGTCGCAACCGCAAGAGCTGGCGCACTACTGCACGATATTGGAAAGACAGTTAGTCATGAGGTGGCCGGTACTCACGTCGAAATCGGAATTAGAATTCTAGAAAAGTACGGAGTGGATCAGGAAGTCATCTTGGCTATGCGTGCTCACCACGAGGAGTATCCGTACGAAACACCCGAGTCCATTATTGTTCAGGTGGCTGACTCCATCTCTGGTGGACGCCCTGGTGCCCGTCGCGACTCAATGGAAAACTACATCAAGCGACTGACTGAGTTGGAGCAAATTGCTACAAATCTGGCTGGAGTTGAAAAAGCTTTTGCTATCGCTGCGGGGCGTGAGATTAGAGTTTTAGTAAATCCAAATAGTCTTAATGACTTAGAAACCAACAAATTAGCAAGGACGATTGCTACCACTATTGAGTCAGAACTTAGATACCCGGGTGAAATTAAAGTTCACGTAATAAGAGAAACCAGAGTCATAAGTTACGCTAGATAGTTATTATAAGTCTATTTATCAACGCTTCGAAAAAGTCAGCGACTACTCTATGTCACTGACTTTTTCTTTTCCCTATAAGGGTTCTGCTATATAAGCGTTATATATAAGGGTATTATAAGTTCATCAGCAACACACCCTACCCCTGTCTGTTGACCATGAGATACTACTAAATTATTACACCACATGAAATAGTCTTGTGTAGTCGTTGCAGCTTAAATACGTTGATATATAATGTTTTCAAGCCAACTAAACAGGCCTCGTGACTGAGCACTGCTCATCACACATTTAATCGCCCTTAGAATAAAATTCAGAACTATGAATAAAGCAGACATCATCAGTAAAGTGCACGAAGTACTAGACACTACAAAAGCTGATGCAGAACGTGCAGTTGACGCTGTATTTGAAAGCATCGAAGGAGCTATGAAGGATGGTACACAAGTATCAGTAGCAGGATTCGGTATCTTTGAAGCAAAGATGCGAGCTGCTCGAGAAGCTAGAAACCCACGTACAGGAGAAGCTGTACAGGTACCAGCAATGCGAGTACCAAAGTTCCGAGCAGCAAAGGCTCTGAAGGACGCAGTTAAATAAGCCTTCTCTATTTTAAAATACCGGCAAGACTAAGTCTTGCCGGTATTTTATTTAAATAACCACATAAACCCATATGCTATAATTGATATATAGCGGAGGTAATGCGCTATGCGGAAATGCAAGAGATGTTCTGGTATTTCCCACCACATCGTAAAAGCCCCCAGCCAGGGGCTTTTACATTGAAAAATAGCTTCAATATGCTAGAATCGTGTGACTTCAAGTGGTGAAGTAGTATTGAGGGTACAATATTATCGCGGGTGTAAGCAAAAGCTTTCAACCGCTGCACTCGAAGAATGTATAAAAATAAACTTTTATATGCCTTCTCGTTTGCGGGTGTAGTTTAGTGGTAAAACGACTGCCTTCCAAGCAGTAGTCGGGGGTTCGATTCCTCTCACCCGCACAGCCAACACGAAAGACCGTCCCGAAAGGGATGGTTTCTGTTGTTGCTGGGAGGAGTGAAGAAAAGTCTGGGAGACTGTTCGTGAGGAATCGAAGAGGTTGCCAGCACTTTTGAAAAAAGGACGACAACCTGCACCGTTCATGTAATGAAAGATTTCCTCTCACCCGCACAGCCAACACGAAAGACCGTCCCGAAAGGGATGGTTTCTG